>NZ_PJBK01000080.1:0-35644 GCF_002836155.1 Pseudoalteromonas sp. GutCa3 | reverse complement strand
ATTTAAACCAATATTTATACTAATTTAGCAAGAATATCGTTAAATGTAGTGCTTGGACGCATCGCTTTAAAGGCTGCATCATCGTTAGGCTGGAAGTAACCGCCTAAATCAACTGCAGGGCCTTGCGCATCGTTAAGTTCACTTACGATTTGTTCTTTATTAGACTCAAGGTCGCTAGCAATTTGAGTAAACTGTGCTTTAAGTTCACTGTCATCATTTTGCTTAGCAAGTTCTTGTGCCCAGAATAAAGATAGGAAGAAATGAGAACCACGGTTATCAATTTCTTTCACTTTACGTGAAGGAGACTTGTTTTCTGCTAAGAAAGTACCAGTCGCTTTATCTAGTGTATCAGCAAGAACTTGTGCCTTGTTGTTACCCGTAGTTACGCTTAGGTGCTCAAGAGATGCAGCAAGTGCTAAAAATTCACCTAAAGAATCCCAACGTAAGTGGTTTTCTTTTTCGAATTGTTGAACATGCTTAGGTGCAGAACCACCCGCGCCAGTTTCAAATAATCCACCACCGTTCATAAGTGGAACAATTGAAAGCATTTTAGCACTCGTACCTAGCTCTAAAATTGGGAATAAATCTGTTAGGTAATCACGTAAAACGTTACCTGTTACAGAAATAGTGTCTTTACCTTCTTTAATACGCGCTAGTGAGAACAATGTTGCTTCAAGCGGTGCTAAAATTTGAATATCTAGGCCAGCTGTATCGTGATCTGGTAGGTATTTATTTACTTTTTTGATTAGCTCTGCATCATGTGCACGGTTTTCGTCTAACCAGAAAATAGCTGGAACGCCTGTTGCGCGTGCACGATTTACTGCAAGCTTAACCCAATCTTGGATTGGTGCGTCTTTAACCTGACACATGCGCCAAATATCGCCTTGCTCAACACTGTGCTCAAGTAATGTATTACCATTTGCATCAACAACACGGATAGAACCATCTGCTTTAGCTTCAAACGTTTTATCGTGTGAACCGTATTCTTCAGCTTTTTGAGCCATAAGGCCAACGTTAGGTACGCTACCCATAGTTGTTGGATCAAATGCGCCATTCACTTTACAAAAATCAATAGTTGCTTGGTAAATACCTGAGTAACAACGATCTGGAATTACAAAGCTAGTGTCTTGTAATTTACCATCGTTATTCCACATTTGACCGCTTGAACGGATTGCAGCAGGCATAGAAGCATCGATGATCACGTCACTTGGTACGTGTAGGTTTGTAATACCACGGTCAGAATCAACCATAGCAATAGCAGGGCGGCTAGCGTAAACAGCTTGAATGTCCGCTTCGATTTCTTCGCGCTTAGCATCGTCTAATGTTTGAATTTTAGAATATACATCGCCTAAACCATTATTTACATCAACACCTAGCTCTTCAAAAAGCTCACCGTGTTTAGCAAATACATCTTTGTAGAATACTTTTACAGCGTGACCAAAGATAATTGGATCAGATACTTTCATCATTGTCGCTTTCATGTGAAGCGAGAATAAAACACCTTTTTCTTTAGCAGCGTCAATTTCAGCAGCTAAGAAAGCTTGAAGCTTAGAAGCGCTGATGCTTGATGCATCAATAACTTCGCCAGCTAAAAGAGGCGTGCTTTGTTTAAGTACAGAAACGTCGCCGTTAGTTGCAACATGTTCAATACGTACATCAGTGGCTGTATCAACAGTTACTGACTTTTCTGAACCAAAGAAGTCGCCTTCGCTCATGCTTGCAACATAAGACTCTGAATCTTTGCTCCACGCACCCATTGAATGCGGGTTGTTACGTGCATATTCTTTTACAGAACCTGGTGCGCGACGATCAGAGTTACCTTCACGTAGTACTGGGTTTACTGCACTGCCTTTGATTTTGTCGTAAGCAGCTTGAATTGCTTTTTCTTCATCATTTTTAGGTTCAACAGGGTATTCTGGAAGAGCGTAACCTTTTGCTTGAAGCTCTTTAATTACAGCGCGAAGCTGTGGTACAGATGCACTGATGTTTGGTAATTTGATGATGTTTGCTTCTGGTGTTTTAGCAAGCTCGCCAAGTTCAGCAAGTGCATCACCAATGCGTTGTTCTTGTGTTAAATAATCAGGGAAGCTAGCAATTACACGACCTGCTAATGAGATATCGCGAGTTTCAACTTCAACACCGGCCGCATTTGTATATGCTTGGATGATCGGTAGCAACGAGTAAGTTGCTAGTGCCGGAGCTTCGTCCGTTTTTGTATAGATAATTTTTGATGTCATCATCATTCCTAGATAGTAGACCGAAAAGGTCTTATTCAACAATGCAAAGAAAATCATTACTAATGAGTGAGTACATATTATTAAACAAGTTAATGAATACATACGCTCGTAATGAATAGTTTGTTAGGTGTTGGTACTCAGCGTTGCTCTTTTATAAAAGTAGAATAGTCACACCTGACGAACTGGAATTGTATTTATAGCTAAAAAATTAACAAAAATAAATCAGCCTTTAGCCTAGTACATATAAAAGAGGCGACAAGTTGGATTAGTTGCTGCGTTAATACGCAATTTTTAGCACCAAGAGTGTAACAAGCTTAAATAAAAAGGGCTAGAGGTTGAGCATGCCCAATAAGCAGTTAAACAATCAACTCTTAGAACATTGGGGTATATAAAATAAATTCAAGGAAAAGGGTTGAATTTGAATGAAAAGAGGCAATAAATAGGGGAGAAGAGATAAGTTAGTATGTTTAAGGAATTAAGCGAGGATCTTAAAAGGTCACTCGCTTTAGTCGAACAAAACAATAGTCACTCAATAATGTCACCATCTGGGGCAATATTTTTAGCGTGTAGACCTTTAGGTCCTTGTTCTAATTCGAATGTTACATCTTGACCAGCTTTAAGCGTTTTATAACCGTCCATTACAATTGTTGAGTAATGAGCGAAAATATCATTCTCGCAGCCGTCTTCTACGATGAAACCAAAACCTTTAGCGTTGTTGAACCATTTAACTTTACCGCAAGCCATACTTCTACATCCTTCAATAAGTTGACTAATTTAGTTATTCTAAATTGTATTATTTGCTAGACTGACTAAGGTTTAATCAATCTACGTTTGACTGTAGTTTATTTAGCCAACCAGTCAAGTGTTTTGAGTTATTTTTTTTAACATTTTATTTATTTTTTATTCAAGTTTGCTTGAGTTACAAAGACAAGACTATATTTAATTATGAGTGGTATGAAAGATTCAGGTGTTATCGATACAGTTCGCGACAGCGAAAAGCAAAAGCTACAGCCGCCGCGAAAATATAAAGTTGTTTTAAATAACGACGACTACACGCCGATGGACTTTGTAATAGAAGTTTTAACGACGTTTTTTAATATGGATAGCGATAGAGCAACCGACGTGATGCTTCAGGTTCATGAAAAAGGTAAGGGTATATGTGGTGTTTACAGCGCCGACGTAGCCCACACCAAAGCTGAACAAGTTAACCGCTACGCGCGTGATAACGAGCATCCACTGCTTTGTAGTTGTGAGCAGGAATAAATACCAATTTAATACAATTGGTATAAATACCAATTAGGGTGATCAAACATCCGATTGTTGTGGTATAAATTATTATCTCAGTAAGGGGTTGCCAATGCTAAACAAAGACTTAGAACTCACATTAAATGCCGCGTTTCGTGAAGCGCGCACTCGCCGTCATGAGTTTATGACCGTAGAGCACCTTTTACTTGCGCTGTTAGATAATCCTTCTGCAGGAGAAGCCCTAAACGCGTGTGGTGTTAATATTTCTGGTTTAAAAACCGAATTATTAGAATTTATTGACGAAACAACACCCGTCATTCCAGATTTAGAAGAAGAGCGTGAAACTCAGCCAACACTTGGCTTTCAACGTGTATTACAACGCGCTGTGTTCCATGTGCAATCGTCAGGTAAAAATGAAGTCACTGGCGTGAATGTGCTAGTTGCTATTTTTTCTGAGCAAGAAAGCCAAGCTGTATATTTACTTAAAAAGCATGATGTATCGCGTTTAGACATCGTTAACTTTATTTCGCATGGTATTTCTAAAGCAGATGATGAATTAGGCAACGACAGCGACGATATTCATGATGAAGTGCAAGAAGTTCAAAATGAAGAAGCAAGCAAGCTAGACAGCTTTACAACTAACTTAAACGTTCAAGCTCGTGAAGGTAACATTGATCCACTGATCGGACGCGACAGCGAAGTAGAGCGCACGGTACAAGTATTGTGTCGTCGTAAAAAGAATAACCCATTACTTGTTGGTGAAGCGGGCGTTGGTAAAACAGCAATTGCTGAAGGCTTAGCGTATCGCATTGTTAATAAGCAAGTACCAGAAGTAATTGCAGATGCTGTTGTGTACTCGCTAGATATGGGGGCATTGCTTGCGGGTACTAAATACCGTGGCGACTTTGAAAAGCGCTTTAAAAGCTTACTAAAAGAGCTGCAAGCTGAGCCAGGCTCTATTTTATTTATTGATGAAATACATACCATAATCGGTGCCGGCGCGGCGTCTGGTGGTGTTATGGACGCATCAAACTTGCTTAAACCACTCCTTTCAAGTGGTAAGCTACGTTGTATGGGTTCAACAACTTACAACGAGTATAAAAATATTTTTGAGAAAGACCGTGCATTAGTACGTCGCTTTCAAAAAATTGATGTACTTGAGCCGAGTGTTGCCGATACCACTAAAATATTAAACGGCTTAAAAGAGCGTTACGAAGAGCATCATGGCATTCGTTACACTCAAAAAGCACTAAAAGCAGCTGCAGAACTCAGTGCTAAATACATTAATGAGCGCCACTTGCCAGATAAAGCCATTGATGTAATTGATGAAGCCGGTGCAAGCCAGCGTCTGCAACCTAGCTCTAAACGTAAAAAAACCATTGGCGTGGCAGATATAGAACTAATTATATCTAAAATGGCACGTATCCCAGCGCAAAGCGTCTCGTCGACAGATAAAGAAACGCTTAAAAACTTAGATCGTAACCTTAAAATGCTCGTGTTTGGGCAAGATCAATCTATTGATGCGCTTACATCAGCTATTCGCTTATCTCGCTCTGGTTTATCGAGCGAAGAAAAACCAGTAGGTTCGTTCTTGTTTGCAGGGCCTACCGGTGTGGGTAAAACAGAAGTAACTAAGCAACTTGCTAAATGTATGGGTGTTGAGTTTATTCGTTTTGATATGTCGGAATATGTAGAGCGCCATGCAATAAGTCGACTAATTGGTGCTCCACCAGGGTATGTTGGTTTTGAGCAAGGTGGTTTATTAACAGAAGCGGTTATTAAAAACCCACATGCTGTTGTACTTTTAGATGAGATTGAAAAAGCGCATCCAGACATTTACAACATTTTGCTACAGGTTATGGATCACGGTACGCTAACCGATAATAACGGCCGTAAAGCTGACTTTAGAAATGTAGTGGTTGTAATGACTACCAATGCGGGCGTTCAAGAAACTACGCGTAAGTCGATTGGTTTTACAGAGCAAGATCATACGCACGATGCAATGGGTGCAATTAACAAAGTATTTTCACCAGAATTTAGAAACCGTTTAGATAACATCATTTGGTTTAATCACCTTGAACGTGAAGTTATTTTACTGGTGGTTGATAAGTTTATTGTGGAACTGCAAGCGCAGCTTGATAAAAAATCAGTTAACCTTGAGCTTACGTCTAAAGCACGTGAGTGGTTGGCAGATAAAGGCTACGATAAAGCAATGGGTGCACGTCCAATGGCACGTGTTATTCAAGAAGAGCTTAAAAAGCAATTAGCTAACGAAATACTGTTTGGTGAACTTGTTGATGGCGGTACGGTTAAAGTATCGGTTAAAGACAAGAAGATTCGCTTTGATTACGAGAGTAATTTAACACCAGCGTAAAACGTTAATTAAATAATTTAGTTAAATAAAATGGCCCGCTACATAATAGCGGGCCATTTTTTTGCCCTTTTTATAGGCAACAAAAAACCCAGCAAAAACTGGGCTTTTTGTTTATTAAATGTAATTGCTAGTCAATGTCTATCAATTACATTTAATAAACGCTTAAAGCTAGTAAAACACTAGCCAAAAACTAAATCTCGTTTACGCACTTACTTAGCGAGCACGGAATACGATACGACCCTTTGATAAATCGTAAGGAGTCATTTCTACCGTTACTTTATCGCCGGTTAAAATACGGATATAGTTTTTGCGCATTTTGCCTGAAATATGAGCCACAACTACGTGACCATTTTCTAGCTCAACTCGGAACATTGTATTTGGTAAAGTATCAAGGACTGTCCCTTGCATTTCGATTACGTCTTCTTTCGCCATGTTTAGCGTAACACCTCTTTAATAGTTAAACGCTGCAGATTTTGCCCAAAATACTCCAATAAGTAAAGGCGCAGGGGCTATATTTGCAAATTAAATAGCCACCCACTCATCATTGAGCTGTTTTTGAGCAGGTAAAAACTGAGTTTTGTACTTCATTTTGTCGCATTCATCAATTTGATAGCCTAAGTACACGTATTGCTTATTTTGCTCTTTTGCAAACTTTAGCTGCTCTAATATCATCACAGAGCCTAAACTATAGTGTTCAAAGTCGGGGTCAAAAAAGGTATAAATTGCAGAAATAGCGCTATTCATACAATCAGTTACGGCAACCGCGACTAAAGTATCTTGGTGCCACAGTTCAATAAATGTGATCTTGAGCCAACTGCAAAGCAAAAAACTTTGAAACTGTTCTTTTTCAGGAGGATACATACTTCCATCCTGATGACGCATCGTTATGTACTTGCTATAAAGCGGATAGTACTCAGGTCGCTCTTGCGTTGAATATTTCACTTCAAACTGGCTTTTTGCTTTGTTTAGTTTACGTTTTTGCGATTTTGAGGGCATAAAGTCTTGTGCTAATACACGTACAGAACTACATGCGCTGCATATTGGGCAGTGTGGACGGTATATTTGGTTACCACTGCGACGAAATCCCAAGCCTAATAACGACTCAAATTTGTCGGTACTGTAGCAACTGGGATCAAGAATAACTAAAAGTTGCTCTTGTCTGTTGGGTAAATAACTACAGTCAAACTCTTGGGTTAAACCAACACGTGCAGGAAGTTGCTCATTCATAGATTGCGTCAAGTTCTTGTGGCTCCCACATAATAGGGTTAACAGTATAGTTATGTGCAGCTTTTAGTTTAGTCAAAAATGTGGAACGGGGGATTACTTTTGCACCTAGGGTCATTAAATAAGGGTTTTCTAACTGGCAGTCAATAAAATGTGCATTATGCCGTTTAAGCCAATTTACCAGTGCCCACATAGCAAGCTTAGAGCAATTGGTTTGATGATGAAACATCGACTCGCCACAAAATACACCATTTTGCATAATGCCGTATAAGCCACCTGCAAGCTCTCCGTTACTCCACACCTCTAAACTATGTGCAATGCCAGCATTGTGTGCATTAACGTAAGCGTCGAGCATGTCAGAGGTGATCCAGGTGCCATCGGTATCAAGGCGTTGATCGCGACAGGCTTCTATCACCTCTTCAAAGGCATTATTAATGGTTACTCTTACAGGGTGCTTTTTTAAATGCTTACGCAGGCTCTTACTTATATGAAAATCATCCAGTTCAAAAATGCCTCGCTCGCTGGGAGACCACCACATAATAGGCTCATCTTCACTAAACCAAGGGAATACTCCGCTTTTGTAGGCATTACTTAGGCGAGGTAAACTCAAATCTCCGCCAATTGCTAACAAGCCATCAGGGGATTCTAATGCGTATTCCGGATTGGGGAATGCTATATCGTTTTCGCTTAATTGGTATAGCTGATTTCTCATACAGTACTTATTTTATAATTTATCGTAAAAGTGTAACTATATTTTAGGCATAAAAAAAGGGCTGAATAATCAGCCCTATAATAATTTATTTAATTGCTTATAAATTATCTAAGAAACGCTCTGCATCAAGGGCAGCCATGCAGCCTGTACCCGCAGATGTGATTGCTTGACGGTAAATGTGGTCTGACACATCACCTGCAGCAAAAACGCCTTCTACGCTTGTTTGAGTCGCGTTACCGTGAAGACCAGACTCTACAACTAAGTAGCCATCTTTCATTTCTAGTTGACCAACAAACATATCAGTATTTGGCTTGTGGCCAATAGCAATAAATACGCCTGCTAAATCTAGCTCTTCAGTTGCATCAGAGTGTGCATCTTTAATACGAACGCCGGTTACGCCCATTTGGTCGCCTAATACTTCGTCAAGCGTGCGGTTGTAATGCATTACAACGTTACCGTTTGCTGCTTTTTCAGCAAGGCGGTCAGCAAGTATTTTTTCACTGCGGAAACTATCACGACGATGAATAACATGTACTTCGTCAGCAATGTTAGATAAGTAAAGCGCTTCTTCAACCGCTGTATTACCACCACCAACAACCGCCACTTTTTGACCTTTATAGAAAAAGCCGTCACACGTAGCACATGCCGAAACACCACGGCCTTGGAAATTAGTTTCAGACTCTAGGCCCAAGTATTTAGCAGACGCACCCGTTGCAATGATTAATGCATCACATGTGTAAGTACCTTGGTCGCCAGTTAGTGTGAAAGGGCGCTTAGATACATCTACTTTATTGATGTGATCGAATATGATTTCAGTTTCAAAGCGCTCAGCGTGCTCTTTCATACGATCCATTAACGCAGGACCTGTTAAACCGTGTGCATCACCAGGCCAGTTTTCAACTTCAGTTGTGGTTGTTAATTGGCCACCTTGTTGAATGCCTGTAATTAAAACAGGGTTTAAATTTGCACGTGCTGCATATACTGCGGCAGTATAACCAGCTGGGCCAGAGCCTAAAATTAGTAGCTTACAATGTTTTGCTTCAGTCATTATTTCTTCCTAAACGTTTAATACGGTCTTTAATGCGCTCGATTCTAAGAAAAACAAGGCAGATGTAAACAAAATCCGCGATTATTTTTTTTCTTAAATCGAAAAGCTGTGCAGTATTGTGTACTAGAGTTATGTGCTTTTACAGTTAAAATGCCTAAGTAGCTCAATAAATAGACTAACAGGCAACAAAACAGCGTTATTTCATGACCCCTTTGATTTTTTTTGTTATGTTTTACCTAATTTTATTTGTCACTGATAGATTATGTGACCTAAGCAAATAGGCAACTATGTTATTTTGGCAGGAAAAACCCGCATTCGGGTTGACTTCAAAAGACGTTAACGTCTTAACCAATGCGCAAGATTACCGAACGCAATTGCTACGCTTGATAGCGAACGCAAAAAAACGAATTTATATTACTGCGTTGTATTTACAAGATGACGAAGCAGGTCGCGAAATTTTAGAAGCGCTGCATCGTGTGTCATTGGCAAACCCGGCACTTGAGATAAAAGTGCTGGTGGATTTTCATCGCGCGCAACGTGGATTAATTGGCGCTGATAAATCAGACGGTAACGCAAGTTTATACTGTGACGATTTAGAAAAGTTTAAATCGAACGTACAAGTTTATGGCGTACCTGTAAAAGCTAAAGAATTGTTTGGCGTATTGCATTTAAAAGGTTTTGTAATTGACGACACCTTACTTTACAGCGGCGCAAGTTTAAATAACGTTTACTTGCAGCATAACGAACGCTACAGACTCGATCGCTACTTTTTAATAACGCAGAACGAACTGTGTGACTCAGTGGTTGATTTTATTGAGACAAAGCTACTTTCATCAGTGGCTGTGCCACGTATAGACACGCGACCGCTTAAGCGTTTGCACGACTTTAAGCTTGATCAAAAGCAATTAATGCGTGATTTAAAAGTCGCAAGTTATAACGCAGCAGAGCAGCTAAATACGCAAGCATTAGGTATTCGCTTGTTTTTAGGACTCGGGCGTCGTAATAACGAGTTAAATCGTTTAATAAAAGCGTTATTTGATACAACAGAGCAAGAGCTTGTGTTGTATACGCCATACTTTAATTTTCCGGCACCGCTTATGCGATCACTGCGCCGATTATTAAAGCAAGGCAAGCAAGTGACTATTGTTGTAGGCGATAAAACAGCAAATGATTTTTATTTACCGCCAAGCGAGCCGTTTAGTAAAATAGGGGCATTACCTTATTTATACGAAACTATTTTGCATAAATTTGTAAAAACGCAAAAGCGCCATATCGATAACGGTAATTTAAATGTGTATCTGTGGAAAGATGAAAGCAATTCGTTTCATTTAAAAGGTATTTGTTCAGATAGAACAAAACATTTACTGAGCGGGCATAACTTAAATCCACGTGCATGGGGTCTTGATATCGAAAACGGTATTTTAATAGAAGATCCAGAGCAAACAATTATGGATGCTATTGATAACGAAAAGCAGGAAATTTTACAACACTGCCGACGTTTAACAGGCCCAGATGATTTAGAAACGATGGATGATTACCCACAGCCAGTTAAAAAACTCCTTGGCCAAGCTAAGCGCGTAAAAGTAGATTTTATAATTAAGCGTTTTATCTAAACTAGTTTATCTAAATAAATTTATATAAATCTGAAATTTAAATACAAAAAAAGCAGCTAATTAGCTGCTTTTTTTATGGTTGTAGTTAGGTAGCTACATACTTAATACCAATCTAACTACGAAACGCTAAATTATGCGTTTTCTACCGCTGTGCGTGGGTCAACATATTCCATGTTGAACGCTTCTGCTACTTCTTTATAAGTTACTTGGCCTTTAATTACGTTTAAGCCTTTTAAGAAGTGAGCGTCATCTAGTAACGCCTTTTTATAACCTTTGTTTGCAAGGTTAATGATGAAAGGCAAGGTTGCATTGTTAAGTGCAAACGTAGATGTGCGTGGAACAGCACCTGGCATGTTAGCAACACAGTAGTGAACAACTTCATCAACGATGAAAGTAGGATCAGCATGCGTAGTTGCTTTAGAAGTAGCAATACAGCCACCTTGGTCGATTGCAACGTCAACAATTGCAGAACCAGGTTTCATTGCTTTAATGTGCTCAGCCGTTACTAGTTTAGGTGCAGCTGCACCTGGGATTAGTACGCCACCAATTACTAAATCAGCTTCTAGTACGTGTTTTTCTAGAGCATCAGCAGTTGAGTAAATAGCTTTAACTTTATTACCAAATTGCGCGTCTAGTGCACGTAATACGTCGATGTTACGGTCAAGAACGACAACTTCAGCACCAAGGCCAACAGCCATTTGCGCTGCACTACGACCAACCATGCCGCCGCCAATGATAACAACTTTAGCCGCTTCAACGCCTGGTACGCCACCTAGTAGCATGCCACGACCGTGGTTAGATTTTTCTAGCGCTTGTGCACCAGCTTGAATAGACATACGACCAGCAACTTCGCTCATAGGAGCAAGAAGCGGTAAACCACCGCGAGAGTCAGTTACAGTTTCGTATGCAATACAAATAGCTTTGCTTTTTACAAGGTCTTCAGTTTGTGGAAGATCAGGTGCAAGGTGTAAGTAAGTGAAAAGAATTTGGTCTTCACGTAACATTGCACGTTCAACAGCTTGTGGCTCTTTTACTTTTACAATCATGTCTGCTTTAGCGAAAACGTCAGCAGCAGTTGCTAAAATTTCAGCACCCGCTAGCGTGTAATCTTCGTTAGTAAAACCAATACCCATGCCTGCATCAGTTTCTACAATCACTTGATGACCGTGGTTTACTAATTCACGAACACTCGCAGGAACCATACCTACACGGTATTCATGGTTTTTAATTTCTTTAGGAACACCAATAATCATATCATTTGCCTTATTAAGAACGGATTAACATTTTTCACTATTATATTCATCATAAGCCCGTGTGTCTCACCTTTTTTAAAGTCAAATCTAGTGTTATCATCTATATAACAAAAATAAACAGCATAAAAAACTAGTTGGCACTATGCATCAGTTATTAGATAGAATTGACCGTAAAATTTTAATGGAATTACAGCACGATGGACGCCTTTCAAATGTTGAACTGGCCAGACGAGTTGGTCTAAGCGCCACGCCCTGTCTGGAGCGAGTGAAAAAGCTAGAACGAGAAGGCTACATACTTGGCTATAAAGCAGTGGTCGATCCAGCTAAGCTTGGGCAAGGTTTATCGGTGTATGTAGAAGTAACAATTACTAAAACATCTCCCGACGTATTTGATGAGTTTAGTGCGGCCGTTAAAAAGCACGAAGAAATTATCGAATGTCATTTAGTATCGGGTAATTTTGATTTTTTACTTAAAACGCGCGTAAATGATATGTCAGAATACCGTGGTGTATTAGGTGACATATTATTAAAATTGCCTAATGTTAGTGAAAGCCGAACTTATGTAGTAATGGAAGAAGTAAAAGGTGAAGAAGGCGTAATTATTCGTCCTTATATTACTTAAGGTTATTTATATTAGCTGCGTCATTTGCTTATATAAGCTCAAATTATAAAAACTTGTTCATAATCAGGCCATCAAGGTTAAGATAAAGTGCAACAAATTGCATTTCCTGCTAAGGTATTTCACTGCTAAGTAAGTGTGAATAAAAATAGAATAATAAAGAGGAATAGGGAACTATGCGCCTAAACGGTGTGCAAAGACTATTAGAAACAGGGCTGATTATCAGCACCTTTACGGCAATATTTATTTTATGTGCCTTGATCAGCTTTGATCCAGCAGATGCTGCATGGTCGCAAACTAGTTTTAGCGAAGTAAGCAATATCACAGGAGCAGCCGGTGCATGGATAGCCGACATTTTATTACTCACCTTTGGTTGGTTGGCTTACTTAGTGCCAGCGGCCATTCAGCTATTTGGCTACTTGCTATTTAAACAACCTCACCGCATTTTACAGCTTGATTACACCACTTTAGCGCTGCGTGTTATTGGTTTTGCTTTATTTATTACCTCAGCTACCGCTATTAGCAGTATCAATTTTGACGATATTTATAACTTTTCCTCTGGTGGGGTAGTGGGCGATGTTATTGCATCAGCCATGATGCCTGCGTTTAACTTTACCGGCACCTCTATATTATTACTGTGTTTCTTTTTTGCCGGGCTTACCTTATTAACGGGTGTATCGTGGGTTGATTTTGTAGATTACCTTGGCGATTTAATGGTTAGGTTTTACCGCTTTATAGTATCGTACGCAAAAGGCTGGATGCACCGAGAACACGCTGCGGGCAAAGCAAATAATGACGACGAAGTAGACGCCCATTTTGAAGATGATATAAATGAGCAAATAGAGCTGCCTACATCGGCTAAAAAAGCAGATAAACAAAAAGCAATTAATAAACCGCAAACGCCGTTTAATGAGCCTCAAATTAGTGACGAGTTTATGCCGTTTGACGAGCTTGACGACATACTCGATCAAGAAATTGGCTTTAGCGCCATAGACGACGAACCAATGGACACGGCCGCTGCATTAAACGCGCTTGACCAAAGCCCAGTTGTAGAGCCAGAAAAACCAGTTACAACAGTGGTATCGCCAGCAAGACCAATGCCTAAATCAAAAGCGCAATATCAACCACCGCCAACGGCTAAAGAGAAGTTTGAGCAATTATTAACGCAAGAACCACCACCGGGGCCATTACCGTCGCTTGATTTACTCGACAGGCCGGACAAAGCTAAAAACCCAATTTCGCAAGAAGAGCTCGATACAGTATCGCGCCTAGTAGAGACAAAACTACTGGACTTTAACGTACAAGCTAAAGTTGTAGCGGTATACCCAGGCCCTGTTGTTACACGCTTTGAGCTAGATTTAGCGCCAGGTATTAAAGTGTCAAAAATTACAGGTTTGGCTAAAGATTTAGCCCGTTCGCTTTCGGCAATTAGTGTGCGTGTTGTAGAAGTTATACCGGGTAAAACATATGTTGGTATTGAGCTTCCTAATAAACATCGCGAAATAGTACGTTTGTCAGAAGTAATAAACGCACCTAAATTCGAGCAAAATCCATCGCCACTTACCATGGTGCTTGGTAAAGACATTGCCGGTCAGCCGGTATGTGCTGATTTAGGTAAAATGCCACATTTATTGGTAGCCGGTACAACTGGTTCAGGTAAATCAGTGGGCGTTAATGTCATGATAGTAAGCTTGCTTTACAAATCGGGCCCTGACGATGTACGTATGATCATGATTGACCCTAAAATGCTTGAGCTATCAGTATACGAAGGCATTCCGCATTTATTGTGTGAAGTAGTCACCGACATGAAAGAAGCCGCCAACGCACTGCGTTGGTGTGTGGGCGAAATGGAACGTCGTTATAAATTAATGTCAGCATTGGGTGTGCGTAACTTAAAAGGTTACAACCAAAAAGTGCTTGAAGCCAATGAAGCGGGTTACCCAATTCTTGATCCATTATTTAAAGACACCGATGGCATGAAAGAAGGCCCGGAAGAACTTGGTAAGTTACCAAGTATTGTTGTAGTAATTGACGAGTTTGCCGACATGATGATGATTGTTGGTAAAAAAGTAGAAGAGCTGATTGCCCGCATAGCCCAAAAAGCACGTGCGGCAGGTATTCATTTAATACTGGCAACGCAGCGCCCTTCGGTAGATGTAATAACCGGTTTAATTAAAGCAAATATACCAACGCGTATGGCGTTTCAGGTATCAAGTAAAATAGACTCGCGCACGATACTTGACCAACAAGGCGCAGAAAACTTACTGGGTATGGGCGATATGCTTTATTTACCACCAGGCACTAGTGTACCAGAGCGTGTACATGGCGCGTTTGTAGACGACCATGAAGTACATGCCGTTGTAAACGATTGGAAAGCGCGTGCTAAGCCAAATTACGTTGATGAAATACTCAATGGTGATGCCAGTGAAGATATTTTATTGCCAGGTGAAGCAAGCGAAAATGCAGACGAAGAGAACGATCCGTTATACGACGAAGCCGTGTCGTTTGTAATTGAAACCGGCAAGGTATCGGTATCGTCAGTGCAACGTAAACTGCGTGTTGGCTATAACCGCGCAGCACGTTTAGTCGAACAAATGGAAACATCGGGTATCGTGAGTTCACCAGGTCATAACGGCGCTCGCGATGTATTAGTACCTAATGGAGCAAATTAATGAAAAAATTTAACGCCTTATTATTAGTGTTAGGCAGCGTACTTGCCGCACCAAGCTTTGCTGATGACAGCCAAGCATTACAAGACAGACTTGCTACTTTAAAAAGCTTTAAAGCGCAGTTTGCACAAAAAGTAACAGACAAAGAAGGCCAAGCTGTTATGCAAGGCGAGGGCACAATAGCGCTTCAACAGCCTATGATGATTCGCTGGCAGCAAACAAACCCAGACGATACATTATTTGTATCAAACGGCGATAAAACATATTACTTCGATAGCTTTGCTGAGCAAGTAACGATTATGAAAACCAGCAGCCTAATCGACTCAACACCATTTGTGCTACTTACATCAAAAGACCCAGCACAGTGGGAAAAATACAGCGTACTTGCAACAAATACAGGCTTTAGCGTAACGCCAAATAAAGGCGTAGAAAGCCAAGTAGAACAACTTGATATAGCGTTTGCGGGTAACGAGCAAGGCCTTGCTAAACTAGTCGTTACCGACAACTCAGGGCAGCTATCGTCATTTACGTTTAACAATGCCCAAGTTAATACGCCGCTTGATAAAAGCACTTTTGAATTTACGCCTCCTGAAGGTGTTGAAATAGACGATCAGAGTAACGGTGAGTAATTTAGGATTTAATTTTGGGCCCGATGTACGCCCACTTGCCGCGCGTATGCGCCCCACAACGCTTGACGAGTACATTGGTCAGCAACACTTATTAAGTGCTGATAAACCACTGCATCAAGCCATTGTCGCGGGGCGATGCCATAGTTTAATTTTATGGGGCCCGCCGGGTGTAGGTAAAACAACACTTGCGCAAATAATTGCCAACCATGCTGATGCCTCACTTATACAAATGTCGGCGGTAACCGCAGGCGTAAAAGATATACGTGACAGCGTAACGCAAGCGCGCGATAACCTAGAAAGCCGTGGCCAACGCACCCTTATGTTTGTTGACGAGGTTCATCGCTTTAATAAATCCCAACAAGATGCGTTTTTACCGCACATAGAAGACGGCACCTTTATATTTGTAGGTGCAACCACCGAAAACCCATCGTTTGCCCTTAACAACGCTATATTGTCGCGTGCACGTGTGTATGTTTTAAAATCGCTTGCCGATACCGACTTATACACCGTAATAGAGCGCGCACTTAAACAAGACGAGCAGCTAAGCCAAAAACACATCACTATTGCCGACAACGCTAAAAAGGCACTATGCCAAGCAAGTGGCGGCGATGCGCGTAAAGTACTTAATTTACTTGAACAAGCGGTTGATTTAACAACCGAGAAAAACGGTCAATACAACGTAGACGAGCACGTACTTAGCCAAGTTTTACCTACTCATTTAGCTAAATACGATAAAGGCGGCGATGAATTTTACGATTTAATATCAGCCTTTCATAAATCAGTACGTGGTAGCTCTCCCGATGGTGCGCTGTATTGGTATTGCCGAATTTTAGCCGGTGGTGGCGACCCTTTGTATGTAGCAAGGCGTTTACTTGCCATTGCAACAGAGGATATAGGTAACGCCGATCCGCGCGCGATGGAAGTGGCCTTAAATGCGTGGGATATATTCCAACGTGTTGGCCCAAGCGAGGGTGAGCGCGCTATTGCACAAGCCACTCTATATTTAGCCAGCGCACCTAAAAGTAATGCAGTGTATATGGCGTTTAATCAAGCCAAAGCAGATGCTCAAAACGAGCCAAGTTACCCAGTGCCAGAGCATTTACGTAATGCGCCAACTAACTTAATGAAAGACTTAGGGTATGGTGCTGAGTATCGTTATGCGCACAATGAAGAAGGTGCATTTGCCGCAGGTGAAAAATACTTACCACCAGAAATGGACGGCAAAGAATATTACTTACCGAGCGAGCGCGGACTTGAGCAAAAAATTAAACAAAAACTCGATTACCTAAAAGAGCGCGATGCGCAAAGCCCACTTAAACGATACGAAAATGATTAAACTTTATATGATGATCGCCCTTGGCGGCGCCTCAGGTGCGTGTTTACGGTTTTTTATTAGCGAAAGCATGCTAAAACTCCTCGGTAGGGGATTCCCTTTTGGCACGTTGACGGTTAATATTCTGGGTTCATTGTTAATGGGCATTTTGTACGGTTTGATAGATAAAGAAATTATCACCGCAAGCCCCGCCAAAACCCTTATCGGTATTGGCTTTTTAGGTGCATTAACCACCTTTTCAACATTCTCAATGGACTCGTTGTTGTTATTACAACAAGGTCACTTTATTAAAATGGCCCTCAATATCATCTTAAACGTGATGGTGTGTATTTTTATGGCTTGGCTGGGCCTTCAGCTAGTAATGCAAAAAGGTTAAAAAACTAACATGTTAGATTCTAAATTTTTACGTCAAGACATCGAACAAACTGCAGCACGTTTAGCGGCGCGCGGTTACGAACTCGATGTTGCGACGGTAACGGCACTTGAAGAAAAACGCAAAACATTACAAGTAAAAACGCAAGAACTTCAAAGTCAACGTAATGCAAGCGCAAAAGCAATTGGTCAAGCCAAAGCAAAAGGCGAAGACGCACAGCCACTACTTGATGCAGTGGCTAACTTAGGCAGTGAGCTAGACGCCGCTAAAACTGAGCAAGATGCAGTATTAGCCGCAATTAACGACATTGCTTTAGCAATTCCAAACTTGCCAGACGAGTCAGTACCAGCGGGCAAAGACGAAGACGACAACGTTGAAATTTTAACGTGGGGCACAGCTAAAAAATTCGATTTTGAAGTTAAAGACCACGTAGATGTAGGGCAAGACCTAAACGGTTTAGATTTTGAAATGGGCGTTAAAATTAGTGGCGCACGCTTTACTGTAATGCGTGGCCAAGTAGCGCGTATGCACCGTGCACTAACGCAATTTATGCTAGATACACACGCTGATAAAAACGGCTACACAGAAATGTATGTACCGTACCTAGTAAATAGCGCAAGCCTTTACGGCACGAGCCAACTACCTAAATTTGCGGGCGATTTATTCCACACATTAGGCCTTGTAAATGACGACGGCGAACAACAAGCCGGCTTTAGCTTAATTCCTACAGCTGAAGTACCGCTTACAAACAGCGCCCGCGACGAAATTTACGATGAAAGCGATTTACCAATTCGCTTAGTTGCTCACACTCCATGTTTTAGAAGTGAAGCAGGCAGCTATGGTCGCGATACACGAGGCCTAATTCGTCAGCACCAGTTTGATAAAGTTGAACTTGTACAGCTTGTAAAACCTGAAGACTCAATGGCAACGCTTGAAGAGTTAACAGGGCACGCAGAGCAAATACTACAAGCACTTGACCTACCATACCGTAAAGTAATTTTATGTATGGGCGACATGGGCTTTGGCTCAGCTAAAACATACGATTTAGAAGTATGGTTACCTGCGCAAGATACATACCGCGAAATTTCATCATGTTCAAACATGGCTGACTTTCAGGCGCGTAGAATGCAAGCACGTTTTCGCCGTGAAGGTGTTAAAAAGCCAGAGTTACTACATACACTAAATGGTTCAGGCTTAGCCGTTGGCCGTACACTAGTAGCCATACTAGAAAACTACCAACAAGCCGATGGCACAGTAGTAGTACCAGAAGTATTACGCCCATACATGGGTGGACTTGAAGTAATTGGTAAACAATAAAAATCAAGTTTAAGTTAAGCAAGCTTTAAGCTTGTAAATCTTAATACGAAAGCCGCTGTTTGTAATAAACAGCGGCTTTTTTGTTTTAGGTTAAAGGTAAAAGCTTAGATAAAAATTTAAGTTATCTTTTTAATAATATCGCTTACACCTATTTTTTATAGTTCATTACTTTTTTGTCCAATATTACTGATCTCTACCATTTTGGGGCATTTCTACATTAAGGAAGCTTAAATACCGGCTAACTATTTGTTTACAAGTGCTTATTAGCTGGTTAAATTAGATGCTTCGTAATATTTGGACATTTGTCGGTTTGTAAAGCGACAAATGTCGGATACAAAGTTGTTAGGTGTACTAAATGGATTTACTGCAATCATCCGAATCGGCATTAGCTGGATGTTGGGTGGAATCTGATGTAAAAGTAATTGCAGACTCTGTTTGCGAGCGTATCGACTGGCTTGTGAATAACCATTTACGAAAAGTTGGTACATCAAAATGTGGTTGGGATGTATATTTCAACGATCCAATAGATGGTCGTTTTTGGCTTTTATCTTATCCTCAAGGTCACATGCATGGTGGCGGACCACCATTATTAAAAGTTGTGGCAACAGATGATATTAATAATATAGTAACGGTGTAAACGCACACCTAACAAGGGTTTTCAAGTCGGACAAATTACAGTTGGCTTTTTGTTCGTGCCTCACTTATTTTAGCCAACTGCAATTTGCCGCTTAAAACGGCGTTATATTTTAAGGATGATTCGTGCGTAAATTTCTAGCAATACTATTTTGTGTAACTTTAATTAGCTGTACTTCAACTCAAGTAGATCAAAGCGTTAATAAAACTGTATATCAACTCGACCAAGTTGATGCACCTTCTAAATGGACTGTTCATGTTTCACCTAAGTACCCAAAGAGAGCCGCAAAAGATAAAATTGAGGGCTGGGTTAAAATGTCTGCTGTTGTTACTGAAAATGGTATGGTATCGGATATAAAGGTATTGGATTCCCAGCCTAAAGGTGTATTTGAAAAAGCAGCTAAAAGTGCATTTAGTAAATGGTATTATAGACCAGCTTTTTTAAATGGAAAAAAAGTGAAAGTTTATAGAGAAGAAACTGTAGAATTTAAAATATAACAAGTTGCTCAAACGGACAAATAACAGTTTGCTCGCGCTCCGCGCATTATAGCAAACCATAATTTGCCCCTTAGCAAGGCGTTAGTTTTTACATCGTACCAATCATAGTCAGGAGTTTAAAAATGGATTTGGCAGTAAAGCTCTTTCAAATGGCGTTTTATCTTACAGCATCAACAGTAGCCATTCTTACTTTTATAAAAGCTAAAAATGGTCTACTTAACTCTGTAAATACAGAGTACCAAAAAAAAGTAATGGAAAGGCTTTCTCAATTAAGCGAGGAGTTATGGGAGGAATTTGACTATTCATCCGAAAAACATTGGTCTAATGATAAGAATCTAAAAGACACTTTAGATGATATTCATGAATATGCGATAAATAACAAACATGAAATTTTAACTAAAAAAACAGGCTTTCATGGTATTCCGATGCCAAAGAAGCAAATTGAGTTAATGGCATTAAAAGAAAAACTAAAATCCGATCCTTTCGTTCCCAACGAAATAAGAAATAAACTTGTATCAATTTTGGATAATCGGGTTTCATCTATGTTCGAAGCTTACCACTCAGTTATAGGTGAGTATCAGAAAGAAATTGAAAATGGTGAACACTGGGATAAATTCGATGATAACCACGGATGGATACATAATAAGGTTGTAAGCGTCATGAGGAAAAATGGTGCAGGTATCACTGATCTTGAAAATGCAGCCCATGAAGTAAGATTAGAGGTTCAAAAATACTATAATCAATTCAATCCTTTAAAAAAACTAACAAGTCATTAAAGCAGGACAAAAACAGTTGGTTTTTGCTCATGCCTCGCTTATTTTAACTAACTATTTTATTGCCTCTTAATGAGGCGTTGAGGCTGTAGAATTACTCTTTTTAGGAACGTATCCTACTATTTTTAATTGGTTGCTTTTTAACCTTGAATCCATGTGTTCGCTGTGATCTAATAGATATTATTCACCCACGGTAAACTGTTATGGCTAACTACAAGCCTGACTTATCCTGTCAAAATAAATTCATTCCTATCAATTTCGCTGAGCAAATTCTGCCTGGTACATTTGAATATGCCCTTTGTTATATCATCGAAAATAAACTCGATTTATCGGGATTTGACGCGTGGTATAACAACGACAAAACAGGCGCTGCTGCGTACCCGCCTTCGGTAATGCTAAAGATTATTTTACTGGGCTATGCACATGGTTTTATCAGTAGCCGTCGGATTGCAAAGGCTTGCGAGCATAATATTTTATTTATGAGTGTGTCGGGAGATATCCAGCCACATTACACATCTATAGCGGGTTTTGTGGCTAAAATGCATGAACAGATTGAGCCGCTTTTTACGCAAGTGCTGATGATATGTGATGAAGAAGGCTTGATAGGCCGCAACATGTTTGCCATTGATGGGTGTAAATTAAAGTCCAATGCGAGTAAAGAGTGGAGCGGCAAATTCGATGAGTTAAGCCGCAAAAAAGCAAAACTAGAACGCGCAAGCAAACGTATTATTGAACGCCACCAATCACAAGATGGACTGGGCGAAGAGTTAATAACTCAGGACTTAAAACAAAAAGAAAAGCTGGATAGAAGTGCAGGTAAAATCACCGAGTTTTTAGCCACTCACGAAGAGAAAACAGGCAATAAAGGCAAGCCTGTTAAAAGTAATATCACTGACCCAGATAGTGCAAAAATGACGACCTCAAAAGGGACAATTCAAGGCTACAACGGCATCGCGATAAACGATGATAAACATCAAATCATCCTGCAAGCACAAGCGTGGGGCTCAGTGGGCGAACAACAAGCTTTACAGCCAGCCGTTGCACAATTAAAACAGCAGCTTGCTAAACTCAATACAGAAAAAATGGCAGATAAACACACCATCAAATTCACCGCAGACAGTGGGTTTAACAGCGAAGTAAATCTTGAGTTTATGGCGCAAAGTGGGTTCGATACCTACATTGCGGATAACCAATTTAGAAAACGAAATCCGCTATTTAAAGACAGCGAAACATACGAAACAGAGCAAGAAAAACGGCGACTAAAACGCAGCAAAGGCAAGCCTCGGTTATTTACCTCAGACGATTTTCATTATGATGAGGCAACGCAAACATGCAGCTGCCCTGCAGGCAATGCCATGTGGCGAAGCGGGGTCAATGTAAACAGCCATAACCAGCAATACACGCGATTCTGCGGTTACTTAAAAGATTGCAAAGTATGTCCACTACAACAGCAATGTATGCGAAAGCCACCCATTAAAACGGGGCGACAAGTACAGTTTATAAATAATGAATCACGCAAAAAGCTAAGCTATATCGACAAAATGAAAGTAAAAATAGACAGCCCCATAGGTCGACGATAGCTGATTATTAAAGAATGGCAAACGACTCGGCTGTATCGAACCGGCTTTCCTTTAAATAAAAAGCGGAACATTACAGTGAACAAAGGCATGAATAAATTGACCTTACAGGGTCAAGCGAAAGTAAATGCGCAATGGCCATTGTATTGCCTTGTTCATAATATAGAAAAGCTGCAAAATACGATACATTAAAAAGGGGAAGCCCTTTTAACCTAAGTTAAAGCTACTCAACCCCCCTTAATCCCTTCCAAAACGCCAATTAAAACAATATCAAACACTTCTATATTCTGCGTAAAAATACAGTAATCAATTGAACCAAAATAGGAACTCAGCTATGGTTTGTTTATCAATAAAAACAAATAAAAAAACGAGTTAATCTACAGGCTCGTTATACGCACAAAGGACATGTAGTTGAATAACGAAGCTGTTAAACCAAAATACTTAAATTACACTGAGATATTGGGTTTTAAAATTCCTTTAGTGTGGTGTTCGTTAGCTATGTTAATTGGCCTAATATTTCATGAAGTTGTAGAAGCTATTTTAGTACCGCCGCTAACGTTATTGATGGTTTATATTTGTCATAAAATAACCAGTTTTTTCCTGAGCTTTCAGGAACACAGTGGGATTTTGAGTGAGAAAGTTTATGGTGTGATAATTAGATTCATTTGGCTTAGTGCTGTACTTGGATTTTTCATATCTCTTTTTAGTGCCGCTTTTGAATCTGTAAACAACGAAGTAAATTTTGAATTTTTCAATGGTGTTTTTAGTATTGTCTATTTTGGTTTTGCTTTGGCAGCGGCTAATAAGTGGGGCAAAACCTATGTTCCCAAACATTAGCGTAATATGTGCGTATAACAAAAACATCAACTGGGAAACTACTCGCTGTAAAGCGCTCGTATTTTCCAGTTATATTAAGCGTTATATGCCACAGGAAATTTTGTGAAATTTTTTATGTTGGGTGCAATGATTATGGCTGTAAATATCGTTTGTGCAGCCACTTATACATTTGAATCTTGGCCCGAAAACGGCAAACATTGTGAATTCTCATTTGATTCTGCACCAACGACAGATAACAGTGACACCCATCCTATTTTTTGCAGTTTAGTAACGATAACAGTGACACCCATCCTTTTTTTGCAGTTTAGTGAACTAAGTACTAGGCTTTTATCAGTGTGAAAAATAAGCAGGGTGTCTTATGGCAATCGCAAGAAAGCGCCAAGTAAGTTTGGTTGATACAAAGTACTACCATTGCATATCACGTTGCGTACGCCGTGCATTTTTATGTGGGGAAGACCACTTTACAGGTCAATCCTACGAGCATCGTAGAGGCTGGGTTGAAGACAAACTGCTTGAGTTAGCCAAGGTATTTTGTATTGACGTCTGTGCTTATGCTGTCATGAGCAATCATACGCACTTAGTGTTGTATGTTGATGACAAAAAAGCGAATCGGCAAGCCATAAACTAGACACTCACTCTAAATTTTGCACTTTTATGAGCAAAGCACTACGCTTTGTTTAGTGCAAAAAATAAGCAGGGTGTCTTATGGCAATCGCAAGAAAGCGTCAAGTAAGTTTGGTTGATACAAAGTACTACCATTGCATATCACGTTGCGTTCGCCGTGCATTTTTATGTGGGGAAGATCACTTTACAGGTCAATCCTACGAGCATCGTAGAGGCTGGGTTGAAGACAAACTGCTTGAGTTAGCTAAGGTATTTTGTATTGACGTCTGTGCTTATGCTGTCATGAGCAATCATACGCACTTAGTGTTGTATGTTGATGACAAAAAAGTGAATCGGCTGAATGATAAAGCGATTGTTATTCGCTGGCACAAGCTGTGTAAAGGCACTGTACTTACGCAAAAATACATACAGGGTGAAAAGCTAAATAAAGCTGAACTTATCTTTTTTAATCTAACAGTAAAACAATACCGCGAGCGCCTATCAAGTATTAGCTGGTTTATGCGGTTGTTAAATGAAAACATTGCTCGCAGAGCAAATAAAGAAGATAACTGCACTGGCCGTTTTTGGGAGGGACGATTTACGTCTCAAGCATTATTAGATGAAGCAGCCCTTGCGGCCTGCATGGCGTATGTCGATTTAAACCCCATTAGAGCCAAAATGGCTAACACCCCAGAAGAGTCAGACCATACTAGCATCAAACAGCGTTTAACGTATGCAAAGGATGGCAAGCAATCAAAACAACTACTGCGCTTTGCAGGCATGCCACGTCAAATTATGCCAAAAGGGCTGCCGTTTGAACTTAAATCGTACCTTGAACTTGTTGAGTTAACAGGACGTTGTATACGAGAAGACAAACGCGGTTATATTGAAAGTTCGCACTCACCCTTACTCGAAAGAGTTAATATCTCCCCAGAAAACTGGTTAAAACTCACCACACAATTTACGCGTGTATTTCATGGCGCAGTAGGCAGGCCAAGTTCACAAGCTAGTTACTGTGAAAATTTAAACAGAAAGCGGCGGGCGAATATAAGTAACTGCGAAAAGCTACTGGGATAAAACGTAAGCTACTCAGTAAAACTATTCAGTAATAAATCACAACTGCATTATGCAGTCATTTTCATGCGTGTAATTTAGGTTTAACAGTGATAATTGCTTATTTAATGTGTAACGCGCGAGTAAAGATATAAAAAGAGGTGAACTCTTAGCCCAAAAAAGTAAATTTAGTGGCGCGCTAGACTAGTTTACAATTGGAGTGGCTGTCTAATTTAATATCGTAAAATTACTGTCAATAAAGACATGAATAAACTGACCTTATGGGGTCAAACGAAAGTGAATACCTTTGGTTTACGGTGGGGCAACTGTATTGCCTTGTTCATAATATAGAAAAGCTGCAAAACACGATGCATTAAGAAGGGTAAGCCCTCTTACTCTAAATAAAAGCCACTCAAACACCCGTAATCCCTTCCAAAACGCCAATTAAAACAATATCAAACACTTCAATATTCTTCGTAAAAATACAGTAATCAATTGAACCAAAATAGGAACTCAGCTATGGTTTGTTTATCAATAAAAACAAATTTAAAAACGAGTTAATCTACAGGCTCGTTATATGCCTAGAGGTAGTTGGAGAGTAGTATGTTCATATATACAAGGAAGCAGCTTGATGATTCTAAAGTTACCATAGTGTTTAGCCCAAACTTTAAGTGGCTTTCTTTATTTTTTGCTTCCTCAGCGATATTTTTTTCATACTTTAATTATTACAGTATCGCAGTATTATTTTTTTGTTGCTTTAGTCTCTGGATATTTTTATTTTTGATGAAAACAAAGAGTGTTCGAAGAGAAATTAAAGAGTTTACAGTTTTAGATAAAGTTGAAACTTCGGGTTCCAATTGGAATTATAAAAATCCAATTACTTATACTATAAAGTGTTAGGGGATTGGCATATAACAAGCTCATCAAGCTGATTCGCAACGCTGTTGCAAAGAACAAAGGCGCAACAAATTGTGCCAGCACAGCTCACGGCTTATGGGAGCGTTAGCTGTATTGTCGTACTGTTGTGATTATATAATGTTACAGATTTTCCGTTGCTCAAAAAATGTTCTTCACATATATTTAATTGGTACTTAATTGTTTTAATAAGAGGGATTTATGAAAATATTACACAAATGGATAATTTTGGCGGGTTTATTATTAGCCGCTCTTATTTCGTATGGCTACGGATTTTCTCAAGGCATAGTTATCTTTATTGTTTTAGGTGTGGCTTTGGAACTTACATTTTGGTTTGGTGTTTTTGGTAAAAAGCAGCAATGTAACGAACACCCCCGCAACTAATCTACAGCTAACAACACGCCCTGAGGTGGACAGCAAGCGCTAAAGCTCACTTTCCACCGCAAATTTTAACAGCGGTTAAGTAAGTTGATTCATCGTAGGGCGTATGTGTTTTCCAGCACCTAAATAGTATTCGTGTCCACTTAAACGTCAATGATTTGATGATGGTATTATGAGGTTTTCCTTTGGCCATTAGCTTTATTGTTGGTTATTTCATGTAAATTAATTCTGTATCACCAGCATAAGCTTTGAATCTTCCCCATCGGTTAATATGGCTATATTTTCCTCAGTTGTTACAAACATATCTCTTAATCGCCCTGCGACCTCAGGAAATACGTGAGACTGCGTAAATTCACAATTAGCCAGATTAATTTACAATTGGAGTGGCTGTCTAGTTTAATGCGAGCTTTGATATCACGCGTAAACATTCAACAATCGATTGTACCCAGGTAGAAACCCGGCTATGGTTTGTTTATCAAGATAAATAAACCAGTTAATTTACAGGTTCGTTATGTCTCACGGAGGTTTTATCGCTCTATGAATGTTTTTCTAATAATTGCAGGTACATTAAGTGCTGTTGTAGCAACTTTGCATTTGGGTTGTATCTATTTTGGAGGTTCTTGGTATCGGTTCTTCGGTGCAGGAGAGCAAATGGCATTACTTTCTGAGCAAGGAAGTATTAAACCAACTCTTATTACTAGTGTAATTGTTCTGATTCTATCAACTTGGTCATTGTATGCATTTTCAGCCGCAGGTGTTATTTTTAAACTTCCATTCATCCGCCTAGCTCTTGTATTAATAACTTTTATTTATTTAGCCCGCGGTGTTGCTGGATTCTTTCTAATAAATAACCCTATGGGGCGTTCGCCTGAATTTTGGGTTTGGAGTTCTATTATTTGTTTATCTTTTGGTATTGTTCATCTTGCTGGTTTAAAACAACAATGGGCAAGCTTGTGAGTAAAGTGTAATCTAATAAAGAATCAAACAAGGGCTATTACAATTGGCTTTTGGTAAAGCATTATATTTATAGTTAACTACTGGTCACCAATAATTGACGGAACAAGGAATATTAAAATGGATAAAATGTCAGTTCACATAACCTCTAAACCTTTAGAGACTTACCCGCAAAAACAAACTTTAAAGGTGGTAGCTGGTGAAGTAACCGAAAAAGCGACTATGCACAAAGCAGCAGATCAAAGTGACCAAGTCGATATATCCGAAGAAGGAAAAGAAAAAAGTCTGGAAGATCAAAATCGTGAAGCGTTACGTAAATTATCAGGCAATGAAGATGCAAGTCAGGCGTCACAATCAGAAGGTGACCCTATTGATGAACAGATTGCTGAAATACAAGAAAAGATAGAAAAACTACTACAGGAAACTGCATTATTACGCAGCAAAGAAGATGAAGAGTCGCAGGCTAAAATGAAGGTACTAGAAGCCGAAATTACCGGGCTTAACACTCAACTTATTGAATTATTGAGACAGCAATTAGAATCGGGTAAATAACAAGCACAGTAAGTATATGCAAAGGCAGTTGGAGACAAGAACGTTATTAAGAACATAATAAAGACGCTCACCTTAATCTTAAAACTAAAGGGGTTAACCCCTAATCTTACTGATCAAATTACTTAATTAACCAAAGTGGCTTATTTAAAGCCGCTACTTACTTTTAAAGCGCAGCGGCTTTTATTTGCTTTGTGAATTAGTTTGCTGTCATCAACATCAGCTTCGCATCTTTCCCATCGGTTAATACCGCGACGTTACCTTTATCAGTTACAAATACATCCCTTAGTCTCCCTGAAGCCTCAGGGAAGACGTGAGACTGCGTAAATTCTCCACTTACCAGATTAACGCTGTAGAGCTTTTTATCAACAAGAGTAGTGATAAGCACATGTTGTTGCAATGAAGGGAAGGCGGTATGTTTAGACCCGTAATACGCCATGCCTGATGGGGCGATTGATGGCGTCCAATTAACACTTGGTTTTTGCATGCCTTTATATTCGGTAAATGGTGAAATACGCGCTTGCGAGTAATCTTTGCCATAGGTGATTACCGGCCAGCCGTAATTAGTCCCAGCGGTTAAGTAGTTTAGCTCGTCACCGCCTGCAGGGCCGTGCTCGTGGCTAACAATTTGCTGCGTATCGTAATCATAAACTAAGCCTTGAGGGTTACGATGACCAAGTGAGTAAACAGCATGTGCATTTAGGTTTTTGTGATTAATAAATGGGTTATCTGTTGGTATGGTGCCATCTAGGTTTATACGTAATATTTTACCAAGTTGGCTGGTGATAACTTGTGCTTGCTCTCTAAAGTCAAAACCATCGCCCGTTGAAACTAATAACGTATTGTCGGGTAGGACAAGGGCGCGTCCTGCGTAATGTTGCGGTGTGTTTTTATCAGTCGCTACTTTATAAATAATGTTAGGTTTTGAAAAGTCAGTGCCATTAAACGTGGCTTTGGCAACAACAAGCCTGTTTGCGCTTGCATCACCTTGGGCATAAGTAAAAATAATTTCTTTTGAGTCGTTATAATCTGGTGATAACACAATGTCGAGTAAACCACCTTGGCCTGCAACGTATAAACCTGTTAGGTTTAATTCTACTCTTGATTGCACATTGTTTTTAACTATAACTACGTGACCATCACGCTCTGTAATTAACCATGTGCCGTTTGGTAGTTCAACCATGCTCCACGGAGACTGTAATTGCGTAGCCAGTGTTTTTGTACTGTATTGCTCCTTTGGTAACGTAGCATCTGCATTAACAGAAAACGAAAAAAGCGAAAGCAAAGTAAAAAAAGAGATACATTGTTTACGGAGCAAGCCTTTGCTAGCATGGCTTGCATAAGAGAAAAGCTTTATTTTAAGTTGAGATAACCATGTCGTTTTTAACACGTATATTGCCTTCATTTTTAGTTTCTTGGTTACTTACATTCACACTTGCTAGCTTGTTTCATAGCCAATACGTTGTCAATCAATTAGTTAATGTAGGTGTAGTGGTGGGCTTTAGTGATCGTGCTAGTTTAACGCTTGATGATTGGTTAGGCCTATTACCTACCTACGGCGCTATTATTGCCGTAGCACTTGCCATCGCTTTTTTTGTTACCGCAAAGCTTAATAAAAAGGTTCAAAAATACAGTACTCAGCTATTTGTTATTGCTGGCATTGTGGCATTTGCTATTGTGTTAATTGCCATTGAATCAATTATGAATATTCATATTATAGCGGGCGCAAGAGGCTGGGGTTTTTATGCTCAACTGCTTGCAGGCGCGGTAGGTGGTTTTGCGTTTTCGCAATTATTTAAGGCAACTAAAAACCAAAAATCGTGTTAGATGTGTGAACATAAATACGGCTTATACGTTATTTAGTAATTAATAAATAAAGGCCGCTGTTTATTGTAAACAGCGGCCTTTAAATATGTTTTTTAGAGTTTAATTAAAAAATTAAACTAATTAGTTTGTAGCTACTTAGCCCAAAAATTAGGATTAAAACGGGTAGGGTCACCAGGTTTAACACCAAAGAGTTAGTGTAGTTTCCCATAACCCCTTTTTGATTAACCAGCCATACAAGGTAGGTGCTAACAATAGGGAGTAATAACCCGTTAGCCGCTTGCGCGAATATAATTACCGCGACAGGGTCTAAACCGAGTGACGCCACCGCAGCACCAAACAATAAAATAACAATAGCGACGCCTTTAAAGCGCGTGTTACCCATATCGTTTGACCAACCTAACATGCCACACACAGCATAAGCACCGGCAAGTGGCGCTGTAATAGCACTTGTTAAACCTGCAGCAAATAAACCAATAGCAAAAAAGTAATGAGCGGCATCACCAAGCAATGGCTCTAGCTGCACGGCCATATTGGCCGCACTAATTTGCCCCGCATCGGTGCCATAAAATGCAACTGAAGCTGTAGATAAAATAGCTAAAGTGATCACACCGCCTAAAGTGATTGATAGGCCTGTATCAACATTTGTTTGTTTAATCACTTTTTGCATATCGCTGTTACTGTCGTGTCTAGCAGCGAGTACGCCGGAGTGTAAAAATAAGTTGTATGGCACAATGGTAGTGCCTACTAATGCCAATATTGTCGTAATAGAGCCTTCAGGCATACTAGGAATAAAACCAGCAAATACATCACCCAGTGAAGGGGCTGCCATCACAAGTGTTGAGATAAACACTAAGCTCATTAAAATAACGAGTAAAATTAGCGCGTTTTCAACCACTTTATGTTTGCCGCTATATAGTAAAGCAGCACTTAAAAAAGCAATAAGTGGTGTCCATAGTTGAGGACTAACTTGAGGGAATATTTCAATTAATCCCATGCTAGCGCCACTTAAATTACCCGCTTCATAAGCTGCACTGCCCACACCAATGGCGCTAATGACTAAAAATATAGCTAAAGATTTAAATAAAGGCGTTTGAATATGTGCTCTGAGCGCTTGAGCTAAATCTTGCCCGGTAGCAACGCCAAGGCGCGCCGCCATAGATTGTAATAATATAGTGGCAACTACTGAAAACAGTAATGTCCATATAAGTGCAAAACCAAAGTTTGCACCTGCCACGCTGGCGGTAGTAATAGTCCCTGGTCCAATGAAGGCAGCGGTGACGAGTAGTCCTGGTCCTAATCGCATAATTGACCTTAATAGTGCTATTGCATGTTGCTATTTAAAGTTACATCTAACGTTTAAAACCAATATTTATACGCGATGCCTGTAGTGTTATTGCTGCCACTTTAATTAAGTGCCCTGCAGCGATTATCGCCCCTTGGCTGGTTCTTTTTTAATAAGCATATGTTATACCAACCCGCAATAATACTTAATCAATTTGAGGGATTAAATCTGACGCTAACTGCGTTAAAAATTTCTGATATACGACTGCATGGATGCAGGAGGTAGAGCAATGCAGGAGCAATTAGTGATAACAACTAAATAACGAAATTTTTGCCTGGTTATCGACACGATTTTCTCACCTCTGATAGATCACTTAATTAAGCGAATTGCTATTAGAAAAGGTTGCGTAGGATACCAACTTGTATATAAATTTAAAGGGGATACAGTGCGTTTGCATGAATTTTAAACGTATATATAAGCGAGTTAAATGACTGATGCCGATATTAATATCGGCATCAGTATATTTACTTTATTAGGTTTTTAATCGCTTCTAAGCCTTTTTTCAGGGTATCTGCATCGGTAGCATAGTTAATACGAATACACTCGTGCTTGTGCGCCCAGCTGTCGTCAATGCCGATAAAAAAGTTGTGACCAGGAATTACATACACGTCTTGCTCTTTAAGCTTTTGATACAACACTTCGCTGGTCATTTTTGCATCTTTAAACCACAGCCACATAAAAAATGCGCCTTCAACTTTGTGCAAATAAACAGGCAATTCGGCAAACACTTCGTCAAACAATTCAATCGCTATGTGTGCTTTATTACGATAAAAGGGCAGTACAACATTACGACACAGTGGGAGTAGTTCGTTGTCGTTAATTAAGCGTGTCACTAAGCTTGGACCAATACTATTTGGCGATAACACCATGCTGCCATTTACGCGGCCAATTGCTTTAATAATCTCATTGTTTGCAACCACAATACCGCTGCGTAAACCCGGTAGGCCAAGTTTTGAAAGTGACATACATAAAATAATGTTTGAGTTCCACGTTAGGTTTGCGTCGGTGTAAATACAACCTGGGAACGGATCGCCGTACGCGTTATCAATAATGAGTGGAATGCCATATTGCTTAGCGAGCAAATCAAGATGTTTTACTTCATCGTCAGTAATTACATTACCTGTTGGATTGGTAGGGCGTGATACGCACAGTGCGCTTATGCTGCTGTCGTTTGCTAGTACTTTTTCAACTGCTTTAAAATCAATGACGTATTTAAACTGTTTTGATGCACTACCTGTATTTAAAATTTCGATATCAGGCTTTATGGCAACAAACATATCAGCCGATAAACCTTGATCGGCATAACCTATGTACTCTGGCGCAAGGGGAAATAAAATCTTTTTATGGCTGCCATCCGGCATTTCGCCTGCCAACATATTAAACAGCACAAAAAAGTTAGCTTGGCTGCCATTACCAAGTGCTACGTTATCGGCGCTAATATCCCATGCATACTCTTTACTTAGCTGGCCTGCTAATGCCGCTCTAAACTCGTCGTTACCGGTTGGGCCATCGTAAAGCCCAAATACTTGCGATACCTTGTTACTGGCAACGAGTTTTTGTAATTCACTTAAAAAAACCTCATTTACTTGTGGTACTAGTGCGGGGTTACCGCCACCCAGCATAACAATATTAGGATTGTTGCTGTTTTTAGCACCACCTAAATCTTCCATTAACTGAGTAATGCCGTTGGGTTGTGTGAATTTAGTGCCAAAGTTTGAGTAGTTCATAATGCATAGCGTTTGTTAGTAATGGTGAGGGCAGTATAGCGTAAATAAAGGGCTTAAATCCGATGATGAGAATAATTCAATGCTTAGCTTTGTAGTTGGCTATGACAATAAAATTTCTATAAAACAAAGGCTAAGTTAAGATTTTTTAACGCCGTATAAAAACTCTTCGCCGCAGTCCATATACAAATCAAATTTGGTCATAACTTTGGTAAACATGGGGGCGTGCAAAAACTCGTTTAACCATGCGCGTACATGCGTGTATTCACTTTGTAAGTACCAGTGTTTATCTACGCGGGCAAACTGCCTAATAAACGGCAGCAGAGCATAGTCGGCTAGGCTTTTTTCATTGCCCATTAGGTATTTATGGGTAGTTAGCTTTGCTTCAAATTGCTTAATAAACTCTTCGCAGGCTTTTTGATAATAAATTTGTGCCATGTCTTTTGTACGAGCATAAAATTTGTACTTTTCGAGCACCGGTTTAAATTGCGTGTCGTTTAGCTTAATTAACTCTAGCATGCGCTCAAGTGCTAATGGGTCTTGAGTATGCAGTAAATTATGCGGATCGTTTTGCTTTAAAGCCCACAGCATAATATCTAGGCTTTCATCTATAACTTGATTATTCGGCAGTAATAAAACAGGCACCGTGCCTTTTGGCGATATTTGCAAAAGATGCGGTGGCTTATTTTTAGTTTTTATAGCGCGTAGTAACACGTGTTGCTCTGCCATTAAAATACCCATTCGTGCGCGCATTGCATATGGGCAGTGTTGTAATGAATATAATAATGGCAATGTCATTTTAATACTTACCTTAGCTGTTTAAGCCTTCAACATATTGCTGACGTGTTTTTACTTTTACCATGTGATTTAACTGATCAGCTGCTTGTGTTTGCCCGCTAATTAAATCCTGAAAATGCGCAAGTAACACGGCTTTATCGAGTTTTTCTTTATCGCCTGAGCCAATGTCGGTTAAATCAATCATAAACTCGTCAAACTTGTCGGCATAATCGGTCACAATATCCATATTTAAAAATTGCTCGTGGTTATAAATGCTCGGGTAGCCGCCTTTTTGTTTATCAATAGCAAAGCTAATGCCTTTAACATTGGTAACGGTTGTTTCTTTTTTACAACTCAACATACAGCTTGCGTCAATACGTGGTTTTTTACAGCCAACGGTTTGCTGGAAAAAACACTGACGGCTGGTCATCATTAGTATTGGATGATAAATGCTGTACATCATTTTAAAGTTGTTAGGGCGTTTAATACTGCGCATTTGCTGCTTGTTTATTTCGTTTGAAATAAACGCGCCTTTAGCATTTAAATCTTCTTGTAGCGTTAATAACGCATAAGAGTTTGTAGTGTTTAATAATGGGCCTGCAATCCAGTCAAGACCCATTTGCACGGCTTTGTATGCCACGCCGGTGTTATTACTAATAATAAGTTTAGGTTTTGCCACTTCTAGTAAACGCACGGCTTCGTCAAAGTCTTTACCAATTAACACGGCTGGAAACCACGGAATTAACTGTGGGTGCTCTAAAAATACATTTATGTATTTATCGTTATCGGTTCTAAAGCTTTCAGGCAATTTAAAGTAAACGTCACCGTCAGTTAAATTACATAAGTGAGCGTCTTTTATGTCCGATATTAAAACAGAGAGCGTCGTTTTATTTTCGGCTTTTTCGTGATTCACTAGTTTAGGCAATTCAACAGGGGCTATCACGTCTTTGCCTTCGTTTAATAAAAATGCTACCTGCTTTTTAATACGCGCTAGCTCTTTAAACGGAATGCTTAAGTTGTCGCCGAGGTTTGAGTAATCCATATTTTTAATTTCAAAATTGGCATTACTAAACGTTTTAAAGCGCTTATCAATGGCAGCAATATCAACAACTGATTTATCAGCGGTATGCATAACCATTTGCGATTGCACTTCAAAGCGTAGAGGCTCTTTTTCGTTTTTATTCGAAAGCGTAATATCGTTTTTATCTTCAATAATTATGTTTACAGTGAATGGCTGATTTAATTGCCCTGTAAATTCTAATGTAAGCTCGCGCTTTGAAATATCTAAAAATTCAATTTTCTTTTTAACTAACGAATCAATTTCACTTTTTTGAGTAGAAAGCTCTTGCTGTGCATCGTAAATTTGCACGACCGAAATTGCGTTGTTTTTTTCATTTGCGTGATCAAAGCTATGGTCGCGCGGATTGTCGGTAAACATGTTTTTGGTCATGTCGCCGGTTAAAAACTTATTAGTAAAGTTACGGTTAAATACTTTATACAAGCTTGAGTCGTCTTCAATTAAGTTACCGGTTTGTACAAAGGTATCAATTTGCTTGCGCCAGCTATCAATAACCGTGTGTACATAGTTAGCGCCTTTAATGCGGCCTTCTACTTTTAACGAGTCAACGCCTGCGGCTACCAACTCCGGTAAATCAAAATAGGCTGAATTGTCTTTTAAGTTTAACGGATGTTTGTTACCCATGGCCGTTGGTTCGTATTCATCACGACATGCTTGCGAGCAACGGCCACGGTTGCCCGAGTTGCCCACACTTACCGAGCTTGAATAACATTGCCCCGAAAACGCAATACATAACGCGCCGTGTACAAACACTTCGGTTAATACATCGCATTTATGCGCTACGTCGGTCAATATTTTAATTTCAGTTAAGTTAAGCTCGCGCGATAAATTTACACGCGTAGCGCCAATGCGCGCTAAAAATTCAACTTGTGATTCGTTATGCGTAGTTAACTGAGTTGATGCGTGAATATGCAAAGTAGGAAAGTGCTTTTTAACTATATTGAACAAACCTAAATCTTGCACAATAATACCATCAAGCGTGGTATTTACGAGTTGGTTTAATAGCTTAAATAGCGCACCCATTTCGTGCTCTAATATAACCACGTTAAGCGTTAAAAATATTTCACAGCCGTATTCATGGGCTAGGCGAAGTGCGCCGTTAAGCTCATCAAACGAAAGATTAGACGCTCGGTTACGTGCATTAAAGGTATCTAACCCACAATAAACCGCATTAGCACCGGCTACAATGGCGGCTTTTACCGCGTTTACATCACCGCCTGGGGCTAATAGTTCAATCTTTCTACTCATTACAACTTCACTTCGCTCATATTTAATTGCCGCGAATTTTATCTGTTTAGGCACGTTAAAGCTATTTATTGGTTGAGATAATAAGTTTTATGATTTTGAAGAGGCTCGAAAAACATTTTTTTCTTAATGGAAGACCAAATTAACTATACCGCTTCAAGGAAAAGTTCGTGATTTTGCCGTCCAGTAAGTATGACTACGTTAATTGAATATCTAATTCTATTTTAAGGTG
>NZ_PJBK01000079.1:0-203036 GCF_002836155.1 Pseudoalteromonas sp. GutCa3 | reverse complement strand
CTTGGGACGGAATTTGCTTTATAAGGTTATATTCCAATTTTATAGTTCACGAAATATTATAATTTTTAAAGTTAAAGAGGCAAAATTATGAACAAGACACAGTACGTTACAGTAGAAGGTCATCAAATTGCTTATCAAGAAATGGGACAAGGAACACCTTTATTATTGATACACGGAATACCAACCAATAAATTTTTATGGCGAAATGTGATGCCAAAACTTGCATCAAAATATCGAGTAATAGCGCCTGATTTACTAAACTTTGGTGAATCTGATATGCCAATTAACACCGATGTATCTATAAATGCGCAATGTAGAATAATGTGTAAGTTTATGGAAGAACTCGGTATTTCTAAAGTTAATATTGCTGCACATGATATTGGTGGTGGTGTTGCTCAATTAATGGCTGTAAATCATCCGGATAAAGTAAACGGGTTGGTTTTAATTGATAGTGTATGTTTTGATTCTTGGCCAATACCAGAATTTGAACCTTTGCTAGAACCAGGTGTAGAAGAAAAAACAACTGTAGCCGAATTTGCTGATACATTAAGAGATTTCATGCCCAAAGGCGTTTACGACTCGAGCGTAATGACTGAAGAGTTGATGAAAATATACTTAGCACCATGGAGTAATGAAAAAGGAAAAGCCGCTTTATTTAGTAACATGCGCAGGCTTAATAAAGAATATACCGAAGCTATTACAGGCGATCTTAAAAGCTTACCTCATGAAACACTCATAATATGGGGTAAAGAAGACAAATTTCAAAAGCCAAAGTATGCGCCAATGTTAGAAGAAGCAATTCCAAATTCATCATTGATTTGGATAGATAAAGCCGCTCATTGGGTTATTGATGAACATCCAGATAAAGTGTCTGAGCTTATTAGTGAATTTATGAATGATAAAACATTCTAGTGAATTACTAGGTTTATTAAAAAGCTATTTGTTTCAATACGTTAAGTTTGATTGGGTAAAGTAGCGAATAGGCAATCATTGTAATACCGCTTGATTATATTAATAACCAAGCGGTATTTTTATATGTTCAAGAAGCTAATACCGTAAATGGGTAAGGCACTAACTATTAAGATAAGTAGGTTAATGCTTATTAAATAGTCAAAATATCGCGTTTATACGTTAATTAATGAAGGTGAGTAACTTGGTTATGTATTTATTTATGCTATTTAACATAATATAAATTATAGGTAGTAAATGTATATATAACAAGAGCGCTTAAATGCGCTCTTGTTATGTCCAATACTAGACGGTATCGGACATTAAGTGCTTTTATTACAATAACTGGTATTACTAATACGGATACTTTATTTATCAAATTGTTTAATCAATACTTAGTAAACGCTCAGCTGTATATTCGTTAGTAATTAATCCACTGATCATGTTTGACCTTACTGCGCCCAAAATGGCTAACACTTTTTCTTCACCAGCAGCTATCGCATAAATCTGTTTGTTAGCATTTGTTTTTAATGGCGTACTTGCTACGCGCTGATTAACTGTGCAATCTAAAAGCTTACCGTTTTTATCAAACACCCAACTAATCATTTCACCAACGGCACCAAGATCTTGCAACTCTTTAAGTTCTTGCGCATCAATAAAACCATCTATATGTAATGGCGACTTTTCACCTAAGCTACCAATACCCACAAATGTTACATCGGCATCTTTAGCGAGTTTTAAATTACCGGTAATATTTTGTTGTGCATGTAACTGTTCTTTTTCTTGAATACTTCTTGGTAAAACTGGTAATGGCATTGGGTAATGTTTTGCATTGGTGTGTTCGGCCATTCTTACTACAACATCATAAGGTGAAGCCGATCCATCTAAAGCCATATTACCTAACATTGCGACAATTTTATGTTGCGGACAATCAACGGTTCTAAGCTCATCGACACATGCACGTAAAACTCGACCGGTTCCCATAGCAAGTACTTTGGGTTGTTCTGATTTTAAATGGCGTTCTATTTCTGCCGCGCCAGCTTGAGCCAAACCTAATGTAGATGATGGTTCAGACGGATCGCTCGGTACAACTTCACACGAATCTAACCCAAAACGGCTTTTTAATTTTTCGGCCAAATCCATACATTTAGCAATCGGATGGTCAAGTCTAACTTTAATTAATCCTTGGCTAACAGATAATGCGACCATTCTTTGTGCAGATTGACGAGATATATTTAGCTTTTTAGCAATTTCATCTTGTGTGTTACCGCCAACATAATATAACCACCCTGCTCTGGCTGCATCATCTAGCTTTCTAATTTCTGTATTTGATAGCTTTACCACGTAAACCTCTTAAAATAGAAGGAAAACCAAGTCCTTATTTTCATTACATAATTTTAATTATATGTGCTGCTATATAAATTATTTTATTAATTTTGGAGCATCTATTTATTAATAACGTTTTTGTTATTTATAATTGTAAATATACCATCCCTTAATAAAAAATACCTAGGTTTCATAGGATTATGTAATTAGAATTTAGTTAATAGCACCCTTATAAAGGTGCTATTTAAGGTAATTAAAAATAGGCTTTAGCGAATTGTTAAACCGTTATTATCAAACTTTAATACTTTATCAGCCGGTGCGCTTAGGTAAATACTGTCGCCATATTTTAATGGGCAATCACCATCTGCTTTTACTGTTACGGTCCCTTTGCCTTCAATATTTATATGTAAAAAGCTCTCCGAACCTAAATGCTCAATTACACCTACAGTTCCAGCCCAAGTACCTTGCTCAGTAGAGAGTGTTATATGCTCTGGTCGAATACCAATACAGCTAACATTCGCATCTTCATTTTGTGGAGCATCTATAAAATTCATTTTTGGCGAACCTATAAAACCAGCTACAAATTTGTTTACAGGGTTTTTATAAAGCTCTAAAGGTGTGCCTACTTGTTCAATAATACCGGCATTAAATACCGCGATTCTATCTGCCATTGTCATGGCTTCAACCTGATCGTGCGTAACATAAATCATTGTTGTGGCTAAACTTTTATGTAATTCAGATATTTCTAAACGCATATTTACACGTAATGACGCATCAAGATTCGAAAGCGGTTCATCAAATAAAAATGCCGAAGGTTGGCGTACAATTGCGCGCCCTATCGCTACTCGCTGGCGCTGACCGCCCGACAATTGCCCTGGCTTTCGATCTAAATAATCGGTCAAATTAAGAATTTTAGCAGCGTTAGCAATTTTACTCTCAATTTCTGCAGGGCTTACCTTGGCTCTTTTTAAAGGAAAAGCAATATTGTTACGCACGGTCATATGCGGGTATAACGCATATGATTGAAACACCATTGCCAAGCCTCTTTTTGCCGGCGGTGTTTTTGTGGCATCTACACCATCGATTTCTATATTACCACTGGTGGTATCTTCAAGCCCTGCGATCATACGAAGTAATGTAGATTTACCACAGCCCGATGGCCCAACAAAAACGATGAATTCACCGTCTTTAATTTCTAAGTCGAGCGGTTTAATTACGTTTACTTCATCAAAGTTTTTAGTGACTTGTTTTAGTGTGATGCTGCCCATGTGTATTCTCCTATTTTACTGCGCCGAAACTTAATCCACGCACTAATTGTTTTTGACTAAACCAACCAAGTATTAAAATTGGCACAATGGCCATGGCAGATGCTGCCGATAACTTAGCGTAAAATAACCCCTCAGGGCTTGAGTAACTGGCAATAAATGCCGTTAAAGGTGCAGCATTTGCAGCGGTTAAAATAAGTGTCCAAAACGCTTCGTTCCACGACAAAATAACATTGAGTAATAGCGTTGAGGCTATACCTGGTAAGGCTATTGGCAATAAAACATGGAATATTTCTTCACCAATTGTTGTGCCATCCATACGAGAAGCTTCAAGTATTTCGTTTGGTATTTCTCTAAAGTAGGTGTAAAGCATCCATACCATTATTGGTAAGTTAATGAGTGTCATTACAATAACCAAACCTAATTTTGTATCGAGTAATGCAAAGTCGCGAAACAATAAATAGATAGGAATAAGTACGCCTACTGGTGGTAACATTTTGGTTGAAAGCATCCACATTAATAAGTGCTTTGTTTTTTTAGTTTGCACAAACGCCATAGACCACGCAGCAGGTACCGCAATTAATAACCCCAGTAAACTTGAACCTAGTGATATAACTACAGAGTTCCAAAAATGGTTAAAGTATGGCGAGCGCGACAGTACATCGCGGTAATTTTCGAGCGTCCAATCAAACGCATATAAGCTTGGGCTTGCTGAAATTGCTTCGGCTTCCGTTTTAAAACTGGTGATTAACGTCCATAAAATTGGAAAGAAAATCATGCCGCTTATTGTCCATGCAGCAATGGTATAAATTAGTTTGGAACGACGGCTATCTTTTATAGTCATAATTAACCCTCCAAGTTTTTGCCAATTAAGCGCATTAAAAATATAGCGACTATATTTGCAATAATAACTGCAACTATGCCCCCTGCTGAACCGCCGCCTACATCAAACTGAAGTAGCGATTGCGTATAAATTAAGTACGTTATATTGGTTGACGAATAACCAGGACCGCCACTGGTTGTAACTAATATTTCAGCAAAAATTGACAGTAAAAATATAGTTTCGATTAATATAACCGCAGTTACAGCGCGTGATAAGTGCGGTAAAACGATGTAAAAGAACTTACTAAATGGGCCAGCTCCGTCTAAATCAGCCGCTTCTAATTGTTCACGGTCGAGTGATTGTATTGCTGTTAGCAGTATTAAAGCTGCAAACGGTAACCACTGCCAAGACACAATTATGATGATTGAAAATAACGGCATTTGAGCAAAAAAGTCGATAGGTTCAAAGCCAAGCCAAATAGCAAAGTGTGCAAATAAGCCATTAACTGGGTTCATTAGCATGTTTTTCCATACCAATGCCGACACAGTTGGCATTACAAAAAATGGGGCTAGTACCATAATGCGAACGTAGTTTCGCCCCCATATTGCTTGGTCTAGTAAAATAGCTAAGCCAATACCACCACAAATAGTGATAAGTAAAACCCCAGTTACTAGGTAGAGCGTGTTAAAAAATGATTCAAAAAAAGCCGGATCAGTTAGGAAAAATTCATAGTTTAAAAAGCCTACAAACTCTTTATCCCCTGGAACGAGTAAGTTGTAATCAATAAAAGAAAAATACAGTGTCATACACAGCGGAACTATCATCCAAGCAAGTAATAAAATTACACTTGGAAGAAGCATAAACCGAGCAAGCGTGCGCGAGTTAGTTGTTGCCATAAAGGTGACCTTAAAAAAGCCAATTCTATTTACTTGTTAACTATCAAGTGAAAATCAGAAACCCTTGATAGCGTTTATAACTAACAAGTAAATAGAATTGACATAAAATATTGGGTAAGTTTGAGTACTTACCCGCCCATTACATGCTATTTAGGATAGCGAGCTTTACGCATTGTTCGCTCAACGAGGTGCTGAGACGTACTAAGCGCTTGCTTAACGGTCATTTGGCCAGTTAATGCTGCTGAGAATTGTTGCCCAACAGCTGTACCAATTCCTTGAAACTCAGGAATAGCAACAAACTGAATACCTACATAAGGCACCGGTTTAACGGTTGGATTTTTAGGATCTGCAGATTGGATAGAATCTAAGGTAATTTGCGCAAACGGTGCTGCGTCCATGTACTTTTGATTACTGTAAAGTGATTTACGTGTACCTGGCGGTACTTTTGCCCAACCTTTTTTGTCAGCTACAAGTTGAGTGTATTCTTTTGATGTCGCCCAGCTAATAAATTTCATTGCGGCATCTGGTTTTTTGCTGCTTGCCGGTACGGCTAAAGTCCAAGACCATAGCCAGTTACCGCGTTTACCTAGACCATTATCTGGCGCAAGTGCAAACCCTACTTTATCGGCAACTTCTGAGTCTTTTTTATTAGTAACAAATGCGCCTGCAACGGTTGCATCAATCCAAATACCACATTTTCCTGTTTGGAATAGTGCAAGGTTTTCGTTAAACCCGTTTGCAGATGAACCAGCAGGTCCTGACTCTTTCATTACATCGACATAATACTGAAGGGTATTTTCCCACTCTGGAGTATTAAACTGTGGCTTCCAATTTTCATCAAACCAACGAGCACCAAACGAATTAGCCATTGATGTAATAAGCGCAACGTTTTCGCCCCAACCTGCTTTACCACGTAAACAAAGGCCATAAACACCTTCTTTTTTGTCTGTCATCGCTTTAGCAGCTTTGCGTATAAAGTCCCATGTTGGGGCTTTGGGCATTGTCAGCCCCGCTTTATCCATTAAATCGGTGCGGTACATAACCATTGAGCTTTCGCCATAAAATGGGGCAGCATAAAGTTTGTCGTTAATCGTTAAACCGCTTCGGATTGCTGGGATTAAATCGTCTAAATCGTAGTTTTCACCTAAATTGTCCAGCTCTTTTAACCAATTTTGTTTGCCCCAAATTGGTACTTCATAAGTACCGATGGTCATAACATCGTATTGGCCGCCTTTTGTTGCTACATCGGTTGTGACACGTTGGCGAAGAATGTTTTCCTCTAGAGTGACCCATTTTAAATCTATATCAGGGTTTTGGCTGGTAAAGTCACTACTTAATTCTTTCATGGTGATCATGTCACCGTTGTTAACAGTCGCTATAGTAATTGTTTCTTTTGCCGCAGCGCCCATGCTTATAAAGCCACACGCGAGCATAATTAATTTATTTTTCATCGGGTATTCCCCATACACGTTATGTTTTAACCAGTGCTATTAAATTTCAATCTATTACCAATTCTATTTATGGCAGTTTTGACGCATAAAACTGCCCGCAAAGTGCCTTTTTAGGTCCTTTGTATAAATAGTTAGACTAGTTGGATAATGACTTAAAATTTAACAGATATTTCAGAAGTGAAGCCGTCAAATCCTTTACCGATTTGGCCGCCCGAATTAACACCTTCTTCTTGGTTAACATACTCAACTTTTAAAAGCGTTTTATCGTTAAACCAGTAACCTGCGGCTACTTGAATACGCTCTACTGTGTTGTCTGTTTGTTCAATTAAGTCGGAAGTGTTTTCGGCTTCTGCATAACGAGCCGCTACATATAGCTTTTTAGGGATTAGATATTGTTGTGCTTCAAACACGAAGTACTCAACAGATGAGTCGCCTTCTATTACACTGTTTGAATCAAAAGTAGTGCCATTTTCATCAGCTATGCTTTTTGTACCAAAGTAGGTAATACCGGCAACTGCATTACCAGCGGCATCTGCAAACGTGTAATCATCAGATGATTTACCAACCATAAAAATTAGACTAGTTTCGTCAGATGGTTGATAAGCTAAATTAAGCTGGATGATTGATTGCTCAAGCCCTGGCATTGCGCCAACGTGAGTGTCACGCTCGTTTGAAGGTGACGCTGAGAAGTTATAGTTTTCACCATCGCCAAAGCGATAATTTGTTGTGGTTACACCATCAAGACTGGCTATACCGTTTTCAAAACGTAACTGGTCGCCTTGATTGGCTTTTAATAAGTTTAAGCCTGCTTTAAAGCCACCTTCAAATTCTAGAGTACCTTGAAGTCGGTAGTTATAACCTCTGTCTTCTTGAAACGCTTCACCAAAACTTGAAGTCGTAATATGACCTGTAACATTATAAGCACGTACTACACCACTTTCGAAAGTTTCGCTGTAACTTAGCTGTGCGCCGTTTTCTGCGGTTGCGTAATCGGTAATACCATTACCAATAAGTGCATTATTTTGGTTATCTGCGCCGTCTTGAAAACCTTTAAATTGAAATGGTGAGCCACCAATATTACCCAAACGCAGTGTTAAATTTGCGTTTTCTTTTGGTGTGCCATATAGACCTAGTAAGTCAAATTCAACACCTGCAAAATCGTTGTGAAATGAAAAGTCACGATCTTCGCCACCAAAGTCATTAGGCTCTTCTGCAATATCTATATCGGCAGTGATGAACTCGTTAATATGAAATTTAAGCATTAGATTAGCTCTAATACGGCCAAATCCTGATTCTTGTTCTTCATCTTCTGGACGAAATGCGCCGTCTTTAGCTTGAATTGACTGAAAGTTTTGCATTAGTAAAAAGTCTACGTCAACGCGATCTAAATATTCAGAAATATCAGCCTGTGCTGGAGCCGATGTAGCCATAGCTGCCGCTATGAGAGAAATTGCAAATTTAGTCTTTTTATTATTCAACATAATAAGCTCTTTATTTAGTGTGGTGTGTGATGCCAACTTTATTAAATTGCATATTCATTTAATGAAATTGGTATTAATTCAGTGTGTGTAGATGAGGCTGACTGAGCAAAAAATTAAATAGATAATGAAATTGCACTTGTGAGCATAAGCTCATCTATTGAGCATAATCACAGAATGAATTTAGAAGGTCAACGCTTTTTTATTACAAAACGTTTACAAAAAATCGAATTTTTATGTAAATATTTTTGAATCAATAAGTTAAGTAGCAAATTTGTTACATCAAATTTTGAGGAAATAAAGTGTATGATTAAGGGATTTATTGTAGATACGTCATTATTGTTCAATACAATTAATGAAAATATAAGTTAGTAGAAGATATGAAAGCAGGTAATCCTTTAAAAATAGGTTGTTGGGCAAACCTATAAACAGTTTATTTATTAGTGTTTTTTAAGTAACGTTCTTGAGCTTATGATGGGGTTAGCTTAGTATTAAAGCACTTAGATGTATTCAAAATAGAAGTAACCTACATATGGAATTTGTTCGCCCGCTAGAGCCCATCCTCATTATTGATGACGTTAAGGAAATTCGTGATTATCTAAACCAAATTTTAACTGACTTAGGGTTTGAGGACATCTTAGAAAGCGCCGATTTTAGCTCTGCTAAACCTATTATGAACAATAAACCGCCAGGCGTAATATTTGTAGATGTAGATTTACCTGACTCTAACGGTGCAGATATATTGGAATACATTAATAGTGCTTATCCGCACACTCATGTTGTTATGTGCTCTGGCCACAATAGTCTCGAAAACGTACAAAACACGTGGGAAATGGGTGCTAAAGGCTTTATTGCAAAACCTTTCAACACAAAAAAAGTAGACACTGTAATGAAGCGTCTTGAAATAATAGAATAATAATAAGGTTAGCATGCATAGTACTGTTACTGCGATTATAGACGATCTTTCGAGTGTTATATTTGGTAAACAACAACAAATAAAACTGGCACTTACATGCTTATTTAGCGAAGGGCATTTACTCATTGAAGATTTGCCTGGTATGGGAAAAACCACTCTTTCTCATGCATTGTCAGCTGTGTTAGGTTTATCGTATCAGCGTATTCAATTTACCAGTGATCTTCTGCCTGCTGATATTCTGGGTACTAATGTATTTAACTCTACCGAGCACAGTTTTACGTTTCATAAAGGCCCTATTTTTAGCCAAGTTGTTTTAGCTGATGAAATAAACCGCGCAGGGCCTAAAACACAAAGTGCGTTGCTTGAAGCAATGGAAGAGCAACAAGTAACAGTCGATGGAAAAAAATATACGCTGCCAAATCCATTTTTTGTGATTGCAACACAAAACCCGCTTTACCAATCAGGTACTTACCCGTTACCTGAGTCGCAATTAGACCGTTTTTTAATGCGTATTAGCTTAGGTTTTCCACCTAAAGAAGCCGAAAAACGCTTAATTTTGAATATGCAAAAACGAGATTACAGCCAATTACCTAAGCGTATTAACCAACAAGAGTTAGCGGCAATTCAAAACCAGATAAGCCAAATTACTTTAAGTAGCCCGATTATTGACTACATTATAGAGCTTGTTAATTACACACGCACAAGCAACGCTTTTGCATCATCGTTATCACCGCGTGCCAGTATGGCTCTCGCTAAAGCGGCTAGGTCGTGGGCCTTTATTGATGGTCGTGATTTTGTAATGCCAGAGGATGTTCAAGCCGTATTTACAAGTGTGTGTCAGCATCGATTAGGTTTGCATAATGAGTCCGGTGAAGCGCAAGTAAACGATATTTTAAAAAACGTTTTAGTTCCGGTATAAACTTTTATGCCAAAAAAAACAGCTAAGCGCCCTTCTTTATTTAAGTCATTTAAGCAAAATTTATTTAATAAGTTATTAAAAAATAAACATTTAAAAAACTCAATTACACTTGAACACAGAACAATTTATGTATTGCCATCATCCCTTGGCTGGTACTTTGTAATTGTGGCTATTTTAAACTTTGTAATGGGCATTAATTATCAAAATAATTTAATTTTAATAATGTCTTATCTTATGTTTGTGGTGATGATTATTGCTGTATTAATGGGCTACAGTAACGCTAAAGGCTTAACGGTTAAATTTAAAGATGCATTTAACAGCTACGCACCTCAAAAACCGAGTATTGTATTTGAATTACAAAGCCCTAGAGTTACCCAATCTATTAATTTAACATATCAAGGTAGTGAGCAAACTCACAAACATACCGACGAAGTTGATAGTAAGACTCAGTTACTTACACTCAACTTACCCTACAGCTCACGCGGTAAGTACGCAGTGCAACGTATTAAAATAGCGAGTAAATATCCCTTTGGTTTAATAACTGTTTGGAGCTACATTCAATTACAAACAGATGTTTTTGTATACCCGTCGCTTGAACAAGTACACAGTGATGCGCATGTTTCTATGCTTGATGAGCAAGCCGATAAAGGTATTTCTTCCCAATCTGGTAGCGAAGAGTTTGAGTCGTTAATCCCACACTTGCCTGAGATGGGCTTGCAAAGAGTGTCGTGGAAGCATTACGCAAAAACACAGCAGTTGTTAGTTAAAGAGTTTGTAGACTTTAAAACAGCGAATGCGCTTCTCGATTTTACGTTGATGAATGGGGATACAGAACAACGTTTAAGCCAGTTATGCTTTTTAGTATGTGAAGCAACCGAGAAAAGCACCCCTTTTATGTTAAAGCTACCGAATAAAACAATAAATACAAATACCGGACAGCAACATAAGCAGCAATGCTTAGAATTATTATGCTCATTTAATGGTGATGTGTAATGGACATACTTAAAAACGAAAAAGTAATAAATTATTCACTGTCTTTTATATATGCATGTTTGATTGTATTTTTTGTATCACATTTACCGCTTGTTTTTGTAGGTGTACTTGCACTTATTTGTGCATGGAACTATTACATAACGCTGAGTAATAAACCAAAGCCAAATGCTTGGCTGGCAAATATACTCGCAGGTGTGTCACTAGGTTTAATGCTCTACACAGTAGGCATGTCGGATACGGTTATTTTATTTGTGGCCATGCTGCTACTTGCTAGTTTATTTAAGCTGCTACAGGCTAAAACCAAAAAACACTATCATGTAATTACAACGCTTACGTTTTTTTCACTCTCATCGGTGTATTTATTTAACCAAAGTATTTTAACGACTTTATCTGTAAGTGGTTTATACATATTAAACTTTGCAGTACTTGGCCTACTCGAATCCAAACATAATTTAAAAATCGCCTCTAAGCAAAGTGGTAAATTGCTACTTTTAGCGCTTCCTTTAGCTATATTTTTACTGCTTTTTTTACCAAAAATGCCCGCATTTTGGCAGCTTCCTGGACCTAAACTTGCAAAAACAGGGCTTTCTGAACAAGTCGATCCATTCGATATTGCAAAGCTTTCAAATTCTGACGAGCTTGTGTTTAGAGCTAAATTTAATGAAGAAAAACCTGTAGCGCCTTATTATTGGCGAGCAATCGTTCATGATGAGTTTAATGGCAATGCGTGGCTTACGTCTGACTTTTTAAAATATAATAATGTAAAAACAAATACCGAGAGCGAAAATGATAAGCAACTTATTGCAAGCTACTCAGTTATTACTGAGCCTGCAACACAAAAATGGCTCTATGGTTTAGCGTATTCCAGTAGTAATTCACAAAATGTTGAAGGCAATTCGCTAGGCTTATTGCGTAAAAAAAGTCGCCAAGCTAAAAACTTACAATACGATGTAAATAGCTTTAACTTCACAACTTTACCGCTTGGCGAATTTGAAGAAAAACGCTACATATACCTCGCTTATAAAAAGAATGTAAAAACATCATCACTTGCTAAAACCTTAAAGAAAAATACACACTCTGATCGCGATTTTTATAACCGCTTATTACAATACTTTGCAGGTACGGGATTTACTTACACATTAACACCCACTCCTATGAGCGGCGATAATACAATTGACCAATTTTTATTTGAAAACCAACGTGGCTTTTGTGGTCATTATGCAAGCGCCGCTGCGTACATTTTTAGAACCGCAGGGATACCCGCTCGATTAGTAAGTGGTTATTTAGGCGGTGAATTAAACCAAGATAATAATACGCTAACAGTTCGCCAGTACGATGCGCATGCGTGGGTAGAAGTATATTTACAAAACGAAGGTTGGGTTATTTTTGATGCAACCGCTGTTGTAGCACCGGAGCGTTTAAATGGCTCACTTTCTCAAAACCAAGAGCTGAATGACGAATTTAAAAGTAATCTTGATTTTGGTTTAGTGAGTTTAAGTAATTTCCCCGCTATTAATTGGTTAAGGTTGGAACTTGAAAATCTCGATTATCAATGGTCTAGCTGGGTACTTGGTTTTGACGAAGAAAAACAAAATGATTTTTTAAAATCAATTTTTGGTAGTAAAAACATTTGGCTTGTACCATTAATGGTTTTATTAACAGCTGGTTTTTGTTTTGTAGGTTATTTTGTTTATTTAAACTTACCAAAACGCCCGGCTAAATTAGCGCCTATGGTTAAAGAGTTTTATGAAGTAAAAACATGGGCTAAAAAACAAAAAATAAATACACCCGATAATTTAACACCGAGTCAGCAGTTACATTTTTTTGCTGACAAATTCCCTCATTCTGCACAATCTATAAACACATTTAGTCAGTTATTTAACCAAGTACGCTATAGTAAAAAACCTTTTACGAAAGAGCGTAAAACTCAGGCTAAAGATCTGATAAAATTAATTAAAATTTCCAAATAGAGAATACTATGAATGCTGTTGTTATAGGCGTTATTTTAATGCTCGGGCTATCTCTGGCTCGCGTTAACGTCATTGTTGCCATGATCATAAGTGCTTTAGTTGCTGGTTTAACAGCAGGCTTGGGTATAAAAGAAAGTGTTGATGCATTTAATTCTGGCCTTTCTGCCGGAGCTGAAATTGCACTAAGTTATGCCATGCTCGGTGCATTTGCCGTTGCTATTTCTAAGTCGGGTTTAACACGCATTCTCGCTGATAAGTTACTTGCTAAAGTAAATGCTAAAGGCAGTGGGAATAAAACATTTTTAAGTTACTTCATTTTATTAATTATTTTAGGTTGTGCGATTTCTTCGCAAAACTTAGTACCTGTACACATAGCGTTTATTCCTATTTTAATCCCGCCGTTACTCGTGGTTTTTAATCAGTTAAGACTAGACAGGCGTGCTATAGCGTGTATTTTAACATTTGGATTAGCAACCTCTTATATGGTGCTGCCTTATGGTTTTGGTGGTATTTACTTATATTCTATTTTGCATAAAAACCTAGTTGATAACGGCCTAGACATTGTAAATACACAAGTCCCTATGGCGATGATAATTCCTGCATTAGGTATGTTTATTGGATTACTTATTGCGGTATTTATTACCTACAAAAAACGCCGCGAATACACAAAGCTCCCATTAACAACTGTGAGTAAATCGGCTGAGGTAGAAAACCCTAAAAAAGTAATGATTGTAGGGCTTTGTGCGGTACTTGCCTCACTTGTTGCACAAAACCTAAGTGGCTCAATGATTTTAGGCGGTTTAGTAGGTGTAATGATATTTAGTGTATTTGGTGTAGTTAAGTGGGAAGAAAACGGCGACGTATTTAGCAAAGGCGTTGCGATGATGGCGATGATTGGTTTTATTATGATATCGGCACAAGGCTTTGCATCAGTTATGCAGGCCACTGGCGACGTAGCGAGCTTAGTACACAGCACAGCCGCCCTTTTAGATGGTAATAAACCTTTGGCCGCCGGTGTTATTTTGTTAGTCGGGTTATTAATTACAATGGGAATTGGTAGTTCGTTTTCAACAGTGCCTATTATTGCAACTTTGTTTGTTCCTTTGTGTTTAGACCTCGGGTTTTCTGTTATGGCTACCGCTGCACTTGTTGGTACTGCGGGCGCTTTAGGTGATGCAGGCTCCCCTGCTTCAGACTCAACGCTTGGCCCAACATCAGGTTTAAATGCAGATGGCCAGCACGACCATATTAGAGACTCTGTTATTCCAACATTTATTCACTTTAACATTCCACTGCTGATATTTGGCTGGATTGCAGCAATGGTGCTTTAAGTAGTAAGCATGTAAGTATTCGTAAATTTAATTAAAAGCTAAATACAACCAAAAAGGTATGTTTAAAGCATGCCTTTTTGGTTTTAACAATCCTCAGCCCTATCAATTGACACCTCCCTATTTTGATTACTTTATGATTAAATATTAATTGCGCTGTTGAGATTATACCTACTAGAGATTTAGTATGATGTGTTCTTTATGGTTTTTTATATAAGCACCAATTAAGGTGCTTAGATAATTTTATTTTACCGTGTATTTAAAGCTTTAAATTACTCAAAACCATAAATCATTTTATCGCATACAACCGGTGTCGGTCTGTGATTATCATCGACTGCAACAAACGTAAAGCTACCACTAATAGCAGAGTGCTTATCATCTCTGTGCATAGTTTCTAATAGTATATCTACATCAACTTTTAAGCTGGTGTTACCTACATGCACTACTTTAGCTATTAATTCTGCAAAAGTACCAGCTGGTATCGCTTCTTTAAAATCGACTCTATCAGAGGATATGGTAACCAAAGGTTTACGACAAAAACGAGTAGCAGCTATAAATGCCACTTCATCCATCCACGCCAGTGCATCACCACCAAATAAAGTATTGTGATGATTGGTACGCCCTGGAAACACAGTTTTAGTTACCGATGTGGTTGAGTCTTCAATACGCTGAGCAATTATTGCATCGCGATTTACGTCAGTCATAATCTCTACTTTTTGTTTGCTAATGTATCTTGCATTAGTAATGCAGGATCAAGGCGTTCGCCTTTCCAGTTAAAACGCCAATCTAGGTGAGGACCTGTTACACGCCCTGTTGCACCAATTTCAGCCACTTTGTTACCTTGCTTAATTTTGTCACCTACTTTTACATCAAGCTTACTTAAATGAATGTAAGTTGAGGTAATACCATGGCCATGATCAATAATTAATGTACCGCCTGAGTAGTATAAATCAGGTTCAGAAAACACCACGGTACCACTAATTGGCGCGTAAACAGGAGAACCTGTTTTATTAGCGATGTCTAAGCCAAAGTGCGGACGACGAGGCTCGCCATTAAAATAACGCTGACTACCATAAACACCCGATATACGCCCTTCTGCAGGCTTTAACACAGGGTCTAAAAAGTACAGTAAATCAGAGTCAACTTCTCTCGCTTTACGCACAGCAACTGCTTCGCGGCTTATACGTGCACTGACTTCTTTTGCCGGTGAAACATACTTCTTAGCCACGCCGGTTATTTTATCAATTTCATATTCACGCTTAGTTATGGCTAGCGGCTGAGAATGAGATTTACCTGTGTTATCTACCCATTTTAAAGTATGAGTAGTTTCAGCGTCACGCCCAAAACCAAATACAAAGTCACCATTTGGCGAAAGTTTTAAGCTTTTACCATCTAAGCTTACTGATTTAGCGTTTTCTAGCTTTCCAGTAACTAAACCGCCTTGTGTTAAATGCCCTTTTAACTCAAGCGCCATAGCACTAAAGCTAGCAGAGGCAACAAGCGCTGTTGCTAAAAGTGTTTTAAACATAGCTAATCGATCCTTTTCCAACACCTTCATAAGCAGTCACTTTCACTGCTCTTTCTGGATATTGGGCTTTAATTTGGCCAGCTACATGTTCAGCAATACATTCTACAGTGGTGTCTACTGGTAAAATGTCGCAACGGGATTCGCTAATCGCCATTTCAAAATAGCCTTGTGCCGACGTGTAAGCAAAACATACATCACCCGCTTTGGCTGTTATGTGTTTTAAATCAGGTGCGTTAATTTGATCTTCGCTGGTGGCTAAGTAAATATCTTCCCACTTTTGAGACCATTCTTTTTGCAAGCGCGGCATAGAGATGCCATCTAGGCTAATACCAATTTGAGAACGATGCCCATGAATAATACGTTGGCAATTACCGTCATGCTTTTTAAGGCCATGGCTGTAATGATAGTAAAAGCTTTGGCTACGCTCAGGCTTAAGAGACAGCTCAATTTTTTCAATGTTATCTGGTAGCTTCGGTAAAATAGTCGCAATTAAAAATTCAGTAACCGATTCAACCGTTACTTCGTCTGCGTTAATCATGCAATAAGCTTGATGAGGAGCACTCATAGCTAAGTGATTATTTTCACCAAATGTGCAATCGAGTGTTTTATGCTCGTCAAATTCAGATACAGTGCCATTAAGCCCTGTAGGAATTGCTAAACGGTGATCAATACACTCATCTATAATGCCTTTAATTTGCTTTTTAACTAAACCAAAGTCTAAAACCATAGACTCTTCGTTAAGTTTACCGTGCAAAGTTAAATCAACAATCCAGCTCTCGCCAACGGCGCCGCGTTTGTTACATAAGTAAGAAAAATCAATCACAGTTAGTGAGTTAACAAAAAGGATCATAAACTTCCTTTAGACTGGTTATAAGACAGCGTTAATTATAATGATTTCTGATTGTAATTGCGCGGTTTTATAGTGCAAAAACCAATCGCGTTGATTGATTGATGATTTAATATGCAATATTTTGATTTTTTAACTGCTCCGAGTTGTTTAGCGTACAAGTGTACGCTAAAGTACTTGGCAATTTCTAAGCGAAGATAAGTGTTATGGAACCTAAAAATAGCTATACAAAAGAAGAGTTGATCCTGTGTGGTCAAGGTGAAATGTTTGGTGAAGGTAACTGCCGTTTACCAAGTGACAACATGTTAATGATGGATCGCATTACCTCTATTACTGCTGATGGTGGTATTCATGGGAAAGGCGAAATTGTTGCTGAGCTTGATATTGACCCTAGCCTTTGGTTTTTCGATTGTCATTTTAAAGGCGACCCAGTAATGCCAGGTTGTTTAGGCTTAGATGCTATGTGGCAACTAGTTGGTTTTTACTTAGGTTGGTCTGGTGGCCCTGGTCTTGGCCGTGCGCTAGGTGTGGGTGAAGTTAAATTTACTGGCCAAATTTTACCAACTAATAAAAAAGTAACTTACCGTCTTGTAATGAAACGCGTAATTAAACGTAAATTGTTTATGGGCGTTGCCGATGGCACAGTAGAAGTAGATGGCCGAGTAATCTACGAAGCAAAAGATTTAAAAGTGGGCTTGTTCCAAGACACTAGTGCATTTTAATTTTTAAACGCACAAACAAAAAGGCCTCCAATGTGGAGGCCTTTTTGCTTAAATTCGATTATTGATTTTAGGTTTTGTACATGTTGCGGTTTTCAATCGCTTCACGCCAACCACCTAACCACTCTGATTTTGGATCTACTTGTTGATAAGGGCATAGCTCTTTTGAGCGACCTGCTAAACCTGCTTTAAAACCTTGAGAATGAGCTCTTTCTAAACGATCTCTTTTCTGTCTCTTCATCGGTAATATCCTCACCTTTTTATTTATATATTGTGTAGCATTAGTGAAATCTACATTTAATGAATAGTTAATAAAAATGTAAAATTCAAATTGTAAAAGCAATTAAATTGTTTGACTTTAACTAAGCTGCTGATGCAAAAATGAATTAACATTTAAAAAAGTAAGTGGTCATACAACATTTAATTTGACCGGTTCGTAAAAACAAATTGGCGATTTAATAATCGCTAAAAAGCACTTATGTGCTTTAATTGTGACCGACTAATATTGACTAAGTTCCAAACAAAAATGTAATCGTGACACTTTTATTTCATTAATTTTAAATTAGTAGCCCGCCCCTAAATTTGAACTATTTTTAAACAATTTAAATTTATACTTGATTATTTAAAGTCGATCGGTCTAATATAAGTTCATGAACAAAAATACATCAACACCAATACGCCGTGGTCGCCCACCTAAAATAGCCAGAGAAAACGCCGATACAAAAGCGTTACTTATTCGCACGGGCCTAGAAACATTAACTGAGTTTGGCTTTAGCGCCACGGGGCTCGATACTATTTTAAAAAAAGCAGCTGTACCTAAAGGCTCTTTTTATCATTACTTTAAAAGTAAAGAAGCCTACGGTATTGCGTTAGTTGATGCATACGACAGTTATTTTATTGCCAAGCTTACCCATTACCTACAGCAAGAAGATGTTCCCCCACTTGAGCGAATCGTTAATTTTACCCAAAGCGCAATTAAAGGGATGAAAAAATACGATTACAAACGTGGCTGTTTAGTCGGTAACTTAAATCAAGAGCTTAACCATTTAAGTGAAGAGTTTAAAACCAGATTAATGCAAAGCTACACCGCTTGGCAAAACCATGTAGAGGTTTGCTTAAACCAAGCTAAGCAACAAGGCACTATTGCAAGCCATGTAAATACAAAATTGATGAGTGAGTACTTTTGGATAGGTTGGGAAGGTGCTGTTATGCGCGCCAAGCTCACAAAATCAAATACTCCACTTACTTTGTATACAGAAATGTTTTTACGCGCATTATTAACCTAATGTGTTTTTATTTACCAATTAAAAGACGATCGGTCTAAAAGGATATCCCATGAGTAACCCAATTAAAGCCATTGTTATTAATAAAGAAGATAATAACTATAGCGCTTCATTATCAACTATCGAACATAGTGATTTACCAAACGAAAACGTATCTATCGACGTGCTATACAGCACACTTAACTATAAAGATGGTTTAGCTATTACGGGTAAAGGCCCCGTTGTACGTAGTTTTCCTATGGTGCCAGGTATTGATTTAGTGGGTACGGTTACAAATTCCACCAGCGATGAATTTAAAAACGGCGATAACGTAATATTAAATGGCTTTGGTGTAGGCGAAAAACATTGGGGCGGACTTGCTCAAAAAGCGGCACTTAATAGCGATTGGCTAATCCCCTTGCCTGCAGGTATTTCACCAAAACAAGCAATGCAAATAGGCACTGCGGGTTATACCGCCATGCTAAGTGTTATAGCACTTCAAAAACAAGGTATTACGCCTGAATCTGGCGAGATACTTGTAACTGGTGCTAATGGTGGCGTAGGCAGCTTTGCTATTTATTTATTAAATCAACTTGGGTTTAATGTAACAGCAGCAACGGGCCGATTAGATCAAAGTGAGTACTTAATAGAGTTAGGCGCTAAACACGTAATTGACAGAAATGAGCTATCAAACCCAGGCAAGCCTCTGCAAAAAGAGCGCTTTGCAGGGGCAATAGACTCTGTAGGTAGCCATACACTGGCAAATATATGTGCATCATTAAAATATGGAGGTGTAGTAACCGCCTGTGGACTTGCACAAGGTATGGATTTACCAGGGTCTGTTGCGCCATTCATATTACGTGGCATATCGTTAATGGGGATTGATAGCGTAATGCGCACTAAAGCCGACAGAATCGAAGCATGGGATCGTTTAGCTAAATTAGTAAGCGCTGATTATTTAGATAAAATTTCGACAGAAATATCACTCGAACACGTAATTGATAACGCAGAGCAACTTATGGAAGGTAAAATTCGTGGTCGTGTTGTAGTTAATTGCCAAAGTTAAGCTATTTACTCTGTTAAAGCCTCGTTATTAAATTTATAATGCAATTTGTATTTTAATAACGAGGCAACACCTATGAGCAACCAAGAACTTTTCAGTAATAACCCACTGCAAGGCGTAAAATTAGAACAAGTGGTTGAAGAGCTGGTTGAACAATACGGGTGGGAACTCCTACACGCTTATTTACAACTTAACTGCTTTAAAAACAATCCTGATGTTAAGTCTGCGGTTAAATTTTTACGTAAAACACAATGGGCACAAGAAAAAGTAGATAACTTTTACCTTTACCGCCTTAAAAACTTACCTAAGCCTGATGATGTTCAATACGAATTACCGCCACGAGATCGTGTGATCCCAGCTGATCATAAACCGGGGGAGCCGTGTGAACTTAGTTTTGTTGATGCTAAACGTATTGTAGAGAAAAAAGAATCTAAGCAACGTGCTCGCGATCGTAAGCAGCGTTCTAATTCGAGTAACCCTTGGGGTAACTAAAAACTTACTAATTTAAGGTTGAAGAGCTGTTTATAAATAGCTCTTCGACTATTTTCTCATTAACTTCAATTATATCCGCGTTACATAGCCAATAAATAACAATTAGTACCCTCGGTTTTTCCAAAAATCTGTTTCAGTGCGCTCTGCCTCTAATGCCACATTAAAAGTTTTATCAGCAATGATTTTTCCATTTAATTCAATCGTCATTCGCCAATCACCCAATTTATTTTCTATTGGCAGCCAAAGTGTATCGCCTAAATAAAAGTTCCAATCACTGTTTTTAACGTATACATCGCCTTCAAAAGGGTCCATTACATCACCGTCACTGTCTGGAATATCAGGATGGTAAATACAATAATGAAGCTTTTCGCCTTTACCTTTTTTAATATTTACGATTAAGCCAAACTCAATATCGACCTCAGCTATTACATTTGTTGTAAATTGCTCTATTTGTGGCAACGTTTTACTTTCACTATCCCACTTAGAGTAAATACCGTGGCTTTGAAGCGTCACTACAGGTTTTATTTTAGCCATTTAGGTAGCCTTTTATATTAGCTATTTTGGCATTAGTTTAACTTTTTGAAATTTTAAAATAAAACACAATCTCATAAAGTTAAATCTCAACTTAGCTTTAATACTCCGCCTATTTACATAATTGCTAATTTGTCATCATTGTTTACACACTATTTGCACAATTGCTGATTATTGTTTGAGTAACTTAATTGGTCAGGTAGGCTGCAATGAAACAATACGTACTTAATAATAAAAATCGAAATAGGATAAATGCTTTAAAGCTCACTTCTCTTGCTTTAATTGTTTCATCGTTAGTTGCATGTGGTGGTGGAGAAGGCATAGTTGATAGCTCAGCAACTTCAGAAAGCTCATCACAAACCACTTCAGATAACGGCACAGGTACCAGCAGTTCAACCCAAAGTGTACTTTGTGAATATAGCTACAGTGAATATAACGAGTCAGAGTCAGTACAAGCCACCAGCGCTGCAGATTGGTCATGCACAGGAACTACACGCGACTTAGTAGCTAATGGCATACCCGATCACGAAGTAGGCACCTTTCCTAATGCTGATAACCCAAATACTATTTCTGAGCAATCAGTAAATGAAAGCTACACACTTGAGCCTGTAGAAACAACACAAGCAACCATGCTTGGTGGTCCTCGTGGAATGATAGGCGTTGTACTTAATGGCATTAAAATAGACGCAGGCACAGGCGGAAGTTGTGATGATTCTGGCACCGATTGCGATTTAGGCGACAACAGCGGCAACTGGAATATAGAAGCCCTAAGCCAAGACTCGTTTAGTTTTGGAACAGACGACAACAATGCACACGTACAACCCGATGGCACATATCATTATCATGGTATGCCAGAAGGCTTTGTAGCAATGCGAGGTGGCAATAGCACCACTATGACTCTAATAGGCTGGGCAGCAGATGGCTTTCCTATTTATGCACGTTACGGCTATTCAGACTCAAGTGATGCAACTTCAGCCCTAACCGCAATGACCGGTAGCTATCAACACGTAATAACCGTAAGCGCAAACCGCCCTTCTACCGATATATACCCATTAGGTACATTTGCACAAGATTGGGAATACGTAGCAGGCTCGGGTGATTTAGATGAATGTAATGGCCGCGTTGGTGTAACGCCTGAGTTTCCTCAAGGGATATACCACTACTACGCAACAGACACTTACCCGTTTTTTCAACGCTGCGTTAAAGGCGAAGTTTAATTAGGAGTAAGTTATGCCTTATAAGAAAAATTATCTGTTAAGTGTGACCACATTGGGCTTATTGAGCACATCAACATTAGCAAACGCGCATTTAATGGTTGCAGAGCACGGTACGCTGAATTTTGTTGATAATAACGTGTTTATTGTTCTTTCAATCCCTATTTCGGCTTTTAAAGGGGTTGATGAAGATAAGGATGGCAAAGTATCAATAGTTGAGTTTAATGCTCATAAAAAACAAATAAGTAAGCGAGTTAAAAAGAACGTTTATTTAGCAGATCATCAGTATAAATTTACTATTGACGGACTTTTGCTAAACCCAGAAGCGTCGCATACACATAAAAGCGACAATATAGACCAAGTAACCATTACTGGGCGCTACTCTTTGCCTAGTAAACTAGCCAAAGTTAACTTTAACGTTAAGCTATTTAGTAACAATGAGCACAAGCAGCATTATCAAATTACAGCGACTAATAAAACGCAAAAGCTAACTCATCAATTTGAGCTATCACCAACGTCGCCCTTTAGTAAGGTGTTTTAATAATTAGTAATACTTACCTAATAATTAAGTGGCAAAGAGTACAAGTTAAACAAACTTGTGCTCTTTTTTTATCCTTGTCTTTTCATTCAGCACTCTTAATTTAAGTACTTTCTATAAAGATACAAGCTTAGGATTTTTAGGAAAGTAATTCTCTTCTTGCTGCTCACATAAACTAAATTCACGGGTGTTTTTATATGGCAACTTCATAAAGCCCGCAACACCCACGTCCGTAATATTTACCGCGTATTGCATTAGTTTATTAAGAAGGCGTTTAAACTCAACCTCTTTACTCGAATCGAGTAAGCGGTAGTAATGGTGAATCTTCATTCTGTCCGGCAGTGCTTCAAAAATAATACACCCCGTATGATGAATTTGGTTAAGCTCAAATACGCACTTAATAACTTTTTTAGGTAGCTGTAGTTGCTCATCAGGGTCTTTACCGTCTTCAAAGTATGAATGCGGGCGGGTTATGTCGTTTGCCTTCATGCTTACAACTTCGTATTCAAGCTCTGGTAGGCTATCAAACTTAAATGCACCCGTGCCATCTCGCTCTAGTTGAATGGTTTTACGGGCATCAAACAAACAACACTTAAATAACCCTTTTTGATTAATCGCTTGCGCAAGCATCACCGTGTTATTAATCGCATCACTAAACGCATCACCCAATGATTCGTCATGCATAATTAAAGACGATTCAACAAACACCGACTCATCCTTCCAATGAAAACTAAGCCCACCAACAACAGGGTACTTAGCTAATCGGCTTATTGATGCTAAAAATGCTTTTTCGGTATCGCCTGTATCAAACAAAAACTCTTTATAATAACGGTCAAGTTGCGCGTCGTTTATATCTAGTAATTGCTGGTTATGATCGGCTTGGCGTAAAAACTGTTTTCGTGAACTATATACAACCGTGTCGGGTTGCTCTGCCTTGCCATACCAAAAAGGAATATCTGCTTTTTTTTGTTTTTTATCAAGCTCAGGTAAATACGCTTTAGCCATAGTTGTAATGTTACGCATAAAGTAATCACCGGCACCATCACGTATGGCCTTACTTTTTGACAGCATGCCATCAATCACCTTAGCCAGTTCTTTTGGGAGCCCTAAGCTGCTTGCAGGGATGGCTTGCGCACCAAAGCGACACGACTGCGCCGACGCTAGCGCATACAACGTAGCGGCTACACCTTGTTCGTCAAATCGTGGGGATGATTGCTCCCCCGACATTTGCGCTTCACCAATAAAGTACACATCGCCCATACGGGCATTCGTTGTGCTTAAATCGCCCGACATTAAATCCATAAAATTACTCGCAACAGGATTCCCATCACTATCGAGCTGTGCATACACAGAGCTGCCCCAATCCACTAACGAAAGCGCATCAGTGTTTGCATCCCAAACAAGGTTTGAAGGTTTTATATCGCCATGCACTATAGGTTGTGGGCTAACGCCATTTTTGTGGCTACGTAAATCAATTAATACATTACGTAACCTAACAGCTAGCGCCATTATTTGCGCGGCACTAAAGCGCCCTGTTTTAAGCGATACTTTTTCAAGGTCCTCTCCAATGGCGCGCGCCATCATTAAAATCCCTTGTCTTTTAATTCGCTCAAATGCATAAAAGGTAGGCACTAAGGGGTTATTAATTTGCGAAAGCATATACGCTTCGTCTTCTAGGCGATCACGTACACTTTGGGCAAGCGTAATACGCGAAAACTTAAATACCCAAGGTAAGCCATTATCGTCATCACCTGCAAACACAAAACCAAAAGCACCCGAGCCAATCATTTCAACGTTTTTGTAGCCCAGCAGTGTTAGCTGCTTGATACAAATATTAAGCCACTGGCGGTGTTTTTTAGCATCGCGGTGCGAAAGCAAATAAACAGATTGCTCTTCGTTGATATAAAAATTGCGGATTTCTTTGGCTTTCAATACAGGTACTCAAACTTATAAAACTAACCAATTATTAGTTTTATGTAATGAGATTACAATAGGTTAAATAAGAGTTTTGAAATCGTTGAATAAAACAGCGCTAAAGTAGCGCCAGAAAAGTAAATTTAAGTGTAAACGTTAAAGCTCAAAGTAAGCTTTTACAATGCACTGTATATAAATACAGTGCATTGTTTTTACTAACTTTCAATAACACGAAGTTGCTTGAGTGATGACACAGCTATGTGCGTTTGATAATAATATTTATTAGTGACTCTTCCACGGCTCATAAAATCGATAGTTACCCGTTTGGCTTCGCCTGTTACTTCTATTGTTTTATCAATAAAAAAGGTGTCTGCTGGTTGTCCGTATTTACTTTGAAGCTCTGCTACCACATTAGGCGGTATTGATATCGTAATAGAACGCCTGTCGCGATAATCAGTTTCGGTATTTAAATACAACCAACTCCCCTGAGCTCCCGCCGCTTTAATATGAAACTGGTAAGTGCCAGCAACACCCTTAGGTGCACTTTGCTCAGTTAAAGCGATAAGGTTCATATTTGCAGCCGTACTTTGGCTCATTTCAATTTTATGGGGAACAGAACTACATGCACTAAGCGTTAGCACACTTAGTAAGGCTAGATATTTCAAGACACAATTTCCTTGTTTCTTACACCAATTCGCATAATTCATTGTTCTATTTTGAGACAAGAAAATCGTGTCGATAACAAAGCAAAAATTTCGTTATTGAGTTGTTCTATATCAAAATTTTTTAATGCCGTTAGCGATTTAATCCCTAAAATTGATTAAGTATTATTGCGGATTGGTATTATGCATTATTAAAAATATGTAGCGTTAATGATACCACTATATGCAGCCATGTTTCTATAATCAATCCAAACAATTAGTTAGCGGGTATTAAGGTGCATTGCGCTGAGAAGGAGCTGTTTTAAAGCTCTTTAGCAAACTTTGCGGGTCAACCACCTCGGTATGCTCTTTAGCAGCCTGCGCCCACCATATTAGTTGGCTAAACGTGCGTGAGAAATAATTAAACCACGATGATTGACTCTCTCCTGCAACAGGTTTGCCATCCTCACTAAACACATCTTGCGCTTTTGGCACGTGGATCATCGCCGATACCGGCAAACAGCCAAGTTCAGATAAAAATGTGCGCATACTAATGGCCGCTCTTACGCCCCCCCACTGCCCTGCTGAGTAAGTTACTATTGCACTTGGTTTATACGAAAATAGTGAGCTACCAAAATGATTAAGTAAGTCAGCGAGAGCTGGACTCATGCTGTGATTGTACTCAGGGCTAATCATTATATACCCATCTGCGGCTTTAATTTTATCAGCTAAAAGAGTGAGCTCTGTAGGTGCATTACTTTCAGCGTATGCAAAGTGTGGTTTAAATATGTTTTCGCAAGGAAAATCCAACGTATCAATTAGCTCAAACTCATGATCGCCAAAATGCTCTGTTAAGCATTCTATACAAGCCCTAGAAACCCTTAAGCCTAAGCGAGCTGGTTTTGGTGGAGTGCTATCGCGTACTGTGCCTAAAAATACTAAAAACTTCATATGTAATTCTCAACTGTTTTTAAACGATAGCTAAACCCTAACATTTTTTAGTTATTGTGTATTACACATACGCATTGTTTATTGATTCAAAACATAATAATAATTAAATTTAAAACTGAAATTTAGCAACAACCGCACCGTTAAACATATTTTATCGTGTGTTACTATTTGCTCCTAAGATCGATTTAATCATGCAGCAAGGGTTTTACCCAGTGGGCTCTGAACTGCCTAAAAGTAAAACACACTGCTTCAAACTCAGCCTCGAAAAGCATACACGCCCTAATATTGATAACTTAGCCCTACACCACCCCAAAATATATTTCGAAGTGTCTCGTCACCTGCAAAGCGTTTTTCATCTTTATTAACGGCAATGCTATAGCTTGTATATGTGTATAAGGCTAATTGATTAAAAAGTTGATACGACAAGTTTGCAGTAAACTTTACGTTGTTAATTCCGTTGTGCCCATCACTAACATACCCCGCATTAAACCCCACGCCCGATTGAATATCCAATAATAGTAAATCGTTAATATAAAAATATTTTTTTACTGCCATCTCCAAAAATGTACTGCGGGCATCAAATGAATGATAAACACTACTTAATAACTGAATATCGTCTGCATAAAAATACGCAAAGTCGAGGCTTAGCTCATTATCGTGAGCATCAATGCCTTCTTCACGAGCTTTAATATAGTTATAACCTACATACATCTCTATCCGCTCAGATAAGTGAGCGGTATAAATAGCATTTAAATTAAGCTCTGAATAATCACTACTAATACCTTTTGCCGCCCAAGGGATCACCGCAAAGTTTTTATAATTAAACTCAGTAGCAATTGATGCAATACCATTACCAGCAAGGTTATCTCGACCTTCGGTTACATATCGGCTTTCCCATAATGGGTGAATATGTAAATCAAACTCTTTATTTTTATAATTTACGTCAGTATGGGTATGCTTAATATTTCCGCCTACGCCCACTTCAAGCTCTTGATAGTGCTCTTGTGTTTTTGCTTGTGCGTAAGCTGTATTTACTCCCGCTAGAGTCGTAATAACAAATACATATTTTAAATAGTGAGTCATTTATTAAGTCCAAAACCATCATAAATGGTAAAAAGTGGCGCATAGTATTGTTATAAAACGTATTAGCGCAATAAATGGATGCACATTTATTGTTTTATTTATTAGATTTGAAGTATTTACTAAGTATTACCCATAAACTACAAGTTGCAATTAGCTCGGATTTAAACCAACAAACCAAAGCTATATACGCACCGAGCAATGCTCTAGCAGGTACTTAATTTAATAGTTCAGATGATAGTTATAGTACTCACGGTGAGGTGTTCCCTATTGCAAAACAGGAAAAGTATAAGTAGGAAGTGTAAAAAAGTGCGATAAAGGGGAAAACTATAAGCAGCAATAACTCATTAAGCTGCTTATTATTCTTAAAATTATTCACCTAATTTGTTGGCCAGTTTAGTGACTCAAATAAGCCATAACGGCAATGAGTGCAACGTAAAAACAAAAACCGAGTAAGAAGATTAAGTCGACTCTTCTAGCTTTACTCGCTTTATAAGATGCAAAATCCTTAAACTCGCTATTATATTGCCCAAACGTTACCACTTTTAATAGCAGCCAGCCGGTCGAGTAAAATAAAAAACTCAAACAAGTTTCAACTATTAGCCAAATAAAATCTCAAATGCAATACTCATTAACTATGTCCATTAGTTTGTAATACAAAAACCATATCAGCTATGTGTTTAAAATACAGCCAGCTAAGTTAATTAAGGTGTAACAGTAAATTTCGTTAAACCTATTAACTGACCTGATTCGGTGACTACTTTTACTTGCCACTTACCAACAGAGTCACTAGGGAAATTTACCTTGTGAGTCCATGCTCTGTACCCTAGCTCTCTCCCGCCGTTTATATTTAACGTGATCCGATCAACTTCTTTCTTATTATGAAGCCACACATGAAATATTTTTTCATTTAAGCCTCTTGGTGCTTTAACAGCAGTCCAACTATATAAACCTTGATGGTGCAGTGTATAAGAGTCTAACTGTTTAATACTCCCTACTGGCTTTTTATGCTGTAAATCAACTTCATGAGCTAACGTAATATCGGTTAATCGCAGCGCTGCAGGAGGCACATAGCTTCTTAATTGCCACACAGCAGTGCTCAAAGCACATAAAATCAATACAAGGATAGGAAAACGCCACCAGCGTGCATTAGGCATTAAATTGTTTAAACTCGGTAGAGTAACCACTACAGCCGTTACGAGGGCTGCGGCTAAACTTTGGCTCGTTGTAAGGTGTAACAAAATAGGTAATGTAACGAGTAAAACAACGAATAAAGCAAAGTTATGAAACACACTAAATAACGTACGGTTTCTAGCAAGTTTTTTGTAATAAAAGGGGTCTATAACCGATATAACCGCACACAAAACAATGAGGGAGGTAAAAATTGCTTGAGGATGATCCCACTGTGTAACCGCTAAAAAAAACGGCAAAGCAAAAAATAGACTTTCTTGTTGCACCATTTGCAGAGCAAAACGCATTACATTAGGAGATACAGCCACACCAAACTTTTCTTCTACTTTGTCACGTAACCAATTATCAATAATTAGCCACAACCAACTAATAAGCAAAAATATCGCAATAACTTGCGAAAAAGACTCTTTTCTATCTACAAGTGCAAAGCTAGCAACGCCCGACAAAAATGCCAACACAGCCAACAATCCAGGTCGCTTTTGCATCGCGCTTATAAATTTAGCGATTATATTTTTACAGTAATCCATGTATAAGTGTTTCCGTACGGGTACGTACTTTATTATTTTTATTCAGAGTATGATTAGTTTAACCAAGTTTAAATGAACAACAGATAGATGGATGGATTCAAACGCGTCATTTACCAGTAAATCAAACTAACCATTTTAATTAAATAAAAGCTCGGCATAGCGCGTCATTGGTACGTTTATTAATTTTTGTAACGCGTGAGCCTTAGCAAGTAATTCGTCTTCACTAAGTGCAGGCATTGTATTGTTAAAAGCGAACACAATTTTATTACCACCTTCAATAATAAAACTAAGAATTTTTCCTGCAAATTCTTTCTCAAGAAGTTGATCAAACGCTTCCCTCTGCCCAACTTTGGTATGGCAAATATTAAGTACTAAAACACCGTCAAAAGTGAGCGCATTTTTACAATCGCGTAAGTAGGATGATTGCACCTGATCTGACTCCATCCCTTCTGAGCTATATAAATCAGAAAAAATAACGTCCGTTTTTATCTGCGTGTTTTTCATGTAGTTTGCCGCATCATCAATATGAATAAATAAACGTTCTGACACAGGAACTTCAAAATATTTTATAGCCATATCAGCAACGGCTTTGCGGTATTCAACGGTATGTATAGTCAGTGCAGGAAACGCATGATAAAGACTTTTTGCTATAGAGCCCGCCCCAAGTCCCATTATCATCGCGGTTTTTAAGTTTGGTATAAAAAAAAGCGCAGCCATCATAGCTTGCGTATAAGCTAAGCTTAACCCGTTAATATTATTTAATTTAATACAGCTTTGATAAATTTTTCCGTCAAAGCTGAGAATAAGATTCTTTTTTGTTTGATATACATAAACAGGGCCATGCTCATCAATAGTTGATGCAATACAAGTGCCTTTGATATCCACGAATACTCAATAGGTGAGGTGATGAAAAACGAGTATAACTTAGTTAACGTACTGCCATTGCTATTAATATGATTTATAGCGCTTTTATTAATTTACAAGCATTTATATACGTACTCAAAAAAGTCGGTTTATCATTTAGGTTAGATGAGCTGAAGTATCTGCCTTTATAGCTAATTAAAAATTTTCCAGTGATGACTCTTAGTACAAACAACGACGCAACATACTAAAAAATTGGCTAATGTACTGTTATAGCTATAAAAAATCACTTTGAATATTCCTCATGTTCAACATGAATAAAGCGCACACTAAAACAAGGGAAGTCTAAACGGCTAAACATCCATCCTTTATTTTTATCGATTTGTGCCTTTTTTTCGTCAATTGCTACGTAATCGAATCTAACAATAATGATTAATGAATATGACTCATGTTTTATGTGAAATTAAACCGTTTTTATTCATATACCAATCAACGTATAAATTACTCATCCCTTAGCGCTAAACACTATTACTAACAACTTAAAGCCGCTGAATAACAAACCAGCACGCTAAGTTAAAAGGTTAATAAAGCGCAAAGCATCAATCAGGTTTAAATTATAAAATTGGATATAAACACGATGAAAAAAGATTTTACATTTAATATTAAGAGCGTTTCACTCGACGAAAATTATCATCCATCAACTAATACGCGTATCACAACCAACTTTGCTAATTTAGCCAGAGGTGAATACCGCAAAGCAAATTTGCGTAACGCCTTAAACATGATTAACAACCGTTTTAATGCCCTAGCCCATTGGGATAACACCAAAGGTGAGCGTTATGCTGTTGAGCTTGAAATTGTCTCTGTTGAAATAGGTATTGAAGACGGCGGCGAAAGCTTCCCATCAATCGAAATATTAAAAACAAATATTGTTGACCATAAAACTAATAAGCGCATTGAAGGCATTGTAGGAAACAACTTTTCATCGTATGTGCGCGACTACGACTTTAGCGTACTCCTACAAGAGCACAATAAAGGCAAGCCTCAATTTAGTATTCCTGATGACTTTGGGGTTTTACATGGCAAGCTATTTCAGTCATTCGTAAATTCGGATACATACAAACAAAACTTTAAAAAACCACCGGTTATATGCCTAAGTGTGTCAGATAACAAAACCTACAACCGCACCGAAAACCAACACCCGGTACTTGGCGTAGAATATGAACCAAATGAATCGTCTTTAACTGAGCAATACTTCAAAAAAATGGGCTTGCAGGTACGTTACTTTATGCCGCCAAATAGTGCAGCGCCTTTGGCATTGTTTTTCTTTGGTGATTTACTTAATGATTACAGCAATCTTGAGCTTATAAGCACCATTAGTACGATGGAAACGTTTCAAAAAATCTACAGACCAGAGATTTATAATGCCAACGCAACAGCGGGTAAATCATATAAACCAAACTTAAAAAACTTGGACCACTCACTAACGCAAATTGTGTATGACCGAGAAGAGCGCGGCAAATTAGCAAACGAGCAAGGCAAGTTTGCACAAGAGCATTTTATCAAGCCGTATCAAACGGTTCTTGAGCAATTCTCTACTAGCTATCTGTCATAACAACTAATAGTAACGAGAAATAACGCGCTTAACGCTAAGTTTAATAATTAACTAAAATATACGGCATTATTTATTATGAAAAAATTACTACCTACATCTACCGCTGGCAGTTTACCTAAGCCTTTATGGCTTGCAGAGCCAGAAACACTTTGGTCACCTTGGAAATTACAAGGTGACGAATTAAACCAAGGCAAACACGACGCTCTACGCTTGTCATTATTCGACCAGCAACAAGCAGACATTGATATTGTTAGCGATGGCGAGCAAACAAGGCAACATTTTGTAACTACATTTATAGAGCACCTTAATGGCGTTGACTTTGAAAAACGTAAAACAGTAAAAATTCGTGACCGATACGACGCAAGCGTACCCACTGTTGTGGGCCCTGTTAGCCGTCAAAAGTCTGTGTTTGTTGAAGACGCTAAATTTTTACGCAAGCAAACCAAACAACCTATTAAATGGGCATTGCCAGGCCCAATGACAATGATAGACACGCTTTACGACGATCATTATAAAAGCCGCGAAAAGCTAGCGTGGGAATTTGCCATCATTCTTAATCAAGAAGCAAAAGAATTAGAAGCCGCCGGCGTTGATATCATCCAATTTGATGAGCCCGCGTTTAACGTATTTTTTGATGAAGTGAACGACTGGGGAATTGCCTGTTTAGAGCGAGCAATTGAAGGTCTTAAATGCGAAACCGCCGTGCATATTTGCTATGGCTACGGCATTAAAGCAAATACAGATTGGAAAAAAACACTAGGAAGCGAATGGCGACAGTACGAAGAAGCATTCCCTAAGCTTCAGCAATCTAATATCGATATTATCTCACTAGAGTGCCATAACTCCCATGTACCAATGGATTTACTAGAACTTATTCGCGGTAAAAAAGTAATGGTAGGCGCAATTGATGTAGCAAATCATACTATCGAAACGCCAGAAGAGGTAGCTAATACCCTACGTAAAGCACTGCAATTTGTAGATGCCGACAAACTCTACCCGTGTACCAACTGCGGCATGGCTCCACTACCTCACCATATAGCCAGAGGTAAACTAAATGCCTTGAGCGCTGGGGCTGAAATTATAAGAAAAGAATTATTAGAAAAGAACTAGAAAAGTAGCTTTAAAATACAAATTGTAAACAATAACTACTGTCGCACCATGTCATATTAAAATCCATAAACATGGTGCGTTAGATAAAATTTAAAGCACAAAGTTTAGGTTAGTTATTTAATTTTTTTATTAAAAAGCTCCAACCTATTTTTTGAAAAATCGATAACTGCTTGGTATTGAGTAAAAAAGGGAGAGCCTAACAAGCCATGTACTCCCTTTTCACCACCCGCGACCTGAACATGGTCAAGATTAAGTGACACAAAGCCTGGACTTTCAAACAAGGCATTTCCGAACTCAATTGAATGAACTTCTATATCCCCCATAGCGTGATCCGAAGTGCCCAAGCCTGCTGCATTCTCAACATTGAGTTTTTCTTCAATGCCTAACTCACTTAGGCATCCCCTGTCTAAAACAGATGTCCCAGCGCCAGTATCTAAAATAAAACGTAACAATTTACCGTTAATTTTAGCTTCAACAATTTGGTGGCCTGTTTCTGATATTTCAAACTCAATTACAGTTTTGCCTTCAGATAAATTCATATACGTTCCTTGTTAGATTTTATTTAGGTGTTGGAAAACGAATACATCCTACGATGAATCGACTTATTTAGCGGCTTTAAAGCTCCACTATTAAAAGTTGCAATTAATAGACAAATTTTACTAATTGCCCACCTCAGGACATTTTGTTGTATGTACATTAATTCAAGTCTATTTCAGGGTGTTCTTTAATCCCGTACATTTTTTCCATTATTTTTAAGTATGGACCAAACTAGACAGCCACTTTAATTGAACATATGGACCAAACTAGACAGCCACTTTAATTGAACAAACAAAACTGTGCCACAAAATTAGCCCTTAAGATTCAAAATTTATCTTTTTTACTGGGTCACTTTCATTTCATCTATTAAATAAGTCATTACATTCTTAAACCCAAATTACACGCATGAAAATAACTCCGTAATGGCAGTTTTAACTTTTACTGAATGGTTTTTAATTTATGCTAATAGCTTTTCGCAGTTACTGATATTCGCTCGCCGCTTTCGCTTTAAGTTTTCACAGTAACTTGCTTGTGAGGTCGGCCTGCCTACTGCGCCGTGAAATACGCGCGTAAATTGCGTAGTGAGTTTTAGCCAGTTATCTGGGGATATATTAAGCCTTTCTAGTAAAGGAAGGTTCATATTATCAATATGCCCGGGCTTATCCTCTCGTATTATTCGCCCTGTTAGCTCAACGAGTTCAAGGTACGATTTAAGCTCAAACGGCAGCCCTTTAGGCATAATCTGACGTGGCATGCCTGCAAAACGTAGTAACTGCTTAGGTTGTTTACCTTCTGCCGCGCATGTTAAGCGATTTTGTACACTGGTATGGTCTGACTCTTCTGGTGTGTTAGCCATTTTAGCTCTAATGGGATTTAAATCAACATAGGCCATACAGGCTACAAGTGCTGCTTCATCTAGTAATGCTTGCGATTTGAATCTACCCTCCCAGAACCTCCCTGTGCAGTTATCTTCTTTATTTGCTCTGCGGGCAATGTCTTCATTTAACACCCGCATAAACCAGCTAATACTTGATAGGCGCTCTCGATATTCCTTTACTGTTTGATTAAAAAAGATAAGCTCAACTTTACTTAGCCTTTCACCCTGTATGTACTTTTGCGTTAACAATGTGCCTTTGCACAGCTTGTGCCAGTGAATAACAATCGCTTTATCATTCAGCCTGTTTGCTTTCTTATCATCTACATACAGTACTAAATGGGTGTGATTACTCATTACGGCATAAGCACATACATCAATACAAAATACTTTAGCTAATTCAAGCAGCTTATCTTCAACCCACCCTCGTCGATGCTCATAAGATTGACCAGTAAAACGATCTTCCCCACATAAAAATGCACGACGAACACAGCGTGAAATACAATGGTAGTATTTTGTATCAACCAAACTTACTTGACGCTTTCTTGCGATAGCCATAAGACACCCTGCTTGTTTTTTAGACTAGATAAAACGTAGTCCTTAATTTTAAAAAGAGCAAAATTTAGGATGGGTGTCACTGTTATTGTGCCTTGTTAGGCATTTTGCACTAGCCGTCTAGCTGCTGCCGTTTCACCGTAAGTATTTAAACTTGTAACTGTGATGGCCGCCATGGAGAAGACCAAAATAGAGAAAACAGATACTCCAAGTAAACTTTCAGCTTTAATTGCTAATATCACTAGCTGAATTGAGCCTAAAGTTATAAACGCAAAAAGAAAATATATTGTCACGGATAATCCGCTAATAAGGTTAAGCCTTTTTGGGTGTTTAAATAAAAACTGTCCATTTTCAACAATCAAATGAGATATGGCTTTCTTATAATCAAGAAATTTACTATAAGAGTCACTCATCGTAAGAATAAGCTTGATAGTTGAAACCTTAGTCAGGTATTTAAATTCTTTTTTGAATGCTTTCTCAATAAGGTAGTCGCGATGGTTTTCAATTCCCGACTCGACGATCTTGTCGAAATCAGACTTATCATTTGCGGGCTTGCTAGAAAGCTTTGTTTTCCAAAAAATAGCAATAGAAAAGCCTACGAGAATTGTTCCTAGTAATGTAGGAATTATTTCTGGTCCAGATACAAACTCAAGGACAAAATTGTAGTCTTGGCTTTTTAGCTCGGCTTTTCCCTTCGTTACAAAACCATATACAGATGAGCCAGTAATTAGCATGCTGCCGAGCGCGAATAGAGACCAGGTGAACTTGTTCTCAAACGGACGATTTAATATCGAATCAAACTTTTTAGCGATACTGGCTAAAATACTTTCCCAAAAGCTCAATGCTTTCTCCTAATATGCCTAACGAGCCTGTAGATTAACTCGTTTTTAAATTTGTTTTTATTGATAAACAAACCATAGCTGAGTTCCTATTTTGGTTCAATTGATTACTGTATTTTTACGTAGAATATTGAAGTGTTTGATATTGTTTTAATTGACGTTTTGGAAGGGATTAAGGGTGGTTGAGTGGCTTTTATTTAGGGTAAAAGGGCTTACCCTTCTTAATGCATCGTGTTTTGCAGCTTTTCTATATTATGAACAAGACAATACAGTTGCCATTGCGCATTCACTTTCGTTTGACCCCGTAAGGTCAATTTATTCATGCCTTTATTCACTGTAATGTTCCGCTTTTTATTTAAAGGAAAGCCGGTTCGATACAGCCGAGTCGTTTGCCATTCTTTAATAATCAGCTATCGTCGACCTATGGGGCTGTCTATTGTTACTTTCATTTTTGTCTACATAGCTCAGCTTTTTGCGTGATTCATTATTTATAAAAATGCACTATTCATACTGATTTTGTTGGCTTTTTTCCTAATGATTAGGATGGGTGTCATCCTAATCACTATGAGCGACGCTTGGCTATACTTGAGCGAAGCGAAAACGCCAAGCGTTGCGAATCACTCTTAAATGCTTTTGTTATATCAATTTTTACTATCTCGAGGGGCTATTACATAATAAATAACCTTACCATCACTAGATTTATAGCTGTCATTTTTATCTACAGAAACACACAATTTACCATCACAACTCGTGATGTGACCATACTGATTAAGCTTCTCTATCTGAGCTTGAAGTTGCGCTTTCTCACTTCTTAGCTCGTTAATCTCATTTATAGTGGGAATATCTTTGACAAATAGGAACCAAATACTAATTGCAACACAAATTAATAATATAAGCATAATGAAAGATAGTTTTAACACCGAGTATCTGCTTGCTTTCTCATACCTGGACGCTGCTTGTTCTGCTTTAACATGCGCATGTTCAAGTTTTTTAAATAATTGCTCCGAAACCTTATCCGCTATTTCACTTGATGCATTTTGGGTAGACTCTTTTATTGCTTTTTTAGTCTCTGACTCAACTCTACTAACACTCCGGTTAGTCTTTTCAATTGACGTGATTGCATTTAAAAATCTTTGTTCATTTTTCTCACTTGCAGTAAGCAAATTAGCAGCTGCATCAAATAACTTATCTAACCTCTCCATTATCGACTTATCCCTATATCGAAACCTTTGGCTCTATTAAGACTTTTTTTAGCCTCTATACTTTTATTAAATTGATTCTTTATCTCATTCACATATTCTTTATGTTGTAACCTGAGCTGCATAATGTCCGTAAACTGGAAATATTTAATTCCACTCTCAGAAACTGCGATGATTATACCTCCAGTTCCTACCTCTCCTGTACCTTGGCACCTAGCAACCAAACTCAAATAGTCCTTAAAATCATCATCGCTAAAAGTGGTATCGTTACTAAATACACCGTCTACAATTTTTTCAATAAAAGTTTCTAATGTAAAACTATCGTTAACACTACTATCAAAAGCATCCAGATAAGGTTTGATATTATTTACACAAAGATCATTAAAAGGCTCGGTTTCAACATACCAGTGAATACTCTTAGACAAAGAAGTATTTGCATGGTCTTCTCCCAATGCCGACTTTAATTGAGAGTGTCTTTGCATCTCTTTTTTTAAGCTGCCAGCTTTGTTTTTAAACTCTATGAGTTTTACAACTCCAGGAAATTCTAAAAGTACATCGCCTAACTCTTTGTCTGCTGGCGTTTGTTGAAGCAGGTTTACGACTGACAGAACCTCATTTCCGCCTTTCTTAGTACCAATAGAGTAGCCTAATCCATAAAGAAAGTTTCCAATAACTACATTCTCATATAGTTTCATTATTTTTTGCACCTATCTCTAAATTGATATAACGCTTTGCTCACCGGAAAATTGGGAGCGCAGCGAGCAATCTTTCCGAGTGCAGCAACTTGTTATATTTCTACCCGTCACTTGCGAAGACGTCTCAGTAACTTCTGCAACGAATCTTCATATTTTTCGTGACTGTAGAAATCTGCATACAGCTTACCTTCTAAAAAGCTAGGGAGTTCACATTCTTCCATAACTAGTGGAAGCACAACAACTTCACCGCTCCCTATTTCACGATTCATTGCTATATCTAGTTCCTTCTCAACCCATTTGGATTTTATTGATCTAGGCGACAAAATAACGCCAATGTACTTTGTCATTTTAAGCCCTTCATCAATCTTTTTGATTAGGGAGTCCCCGATCTGGATTTCTGCCTCATCTAGCCAAACCTTGGTTACGCCATGACGTTCAAGGTCACTCTTCAACCGACGAACAAAAGGTTTGTCTTCGCTGGTATGACTTAAGAATATCCCATCATATTTATGATGAATTACGTCATCTTCATTTAGGTCAAGAGCACAGTGAACCAAGGCTGTTATAGCTTCATTTGATCTTGGAGGTGTTAGTAGCCAACCCACGTTTCCACCAAGCTCGATTTCAAGTCCTAAATCGTAGCCCTCAGGCGTTTGAGCTAAGCATTTATTAATTCCTGGTGGGGTATCAATACATATACGCCAACCATCTTTTGCTACCTGTTCGAAATATGGCGTTAATTTATTCCCAGATTCCGTGATGGAAACACGACGTGATTTTTTAGTGTAAACATCGTTATTCTCTACAAGCTTTTCTACCGTTTTATTCAAGTATGATATCCAAACTTTTCTATATCCGAAAAACTGCTCTCTTTTTTCCTCAGCGAGAAGCCAGATCACTCGGCAGCCATTTTTGAGAGCAGCTTTCATTTCTTCCGATCTATCACTGTAATCAAACACAGTATCCAGATCATATGAATTGTTCTCTCTTTTTAGATCATAAAGTTCAGAGCTAGAATCACTATGTTCACCGGCACTTCCAAATATAAAATGGCTATAGCTCTGGGGATTTATGATTATTAGATCGTACTCATATAAAGCGTACGCAGCTCTATCTTCATCAACTTCAGGGCGACACAATCCCAGCGTTTCAATTTCAACATCAATAATATTTGGCCCAGAATATTCCAAACCAACAAGCAACACTTTTTTACTCAATGCTCAATCCTTGTATTTAAAATATAACGCCCAATTAATGGGCTTTTATTGCTGGCTAAAATTGCGAGGAACGAGCACAGCCAGCTGTAAAAGCCCCGTTCAATTGCTTGTTAGCATTACACTACTTATATAAAGCAACATTTTCTTTGCGTAGTATATAAATAATAATTTATTGTAAACAGCAAACCAACCTAATACAGCAAGGATAACACCAAGGTTATACTCACGAACCAGAGGAATATACATTATTGACGTAACCACTACGATTAAATACAGGAAAAAAGTAACCCAAAATAGTTTGGAATTGATTAGCTTTAACCTTACGTTACAATTTGGACATTTAAAGTACAAAGGAAATGCCGAAAGAGAGAAGCTAAAAGGGTTTATATTTTGACTACAATTAGGACAACTACTCATATACTTCCTTGTAATGCTAACAATTTTGTCTACGACATTTGTCGTTTTATAAACCGACAAATGTCCATATATTACAGTGCATTTATCTTAGCCATCAAATAAACACCTGTAAACAATTAGTTAACTAGAAATTATTTTTAATCAATGCACAAATACACCGAAATGGTGGAGATCAGTAATATTGGACAAAACAACAAGTACTGTCTATATATACAGTTAACTTTTGCTAGAGATTCATATCATGAAATCACCTTTTTAACTATGATAGCCGAACAAATGTATCTAAAGCGTTATGCTAAAAGTACCGTTAAAGCGTATTTATACTGGATAGCTTCGTTTATTCGATTTAACTCTATGAGGCACCCAACAACGATGGGAGATAATGAGGTCGAACTTTTTTTAGCTTTTTAAACTCGTTTAGTCAACCAACAAAATGTTGCTCCTAACACTCAAACACAAGCGTTAAATGCGTTGAGCTTTTTATTTAAAGAAGTGATTAAAAAGCCACTCTCATTAGGTTTTATTAAGAGCAAACGAGCAACTAATTTCACAACAAATTTCCAATGCCGTTGTTAGACCTTTTTCAAGTTTATAAATCTCCCCGATTTAAAACAAAAAAGCACAGCCCAAAGAGCTATGCTTTTAATCAACCTTAATCCAGTTCGGTTTACAAACGAATGCCGCCGTCTATTTCAACCACACGACCGGTAAAAAAGTCGTTTTCGATTATGTATTGTGCAGTATGGGCAATTTCGTCGCTTTCGCCTAAGCGCCCTACTGGCGTTACTGCAAGCATACGTTGTTTGGCTTCTGGCTTCATGGCGTCGGTCATGGCGGTACTTATTACACCTGGTGCAATAGCACCTACACGTATACCAAATCGGCCAAGTTCTTTAGCCCATGTGGTGGTAAGTGCCACTACGCCTGCTTTAGATGCCGCGTAATTTGTTTGGCCTATGTTACCTGCTCGCGCTACGCTCGACATATTAACTATAACGCCGCCTTTACCAGATTCAATCATGTGGCTTGCAGCTTCCCGTCCTGCTAAAAACACACCGGTCAGGTTTACATCAATCACAGATTGAAATTGTTCAAGAGACATTTTTTTAACGACCTTGCCATCTTTTGCCTTTATAAACATGCCATCGCGTAAAATACCGGCGTTGTTTATTAGCACACCAATGTGGCCAAAATCGCTGTTAATGGTATTAAATACGTTTTCTACTTCGCTCTCATTTGTTACGTTTGCGGCATAACCTTTAATATTGCTAGTTACACCTTCAAGTTGCATAAGTTGCTCGCATGCCGTGTTTAATAAGTCTTGTGCCATATCTATTAAAGCAATGTTAGCACCCATAAGTGCAAACTTTTGCGCCATTGCAAAGCCTAAACCTTGTGCGCCACCGGTTATTACTACCGTGTTATTTTTAATTTCCACGCGTTGCTCCTACTTAGAAAACAGTTTAAAAATGGCACTAAAGTCATCACTACCCGCACCTTGGTGCTGTAGCATAGTGTATAAATTTTTAGCCATTGAACCCATAGGGGTTGATGAATTACTTTGCTGCGCGGCTTCCATGGCAAGGCCTAAATCTTTAGCCATTAAATCGACCATAAAGCCAGGTTTGTAATCGTTACTAGCAGGGGCTGTATCCATTACACCTGGGCAAGGGTTGTAAAGTTCAAGCGTCCAGTTTCGTCCAGAACTTGCGGTCATGATGTCGCTAAGTACTTTAGGATCGAGACCGTTATTAATACCCATTTGCAGTGCTTCGCTGGTGCCTGCCATTAAAATACTGAGTAACATGTTATTACATATTTTTGCTACTTGCCCTGCACCAATATCGCCTGCATGAAATATGTTTTTACCCATATCACTAAGCACTGTATGTGCTTTATCGAACGCTGCTTTTTCGCCGCCTACAATAAAAGTAAGTGTACCTGCAGTTGCGCCTGCAACGCCGCCCGATACCGGTGCATCTACAAAGCTTATGCCTTGTTTGCCAAGTGCACTGCCTACAGTGCGTGCTGATTCTGCATCTATTGTTGAGCAATCAATTACTAATGTATGATTGCTTAGCACGTTAATTAAACCGCTGTCGTCGTTATTACCCAAATACAGCGATTTAACATGCTTGCCTGCAGGTAACATACTAATAAGTACGTCAGCATTGGTTGCGCACTGCTTTGCATCAACTGCTGCTTTTGCGCCTTTGCTTGCAAGTTCATTTACGACCGACTGGTTTAAATCGAACACACTCACAGTATGTCCAGCTTTAATTAAGTTAGCCGCCATTGGGCCGCCCATATTACCTAAGCCGATAAAACCAATATTGAGTTTAGTCATCGTCTTTCCTTTATTTGTATCTTGGCGTGTCTAAGCCATTGAGTGGGTGGTTTTCGCCAAAGCGGTTAGCAAAAAAGCTGTCTATTATTGTTTGCGGTACATCACTTAGTGTTTTGTATTGCCAATTAGGCGCGCCGTCTTTATCTATTAATAGCGCTCTTACACCTTCTTGAAATTCACCTACTTCGCCAGCGCGAACCGACATACCCAGCTCCATTTTAAAACACGCTAATAAGCTTTTGCCTTTACTTGTTTTTAATTGCTCACTAACGAGTGCACAACTTAATGGGCATCCGTGTTTAAGTGATTTTTGAGCGCGTTGTAGCCATTTATCGTCAGTGGTTAGCCCTAAAATATAATTAACCTGCTCTTGCAAGGTTTTAAACTCACCCAGTTTCTGAATCGTTTTTAGGTTAGCTTTTATATTGCCTTTAGGCATACGCGCCGACTGGTTGTCTAAATCGGTGAGTAAATCGGTTAATCGATCATGATTTAAGCTTGCGGTTTTGCCCCATTTAGCAGTTAAAATTTGCGCAAGCATGGCATCATATTTGTTGCTATCGATAAAGTGATCGGCAAGCGATACAAAACGCGCGTCGTCGCAGTTTATAGAGGCTGACGTTAGCCCTAAAAATAACCCGACGTTTTGTGGCATTTTATGTAAAAAGTAACTGCCGCCTACATCTGGGTATAAACCTATGGTTTGCTCTGGCATGGCAATGCGTGATGTTTCGGTTACAACGCGGTGGCTAGCACCGGCCATTAGCCCTAAACCGCCGCCCATTACTATGCCGTTACCCCAAACAAGGATTGGTTTATCAAAGGTATGAATAAGATAATCAAGTTTGTACTCTAGTGTAAAAAACTCTTCAACTAGGCTTGTTGGTTTACCTTGCGCCATTGCATGATGAAGGCTGACAACATCGCCACCAGCACAAAATGCTTTATCGCCAGCGCCTTTTAACAACACCATTGCAATAGCATCATCGTCTTGCCAAGCTCGCAATTGCGGCTCAAGTAATTTGATCATCTCAAAATTAAGTGCATTTAATGCTTTTGGCGCATTGAGTGTAATAAGCCCTATTAAACTGCCGTTTTCTGCGGCTGCGGTTTCAAATACCACGGGCTCATCGGCGCTATTTAATAATGTTAAAGCACTCATTAGCCGTTTACCCAGTTAGCTCGGCGTTTTTCTAAAAAGGCATTTACGCCCTCTTGTTGATCTTCGGTATCAAATAAACCAACAAATAACTCGCGTTCAAGAGGTAATACACTTGCCATTGGTTGATTGCGCCCTTTTTGAATCAATGTTTTACATGCTGCAACTGAAGTGGGGCTTTGATCGGCCACTTGGTTGGCCAGTTTTAATGCTGCCGCAAAGCTTTCACCCTGTGGTACTACTTCTTCTACTAAGCCAATTTGCAGAGCTTTATCAGCTTTTAGGCGCTCGCCACATAAAATCATGCGTTTTGCCCAGCCTTCGCCAACTAGCCATGCTAAATTTTGTGTGCCACCCGCACACGGTAACAACCCAACTTTAGCTTCAGGGAGCGCCATTTGTGCTTGCTCTTCCGCTATACGTATATCGCACGCAAGGGCGACTTCTAGCCCGCCGCCCATTGCATAGCCGTTTATGGCTGCAACCGACACGCCTCTAAAATTAGTAAGCGCTTCAAATGCTTCACCAAATACACGCGACATATCGGCGGCTACGCCTTTATCGCCACCAGCAAATACGTTTAGGTCGGCACCTGCGCTAAAAAACTTCTCGCCTTCACCAGTCAGTACTAATGCATAAATATTTTTATTATTATTAAGCTCATTAACGGTATTTTTTAAATCAACTAGGGTGTCTTTTGTCCAGGTATTTGCTGGCGGATTAGACATAGTTAAAATAGCAACATGACCTTCGGTTGTAAGTTCAATACTCGGATTAGATTTTGATTCTGACATACATTGCTCCTTATAAAACGTCGCTTGCAGACTGCGCTAAAATACGGCGCGCTATAATCACACGCATAATTTCGTTAGTGCCTTCTAAAATTTGATGAACGCGTACATCACGTACATGGCGCTCAAGCGGGTATTCTTTTATGTAACCGTAACCACCATGAATTTGTAGTGCGTCGTTACACACGGTAAAGCCTACATCAGTAGCAAAGCGTTTAGCCATGGCGCAGTAAGTGGTTTTTTCAACGTCGTTATTATCAAGTTTAAATGCAGCAAGCCTAACCATTTGACGCGCAGCTACAAGCTCGGTGTTCATATCGGCAATTTTAAATTGCAATGCTTGAAACGCAGCCAATGGTTTACCAAATTGTGTACGTTCTTTTAAATATTCACGGGCTGTATTAAGCGCCGCTTGCGCTGTACCAATTGAACATGTGGCAATATTAATCCTGCCGCCATCAAGGCCTTGCATCGCAAATTTAAAGCCTTCGCCCTCTGCGCCTAATAAGTTATGCGCAGGAATGCGTACATCTTCAAAGCTAATTAGGCGTGTTGGTTGTGCGTTCCAACCCATTTTTTCTTCGGCTTTGCCGTATTCAACGCCTTTTGCGTCGGCAGGCACTACAAATGCCGAAATACCCGCAGCGCCTTCGCCGCCTGTACGTGCCATTACAACTAATACTTCGGTTTCGCCAGCGCCCGATATAAACATTTTTGAGCCGTTAATAACATACTCATCGCCCTCAAGCACGGCTTTTGTTTTAAGTGATGCGGCGTCTGAACCCGACCCTGGCTCTGTTAAACAATAAGAGGCAAGTAACTCGCCCATTACTAATTGCTCTACGTATTTGTCTTTAACTGCATCGGTACCAAAACTTGCTACCATCCAGGTGGCCATATTATGAATGGTTAACATGGCCGTTGTTGCGGTACAGCCCATAGCAAGCTGCTCAAAAATAATGCTCGAATCTAAACGTGATAAACCAAGGCCGCCCGCTTCCTCTGGCGTGTATAAACCACAAAAACCAAGCTCGCCTGCTGCTTTAATCGTGTCTTTAGGAAAAATATGTTCGCGATCCCACTTTGCTGCATAGGGGGCAAGTTCTGACTCGGCAAATTGGCGTGCAGTTTGCGCAAAGGCTTGTTGATCTTCAGATAAGTTAAAGTCCATGGTAGACCTCTTTAATTGTGTAAGTTATGTTAGTTGTGTTGTTAGTGTTTCCCGTCACGGGAGTAGTTCGTGACGAGCGGCGAAGGCTTATGTGTGTTGTGTGTGAAGTAGCCTTCGCGCCCATCTTTATTATTAATTATTCTTTTATTTACTCATTTTTTAATTACGATTATTTTAAGTTAATGCTCATATTTGGACCCGACGCAATATCGTCTTCAAACCAACGTGAGGTAATCGTTTTAGTTTCTGTGTAAAAACGAATGCCTTGTTTACCGTACGTGTGTGTATCGCCGTAAAACGAGCCTTTCCAACCAGTGAACGAAAAGAACGGAAGTGGCACAGGAATTGGCACATTAATACCTACTTGGCCTACTTCAATTTCGTGTTGGAATTTACGAGCCACTGCGCCGCTTGAGGTAAATAACGAGGTGCCGTTACCGTAAGGGCTGTCGTTAATAAGTGCAATTGCTTCATCAAGCGTGTCTACAAACATACACGCCAGTACTGGGCCGAATATTTCTTCTTTGTATAAATCCATCTCTTTGGTTACATCGGTAAATAACGTTGGACCAACCCAGTTACCTTGCTCATACCCTTCAACTGTAAAGTCAGAACCATCAATTAAACAGGTAGCGCCTTGCTCTTTACCACCGGCAATGAGTGATAAAATACGTGCTTTTGCTGCTTTTGATGTTTGTGGACCGTATGCTGCATTTGCATCATCCCACACGCCTGGGCGTACATTTTCAAAGCCTGCTTTAATTTCATCTACCCATTGACTTGCTTGACCTACAAATACAGCAACCGAAATACCCATACAACGCTGGCCAGCAGCACCTACCGATGCGCCTACTAAGTTATTTACAACGTGCGATTTACTTGCATCAGGCATAATAACCATGTGGTTTTTAGCACCAACACACGCTTGCACGCGTTTAAGATTTTGTGTGCCTTTAGAATAAATATAAGCACCTACACCACACGAGCCAACAAACGAAATTGCACGCACTGCTTTATCTTCTAGTAACCGGTCTACTTGTGGTTTTGTACCGTGAACAACTTGTAATACGCCTTTTGGTGCGCCGGCTTCAATAAATAGCTCTGCTAAACGCATTGGTGTAAGTGGATCTTGCTCAGACGGTTTTAAAATAAAGGTGTTACCACACACAATAGCCAGCGGGAACATCCAAAGTGGGATCATTGCAGGGAAGTTAAACGGGGTAACACCTGCACACACGCCAAGTGGCTGCATGTAAGAATACGTATCGATTTTACGCGCTACGTTTTCCATTGTTTCACCCATCATTAATGATGGTGCGTTAGCGGCTTGTTCTACTACTTCAATACCGCGCCAAACATCGCCTTTTGCATCTTCAAACGTTTTACCCAATTCATGGCAAATAATGGTAGCAAGCTCATCATGGTGTTCTTTTAATAGCGCAGCGTACTTCATCATAATACGAGCACGTTCAGTAATGGGTACGTCTTTCCATGTTTTAAACGTCTCAGAGGCTGAGGCAATTGCCGCGTCCATTTCTGACTCGGTGGTGCATGGCACTTGTGCAAGTACTTCTTGAGTTGCTGGGTTTATAACATCGATAAGCTCTTTTGATGCTGATTGAATAAATTCGCCATTAATAAGTAGTGGTACTTGGTGCATGATTAAATCCTAGTGTGTGAGTTGTGTGTTCTCTTTTAAAATTGGTAGCGCCGCTTTGTTAGTATTATTGGTGCAGCGCTTTTATAGTTATTCGTATAGCTTTCTTATAACTGCTTAATACCTAGTTAATACGCTTCTACGGCCATAGCAACCGCTTCACCGCCACCAATACATAAAGACGCAATGCCTTTTTTAAGGCCTCGGTTTTTAAGGGCATGAATAAGCGTTACTAAAATACGCGCGCCGCTTGCGCCAATTGGGTGGCCAAGTGCACATGCACCGCCGTTAACGTTTACTTTGCTTTCATCAAGTTTTAACTCGTTAATAGCCAGCATGGTTACCATGGCAAATGCTTCGTTAATTTCCCAAAGGTCAACGTCGTTTACAGCCCAGCCTGCTTTTTCAAGCACGCTGCTTATTGCACCTACTGGCGCTACTGTAAATTCACTTGGTTTTTGAGAGTGAGTACTGTGCGCTACAATTTTACAAAGCGGTGTTAAGCCTTGCTCTTTTGCTTTTGATTCGCTCATTAATATAAGCGCCGCGCCACCGTCTGAAATTGACGATGAATTAGCGGCTGTAATGGTGCCGTCTTTTTTAAAGGCTGCACGCAGACTTGGAATTTTTTCTGGGCGGGCGTTACCTGGTTGCTCGTCAATCGAAACAGTTACATCGCCTTTGCGTGTTTGCATCGTATGCGGGGCAACTTCGTTATCAAAACTGCCATTTTGTATTGCTGCTTTTGCTTTACTTAATGAGCCTAATGCAAATGCATCCATTTGCTCGCGACCAATGCCGTATTCGTCGGCGGTGTCTTGTGCAAAACAACCCATTGCTTTGTTATCGTAAGCATCTTCAAGGCCGTCGCTCATCATGTGATCTTTTATTTCGCCGTGACCCATTCGCATACCGCCACGTGCTTTTGGAATAAAGTACGGTGCGTTTGTCATGCTTTCCATGCCACCGGCAATGGCAGATTGGATAGAGCCTGCTTTAATTAAATCGTTTGCAAGCATGGCGGCTTTTAAACCAGAGCCACATACTTTGTTAATTGTTGTAGCGCCAGTGCTAAGTGCAAGGCCTGCTTTTAACATTGCTTGGCGTGCGGGCGCTTGCCCAAGCCCTGCTGGTAATACACAGCCCATAATTACTTCATCTATTGCATCATTAGCTAAACCAGTTTGTGCAAGTGCACTGGCAATGGCGGTAGCGCCAAGCTCGGTAGACTGCGCATCACTTAACGCTCCCATAAAACCACCCATTGGGGTGCGTTTTGCTGCTACAATTACCACTGATTCTAAAGTCATAACTAACTCCGTTGTAATTTAATGCAAATAATTGTTAGTATATTTGCTCTATTAATTTAGTATTCATTTATTATTTAATACCTACACACAATACTAACGTTTACGCCAACGTCAACTAAAAACAGCTTAATTTTTAGTTTTATAAGTGTAAGCATTATTTTCCAGTAGTAGGCCAACACTGAGCAAGTAAAATTAAGTCATTGAATATTAATGTTATAAATTAAAATTTCACACCAACACTCCTTTATAAATAGTTTCAAAACACACCAAGCTTTACCTTTACGTAAACTTCACTTATATTGGAGTTATTCGAATGAGGTAAATACAATTATGAAACCAGATAATCAAACAAACTTTGCAAGCTCAGCCAAAATGCCGGCTAGTAATGAACAAACATTTAGCATTAGCGAACTCGCTAAAGAATTTGACATTACAACCCGCTCTATTCGCTTTTACGAAGATCAAGGGTTAATAACCCCAGAGCGTAATGGTCAAACACGTATTTATTCAAAACGCGACAAAGTGCGTTTAAAACTAATATTACGTGGTAAACGATTGGGCTTTACGCTTGCTGAAACAGGCCGTTTGTTTGAACTGTACGACGCTGATAAGTCGAGTGCTAAGCAGCTGGTTACCATGCTTGATTTAATAGCCGATAAAAAGTCTGACTTATCTCAACAAATGGACGACATTAAAGTTGTTCTTATGGAGTTGGTGACTGCCGAGCGCCGCTGCAGAGACACACTGAACAAAATAGACGAGTAGCCTATTTTAAGAATAACAACACACTGACGACACACAGGAATGAATCATGAGCACTATTTCACTATATAAAGAAATGAACTTTGGCCTTGGCGAAACCGCCGATATGATCCGCGACCACGTAAACAGTTTTGCGAGTCAGGAAATTGCCCCTCTTGCTGAAAAAACTGACTTAGATAACGCTTTTCCAAATCAACTTTGGGCTCAAATGGGCGAAATGGGCGTACTGGGTATGACCGTATCTGAAGAACTTGGCGGCGCCGGTTTAGGTTACTTAGAACATGTTATTGCTATGGAAGAAATTAGCCGTGCCAGTGCCTCTATAGGTTTAAGCTATGGAGCACATTCTAACCTGTGTGTTAATCAAATTAACCGTAACGGCACACAAGCTCAAAAAGAAAAATACTTACCAAAGCTTATTAGTGGCGAGCACATTGGTGCCCTTGCAATGAGCGAGCCTAATGCGGGCTCTGACGTTGTATCGATGAAACTTAAAGCCGAGAAAAAAGGCGATAAGTACATTTTAAACGGCAACAAAATGTGGATCACCAATGGCCCCGACGCACACACACTCGTTATTTACGCTAAAACAGATTTAAACGCCGGCGCTAAAGGCATTACCGCGTTTATTGTTGAGAGCAACTTTCCTGGTTTTTCTACGGCGCAAAAGCTCGACAAACTGGGCATGCGCGGCTCAAACACCTGTGAGCTGGTATTTGAAAACTGCGAAGTGCCCCAGGAAAACATTTTAGGTAACTTAAACGAAGGCGTCAAAGTACTTATGAGTGGCCTTGATTACGAACGCGTAGTACTTGCAGCAGGCCCGCTTGGCATAATGCAAGCGTGTATGGACATAGTGGTACCGTATATTCACGAGCGTAAACAGTTTGACACCCCTATTGGTCAATTTCAGTTAATTCAGGGCAAAGTAGCCGACATGTATACACAAATGAATGCTGCCCGTTCATATGTGTATACGGTAGCTCGCTCTTGTGACCGTGGCGAAACAACCCGTAAAGATGCTGCCGGTGCCATTTTATATGCAGCAGAACTTGCGACTAAAATGGCGCTTGACGCGATTCAAATTTTAGGTGGCAATGGCTACATAAACGAATACGCAACGGGTCGCCTGCTTCGTGATGCTAAATTATACGAAATTGGTGCAGGTACATCAGAAATACGCCGTATGCTTATTGGTCGCGAACTTTTCACTGAAAGCCGTTAAGGATTAAACCATGACGATTTTAAAATCGAGCGTTAACCCTCACGATCCAACGTTTGTGCAAAACCATAAAAACATGTCGGCGCTGGTGGATGATTTACGCAGTAAAGTAGCAACAATTAGCCAAGGCGGAGGCGCGGCATTAAAGGAGCGCCACGAAGGCCGTGGTAAATTATTTGTACGCGACCGTATAAGTACGTTAATTGACGAAGGCTCACCGTTTTTAGAAATTTCGCAATTTGCTGCCTTTGGTGTGTACGAACAAGCAATACCGTGCGCCGGTGTTGTAGCCGGTATAGGCCGTGTTAAAGGCATTGAATGCATGATTATTGCAAACGATGCCACGGTTAAAGGCGGTACGTATTTTCCGCTTACTGTTAAAAAGCATTTACGCGCACAAGACATAGCAGAGCGCTGCCACTTACCGTGTATTTATCTTGTAGATTCGGGCGGTGCAAACCTGCCTGAGCAAGACGATGTATTTCCGGACAAACTGCATTTTGGTCGTATTTTTTACAATCAAGCCCGTATGTCGGGTAAAGGTATTCCACAAATTGCCGTGGTAATGGGATTATGTACCGCAGGTGGTGCGTACGTACCTGCTATGGCCGATGAAAGCATTATTGTAAAAGATCAAGGCACTATATTTTTAGCAGGCCCGCCGCTTGTAAAAGCAGCAACAGGCGAAGAAGTAACAGCCGAAGAACTAGGCGGTGCCGATGTGCACTGTAAAGTGTCGGGTGTCGCCGATCACTACGCTGAAAACGATGCTCATGCGCTGTCTATTGCGCGCCAATGTATTGAGCGCATTAACTACACACGTCCGACCGCCCCTCTTCTAGAGGATGTAAAACCACCTCGTTATGATATTAACGAGCTTTACGGCATTGTAGGCACCGACCTTAAAAAGCCGTTTGATGTACGCGAAGTAATAGCCCGCACTGTAGATGACTCATCATTTGATGAATTTAAACGCTATTTTGGTGAAACGTTAGTCACCGGTTTTGCCAGCATTTATGGCAACCCCGTTGGCATAGTGGCTAATAACGGTATTTTATTTAGTGAGTCGGCGCAAAAAGGCGCGCACTTTATTCAGCTGTGTGCTCAGCGCAATATTCCTTTAGTGTTTTTACAAAATATTACCGGCTTTATGGTGGGTAAAAAATACGAAGCCGAAGGCATTGCAAAGCACGGCGCTAAAATGGTGATGGCGGTTTCGTGTGCTGATGTGCCTAAATTTACAGTACTTATTGGCGGCTCTTACGGCGCAGGTAACTACGGAATGTGTGGCCGTGCATTTGAACCAACCATGATGTGGATGTGGCCTAATGCCCGAATTTCGGTCATGGGCGGCGAACAAGCAGCGGGTGTAATGGCGCAAGTTAAACAAGATGGTTTAGCACGCAAAGGTCAAAGCATGAGCGAGCAAGAAATCAGTGACTTTAAAAAGCCAATTATTGACCAGTACGAAGAGCAAGGTCATCCGTATTACGCCAGCGCACGCTTGTGGGATGACGGTATTATAGACCCTGCCGATACGCGTAATGTATTAGGGCTTGCGTTAACGGCTGCGAACAACGCACCAAAACGTGATTCGAAATTTGGCGTATTTAGAATGTAACCGGAGCGCAAAATGTCAGTAACACTACAAATAACAAAATCTAATGTGGCTGTACTTGTATTAAGCCGCCCAGAAAAAAGAAACGCATTTAACAGCGAAGTAATACATGAGCTGATTCAGTGTATTGAACATGCAAATACGCTTGATATTCGCGCTTTGGTTTTAAAAACAGAAGGTAAGCATTTTTCAGCCGGTGCCGATTTAGCCTGGATGAAGTCGATGGCTGATAACAGCTACGCAGATAACTTGGCTGATTCGATGCAATTGGCTAAATTAATGCAGGTGCTGGCAAACTCGCCCCACCCTACAATTTGCGCTGTGCAAGGTGCTGCTTTTGGTGGTGCACTGGGCTTAATTGCCTGTTGCGACATAGCCCTTAGTAAAGACGATGCGCAATTTTGTTTAAGCGAAGTAAAGCTTGGCCTTATTCCGGCTGTTATTAGCCCGTATGTCATTAAAGCGATTGGTGAACGCGCTGCTCGCAGGTACTTTTTAACGGCTGAAGTGTTTGATGCACATACTGCTAAGCAACTTGGTTTAATTCATCAAGTAACCGGTAATTTAGACTGTGCGCTCGATAATATGCTGCAAACACTGATTGATAACGGACCTGTTGCAGTAAAAGCCGCAAAAGCATTAATTAACGATGTAGCAAATAAACCAATAACCGATGAACTCATTGAGCTTACCGCAGAGCGTATTGCAAAAATTCGCGTATCTGAGGAAGGCCAAGAAGGGCTAACTGCTTTTTTTGATAAACGCCCACCCGCTTGGCAACTGTAGGATTGATTATGAACACACAACGATTACAAAAAATACTGATTGCCAATCGTGGAGAAATTGCGTGCCGTGTAATGCGCAGCGCAAAACAAATGGGCTTAACCACGGTCGCGGTTTATTCTGATGCAGACAAACATGCCCGGCACGTAAAAATGGCCGACGAGGCTTACCATATTGGTGCTGCGCCAAGTAAAGATTCGTATTTAGTAGCAGACAAAATTTTGCAAGTTGCCAAAGACTGCGGCGCTGATTGTATTCACCCGGGGTATGGTTTTTTATCTGAAAACAGCGAATTTGCTAAAGCCTGCGAAGCTAACAACATTGCTTTTGTAGGGCCACCAGCAAGTAGCATTGAAGCAATGGGGTCTAAAACCCGCGCTAAAGAAATAATGGCAGCTGCTAATGTGCCATTAGTACCTGGTTATTACGGCGATAAACAAGACCCTGCTTTTTTACAAAGTGAAGCTGAAAAAATTGGCTACCCTGTACTAATTAAAGCCGCCTTTGGCGGCGGCGGTAAGGGCATGCGTGTGGTTGAAAAAGCAAAAGACTTTATGAGCGCACTACAAGGTGCGCAACGTGAAGCTATTGCCGGTTTTGGTAACGATTTAGTATTGCTTGAGCGCTACGTAAACCAACCTCGCCATGTTGAAGTGCAAGTATTTGCAGATAACTACGGTAACTGTGTTTATTTAGGCGATCGTGATTGTTCTTTGCAACGTCGTCATCAAAAAGTAATTGAAGAAGCCCCTGCTCCCGGTTTATCTGACGAACTACGTAAAGAAATGGGCGAAGCGGCTGTACGTTGTGCACTGGCTATAAATTATAGAGGCGCAGGTACGGTTGAGTTTTTACTGTGTGGCGATGAATTTTTCTTTATGGAAATGAATACGCGCCTTCAAGTAGAACACCCAGTAACCGAAATGGTAACCGGTGTAGATTTAGTCAATTGGCAAATTAATATTGCGGGTGGGCAAACACTGCCACTGACACAAAGTGATATTCAATTGCAGGGTCATAGCTTTGAAGCGCGTATATACGCAGAAGATCCAGCTAACGACTTTATCCCGTGTTCGGGTACTATTGAAGCGTTACATACACCGCTTAACAGCGAATTTGTACGCATTGATACAGGCATTGCACAAGGCGACGAAATTAGCCCGTTTTACGACCCGATGATTGCTAAACTTATTGTGCACGACGACAATCGCGAACAAGCACTGAGCCGTTTACAACACGCTCTTGAGCAATTTCATTTAGCAGGTTTTAGCACTAACATTGGCTTTTTACATAACTTAGCAAGCCACCCTACCTTTAAACAAGGTGCGCCAAGTACACACTTTATTGCAGAGCAAGGCGACTCGTTAGTTGCGGTTGATAAATCGTTATTACAAGCAAGCCAACTTATTGGTGCTTTTGCATATTTAGAATCGTTAACTAACACCCAAAATGCGCCAAACAGTGCAAGCCCGTGGCAACAACTAAGCGGTTTTACACTCAATGCACCACAAGCAATTAAAGTTCCTTTTGCTGATTTACAGCTAAGCGCTATAAAAACGTCAGCGGGCTATAGTATTACGCATAACGAGCACGTATTTAACCTACAAGGCACATTAAATAACAATCTTTGCAGTGTATTTATTAACGGCGAAAAACATACCGCGCACGTAACTACGGTAAGTAATAATACTGTTGGCAATAATACCGTGAGCAATATTGTCACTGTGATGAATAAAGCACTGCAAACTAAGCTTGAACTAGTTGATAAACATTATATTAGTTCGCACGAAAGCGAAGCTCTGCCACTTGCCGCGCCACTTAATGGCACGGTAGTTAAGCACTTAATCGAAATTGGTAGCACAATCACCAAAGGCGATGCGGTTGTTATTATCGAAGCCATGAAAATGGAATACACGCTTAACGCACCACACGACGGCATTTTAAAAAGCTATTGTTTTGGTGAAGGCGAATTAGTAACGCATGGTGCTCTGCTTGCTATAGTAGAAGATACAACAGAGGAAGGTGCATAATGAGTGCCTTTGCAAGTAAAGTACGTATTGTTGAAGTTGGCGCGCGAGACGGCCTACAAAACGAAAAAACAGTAAGCACAGCCGATAAAGTAGCGCTTATTAACGCCCTAAGTGCCGCAGGTTTAAAAGATATTGAAGCTGGCGCGTTTGTCTCCCCTAAATGGGTACCACAAATGGCAGACTCAGCGGATGTAATATCAGCGCTAGATTTACCCGATGTAAATTTAAGTGCCCTTACACCTAACTTAAAAGGTGCACAAGCAGCGCACACTGTTGGCATTAAAGAGTTTGCTATATTTACCGCTGCGAGTGAGTCGTTTTGTCAAAAAAACATAAACTGCTCAATAGATAAGAGTATTGAACGCTTTAGTGAAGTAATGGCGTTTGCTAAAGCGAATAATATCCGCGTACGTGGTTATGTAAGCTGTGTGCTAGGTTGCCCCTATGAGGGTGAGATTGACCCACAAGCAGTACTAAGTGTATCGCAAAAGCTATTAGATTTAGGGTGTTACGAAGTAAGCCTTGGCGATACCATTGGTGTTGGCACCGCTAAAAAAGTAACGCAATTAATCGAGTTACTCTTAACACGCATTGATAAAACCAAGCTGGCCGTGCATTTTCATGATACTTACGGGCAAGCGCTCACAAATATTTACGCAGCCTTAAGCCTAGGTATAGCAACGGTTGACGCGGCAGTTGCAGGCCTTGGTGGCTGTCCTTATGCTAAAGGAGCGTCAGGAAATGTTGCCACCGAAGATGTAGTTTACTTACTGCAAGGGCTTGGCATTGAACACGGAATTGATTTACAAAGGTTAAGTGACGCTGGCTGGGAGATAACCAAAGCACTTGGTAAGCAACCTGTGAGCAAAGTATCTGTGGCACTGCACACTAAATAGCTATCTTATAAAATGATGATTCAAGATAGTTAACAACAAATAGCACACAATGAGGAGAGACTCATGGCCGGTTTTGATAAGGTAGTTTCTAGTTACGAAGCTGCAATGGAAGGATTAAAAGACGGCGATACCATTATTGCCGGAGGTTTTGGTTTATGTGGTATTCCAGAGGGCTTAATTAAACAAATTAAGCACATGCAAACAAAAGACTTAACCGTGGTATCTAATAACTGTGGTGTTGATGACTTTGGTTTAGGTATTTTATTACAAGACAAACAAATTAAAAAAGTGATTGCGTCATACGTTGGCGAAAACGCCCTATTCGAACAACAGTTATTAAGTGGCGAAATTGATGTAGAGCTTACACCTCAAGGTACACTTGCTGAAAAAATGCGTGCTGGTGGCGCGGGTATACCCGCATTTTACACGGCAACCGGTTACGGTACTCCTGTGGCAGAAGGCAAAGACGTAAAAGAATTTAATGGTCGCCCATATATTTTAGAAGAGTCTATAACGGGTGAATTTGCTATTGTTAAAGCGTGGAAAGCCGATCGTTACGGTAATTTAGTGTTTAGACACACCGCCATGAACTTTAATCCAATGGCAGCAACGGCTGGTAAAATTACCGTTGCCGAAGTAGAAGAAATTGTAGAGCCGGGTGAGCTTGAACCAAGCCAAATTCATACCCCGGGTATTTTTGTAAATCGCGTTATTAAAGGCAGCTTTGAAAAACGCATTGAACGTGTAACAACACGAGATTAAGCAGGAGCATAATTATGGCATTATCACGTGAACAAGTTGCAATGCGCGTTGCGCAAGAACTTCAAGACGGTTACTACGTAAATTTGGGCATAGGAATTCCGACACTCGTCGCAAACTATGTACCGGATGATATTGAAGTTATGTTACAGTCCGAAAATGGTCTTTTAGGCATGGGTCCGTACCCGACTAAAGCAGAGCTAGATGCCGATATGATAAACGCGGGTAAAGAAACCGTGACAGCAGCTAAAGGTGCAGCCATATTTAATAGTGCAGATAGTTTTGCCATGATACGGGGTGGTCATGTAGACTTAACTGTTCTGGGTGCATTTGAAGTTGACCAGAACGGCAACATCGCATCGTGGATGATCCCTAAAAAGCTGATTAAAGGCATGGGTGGCGCGATGGATTTAGTCGCTGGCGCGAAAAACATTATTGTTACTATGACCCATGCAAGTAAGCATGGTGATTCTAAACTATTAGAAGCCTGCTCTTTACCGCTTACTGGCGTTAATTGCGTTAAAAAAATAGTAACAGATTTAGCCGTATTAGAAGTTAAAGACGGCGCATTTCATCTATTAGAACGCGCTCCGGGCGTAACTGTTGATGAAATCATTAGTAAAACAGCAGGTAAATTACTTGTTGACGGTGAAGTACCAGAAATGGTTTTTTAGGCTTTAGCTTAAAAATAACGCTTTACCCTGTACCGACCTCATTCCCAGTGCCAATGGCGCTGAGTTACCCAAAATCCCTCTTACGAGGGATTTTTTTTATCTTTTGCCATTATTTTTACCGTCATTCATACATCTGTAGTAAATTTTATCTATAATACAAATATAAATTAAATGTAAGCGCTTAGATTCTTTGCACTATTTTGTGGATAGTCTGCACCCTTTTTGTGAACTAGCGCTAAATTTATTTTTAACCTACTGATATTTAAACATTAAATAGTTGGTTCAAATTTTGCCTAAGTAAGGCGTCTCAATAAATTAAATAATTCTGGAAAACATGCAAACTCCTATTCGTGGCCTTCGCTCTTTTTGCTTTGCCGCAAGAAGCCTAAGTTTTAAGCATGCAGCTAATGAGCTGTACTTAACGCCATCTGCGGTAAGCCATCAAATAAAACAACTTGAAGAACAACTTGGTATTGAACTTTTTCAACGTAAAACGCGTTCAATCAGCTTAACCACAGCGGGTAAAAACTTTTTTGATGCAGTGTCTCCTATCATCACAATGTTAGAGGGCACCATTAACGAGTTTAGCCAGATGCAGCAAAATACAAATTTGACGATTACGTTACCTGAGTTTTTTGCAAGCGAACTACTCATGCCTAAATTAAGTGAGTGGACGTCAGAGCACCCTAATATAAACCTGCAAATGGACACGCTTAAAACACGCAAAGAGTTAACGCGTCATAGCGATTTATCTATTGTATTGTCCTCTGGTAAACCTACTGAAGGATTAGCGACAGAGTTGTTTAACCTTGAATATATTCCTGCATGTAATAAAAAATTGCTCGATCAATGGAGGGACGATCATCGTCAAGCGCTTAACCAAGTCCCGCTGATCCTCCACAAAGCTCGCCCTTGGGCATGGCACCAATGGGCTGAAAAAGCGGGTATTGATGACTTTTCTCCCTCGCAGATTATTCAAATAGATAGCATGTTTGGTGTAGCCCGTGCAGCGCAGCAAGGTATGGGTATTGCCCTTATTCCACTGCCAATTAGCCAAAGCTGGTTAGATGAGCAATGGTTGTATAAATTATTTGAACAGCCTTTAACCACTAAAGATAAATACTATTTAGTGCAGCACGAATCAAACACCCCTAATCACCCGCTTGATTTATTTGCAAAGTGGGTTGTAAGTACATTTAGAAAAATCCAAGAATAATCCTTTATTAGGCGGGTTTATTAATACACCTAATTACGGGTTGTATTAATGGTTCGCTTAAATCTAATTTCAATTTTTTAATAATATTTTTACTTAAATACATAAGCTTAACGTTACGTATTAGACTAAAGTCTATAGTTTAATTTTTTTCACTCATTGGTTTCATTTTTATCGTTTGTCGAAAATAAAGTTAAATATTAAAGTTACTCCATCAACTCAAAACAACTTACATTAAATTGTTTTTAAGAGTAACAAATGCAACCTTTTGAGTTTTAGTAACTCATAAGTAGCAGTAAAAAATCTTTATATTGTGTGTGAAGATGTTGTCAGTGTGAAAAGCGGTTCAAGTTAGGTGGTGACTTAGCTTGAACTGTTTTTATTCTAGGCTCAAACCACATGATATGTAATACAAAGCTACTTAAGCGTAGCAAACAGAATCTTTATATTGTGTGTGAAGATGTTGTCAGTGTGAAAAATGGTTCAAGTTAGGTGGTGACTTAGCTTGAACTGTTTTTATTCTTGGCTCAAACCACATGATATGCATTACAAGGCTACGTAAGCGTAGTAAACAGAATCTTTATATTGTGTGTGAAGATGTTGTCAGTGTGAAAAAGCGGTTCAAGTTAGGTGGTGACTTGGCTTGAACTGTTTTTATTATTAAGCGCATACATAATATAGTTATATACAGGTTAATACCTTTTAAAAAGCCCCGTAAGTTATAACTTACGGGGCTTTTTTAGTTAATTTTTTATTTGATACTCTTTTTTTAATTTACTTATTTGCACTTTATGTGAAAGCAAAAATGTATCAAATTGCTTAACTACCTCAGGATAGTCAATCGACGATAATAAAAAGGCTTGTAAATCTGTCGGCAATTCGTTTTGAAAATAAACGGGTCGGGTTAATTTGAAATATTTAACAATATTATAGTTTAATACATCGTTAGATATGTAAATACACTCAACTCGCTCTTTTAAAAGCATCTCTATTAATTCCATTACATTAGCGGTTTCAATTAGCTCAACGTTTTCGTTATTCATTAAAGGTTTAAAGCTTTGAGACGTAAACCCTCTCACCGTTGCAAAACTAACGCATTCATCAATGGTGATATTTTTATTTAAACTCGCAATACCCGTTTTAGTCACAACGGTTGGCTGCGAATAAATAATTTCATTTAAATCACCAAAGGAAGCTTTATAACTTGGTTTCCATTGAGGGTTATCTGGATATTTAAAATCAACATGATGGTGATCAATAAATTCTTTATAAAGACGATTAATTGGCAGCGTGTAAAACTCAAATTCAAAATCGTGCTGCTGGGCGAACAAAGTAAGTAATTTTTGACTGAAGCCATAATAATCTGCACCATTTGTTCCACTACCATCAAAGTAAGGTAGATACTCTATATTCTCTACGCCGACGACATAGTGCGTTGCCGACTTAGCATCGGTAATAAAAATTAATAAAGCTAAAGGCAAATACATTAACTGCGTTGTTATTTTTATAAATTGATTCATTTACAACCTAAGTAATATTATTGATGTGTAGCTCAACGCTTTAATTTTAACAAATTTGCAAAGATTATGATAAATCTATTTTATTTTATGCAAAAAAAAGCCTGATTAAAATCAGGCTTTACAAAGTAAAAGGTTTAGCTTTTATCTCTTGGTACAAAATCGAGTACTGTTGCGTTTATACAGTAGCGGTCTGTGCCTCTAGGGCCTTCTCCTGGGAATAAATGACCAAGATGAATACCTGTACTTTTAGAACGTAGCTCAATACGTGTTATTCCCCAGCTGCTATCGTCATGCTGCGTTACACTACTTTTTACTGGGTGCTTAAACGACAACCAACCAGTACCGGAGTTAAACCTATCGCTTGTATCAAATAGTGGCTCTCCACTTAATTTATCAACAAAAGTACCATCAGGTGTATTTTTAAACTCTTTGTACTCTTTACAATAAGGTCTATCTGTTCGTGCATCGAATGCAACTTTATAAGCATCACTGTTACCTAATTTAAAAGCGCCTAATGCTTTATAAAACTCTTCAGGTGTTGCATAGCCTTGACGGCCATATACCTCAACGCCATTTTCTAAAAACAAAATAGTCGGCGTTGCCCACGTGGCTGACTTAATAGTTAAATCATTAAGTTGGTCAGCATGGCGAAATGTCATAGGTATTGTGCCTTTGTAATCATTTGCGACTGCTTTTTTAAATTTTTCACAGTACGGGCAGTAATCACGAGAATCAAGTACCACTATTTGCTTACCTGCGAGTAGAGCACTGTTGTCTGCTTTTTCTACCGGTGTTTTATTAAAAACTACGCCTGTAGAATGATCGGGGCAATAGCCATTAGGGTTCTTTTCTAGATAATTTTGATGATATTCTTCTGCCGATACAAAACCTGTAAGCGGTTTAATTACCGTTTCGATTTTGCCGTAGCTCGCATCAGTTAAAAGCTGCTGATATTGCGATTTAACTTGCTCAGCTACTTTAGCTTGTGCATCAGTAGTCGTTAATACAATTGAACGATATTGCGTACCGATATCGTTACCTTGGCGATTTTTTTGCGTAGGATCGTGACTTTCAAAATAGTTTTTTAAGAGATCTTCTGCTGAAATTATATTGCTGTTATACATAACTTGCACAACTTCAGCATAATTGTTCTCGTCAAAACGACGAGACTGATCAGTAATATTTCTGTACGTTGCTTTAAACCCATTACCGTCAGCATAACCCGACTCAGCATCAATAACGCCATTAAGCGCTTCGTAGCGTTTTTCTGCTCCCCAAAAACAACCAGACCCCAGTACAATGGTTTCTACATGCATGGTGGCTTCTACATTACTGTGTTCTACCTTTTCCATAGATAAAGCAAAGCTGCCTGCGCTAAATATAATAGCAGCGCCTGATAAATATAATAAATGCTGGTGTTTCATAAAGTACCTCATAAACAAGTGCGTGCTAATTAAGACCTCCTTATCTTAATTTTCATTTCAACCTAATTACTTATTTAGTACGAAATGTATTAAGTTTTAGTCCTCAATAAGTTAAATACGATTAATTGAATATAAAAACACTCTTAAAGTAAGCTGGGTAAATAAACACTAAACATAACGACTTAGTCGCAATGGTGTAAATAAATTAATAAAACTGTGTTACGTTTAAATTATGTTGTACAAATAGGTTTATTTAATGAAGCCAGCTCCCCATATTTATGCATTAACAAACAGTAGTTTACTACTTGATGCATCGCATTTAGATGCTACAGATAGACTCTCTATTCAAAAGAAAATTTGGGCTTTAACCAGCCACTGTAAATGCACTGCTGAATTTACCGATTTGGTGCCAGCCATGAACTCGCTCACTCTCTATTTAAAATCAGATAAACACTTAAATAAGTGGTTACAAGTGCTACCTTCGCTGTGGAATGATATTAAAACGAGTACTTTTAAAGGGCAACATCACTTAATCGAAACCATATACAAGGGTGAGGATATTAATTACGTGGCTCGTTATCACAATTTAAGCGCTGATGAGGTTATTAATATTCATAGTAAAACCAAATACCACGTTTTATTTTTAGGCTTTCAGCCCGGTTTTGCTTACCTACACGGCTTAGATAGGCAATTACATACACCAAGGCGTGATGAGCCACGCATTAAAGTTCCTAAAGGCTCTGTTGCGATAGGTGCTGCACAAACCGGAATTTACCCTGCGGATACGCCTGGTGGTTGGCACATAATAGGTCATACAGATACTGCTTTGTTTGATTCGACCTCGGAGCAACCTTGTTTAATTCAACCAGGCGATACGCTTGAATTTGTTCCGCTAGTTAATAAAGGAGCAACTCATGATTAAAGTACTTAAAAGTGGTGTATTACTTACCATTCAAGATTTTGGCCGTAATGGCTACCGTCATTTAGGTGTAAGCAAAGCGGGCAGCTTAGACCCTTATGCGCAAATAATTGCTAATAGATTACTTAACAATAACGACAATGATGCCGTTTTAGAAATAACCGTTGGTTTGTGCGAGCTGGAATTCACCTGCGACACAGTAATTGCGCTTCATGGTGCAGATTTGCAAGCAACCCTTGATGGACAAGCAATTTACCCTGGTTGGACATACGCAGTAAAAAACAAACAAGTACTGAGCTTTGCGACTGGTAGAGCTGGATTAAGAGCTTATTTAGCAGTGAAAGGCGGTATACAAAATACTGAAGTTATGGGCTCTAAATCTACAGATTTAAACGCATGTTTTGGTGGTATTGAAGGTAGAGCTCTCGCCACTGGTGATGAAATACCTATTACTCCTTATTATGGAGAGTTTATAAAAGTAGGCGCAATTGCTCCCGCCCAGCGCAAGCTTATAAGACTGCACCCAAGCCCTCATGCTAATTTGTTAGGCGAGCCTTTACTTAACAGCTTTGTATCTACCCCATTTAAAGTTAGTAGTAACAGCAACCGAATGGGCGTAAGGCTTGAGCATAAAAATAATTTGGCACATTCGCACTCTTTGCCATCACTAGGGGTGAGTCCTGGGAGTATTCAACTGCCACCGAATGGTGAGCCTATTGTGCTACTTAACGATGGTCAAACAACCGGGGGTTACCCTCTTTTAGGGACTGTAATTGAAGCCGACTTACATCAATTTGCACAATTTAGACCTTTAGATACTGTTGAATTTAAATATGTAACGTTTGAAGAAGCAGCAAAGGCGAAGCAGAAACTTGACGGGCACCTACATCAATTGAGCCTTGCACTTAAAAATAACCTATAAAATATTCTAGAATCAACACGTCCTAGATTTAAAAAATAGGTACCATGTAATAAAGGTTCAAATTCCGACGGCCGTTACCTTACTCGCCGTTAATATTATTTTAATGTATAGCTTGGTGTTTAATGACTAAATCAACTTCTACTATGCCGTGTGTATTAATAACTGGCTTTGCTCCTTTTGGTGGCGAAGCTATAAACCCTTCTTGGCAAGCAGTGCAAAAACTTGATGAAACTATCATCATGAAACACAAAATATGCACACTAGAACTTGCCTGTGAATTTAATACGTCTATCAGTCAGCTTATAAACGCCATTGAGTCGCACAATCCGGCGGTTGTTTTATGTATAGGCCAAGCTGGTGGGCGCAGCGAAATATCAATTGAGCGTATTGCAATAAACGTTGACGATGCACGCATTAAAGACAATGCAGGTAAGCAGCCTATCGATACACCAATAGAAAAAAATGGCCCTGATGCCTATTTCACAAACTTACCAATAAAGCGCATGTTACAAGCATTGCACAACAGCAATATACCTGCTGCCATTTCCAATACAGCAGGTACGTATGTGTGTAATCACGTTATGTATGGTCTTATGCATTACATAAATGATCACTGCGCTGTAATGAAAGGTGGCTTTGTGCATATTCCTTATTTACCAAGCCAAGCTGTGCACCATAATGGCGCACCAAGCATGAGCGAAGAAACCGTTATTAATGCCCTGAGAGTTATGATTGCACAAGCTTTAAACAATAATAGCGACGTAAAAATAGCAGCAGGAACTACGCATTAACCACTTTGGTGCAATTACATCTAGCTTGGTGCATAAATTATTCTTAATTAATTGTAAAAGCTATGTGACTTGAGTAATTTTTTCTGATAAAACAAGGTTTCGCAGCACAGCAAATTGGCTCTGCTGCACACATAATAGGAATGAGGAGTTACTATGTGTTCAATTTTTGGGGTATTAGATATTAAATCTGATCCCACTCAATTGCGTACCCAAGCAATTGAAATGTCAAAGCTGCTTAGACACCGTGGCCCAGATTGGTCTGGTGTATATGCATCTGAAAAAGCTATTTTAGTGCATGAGCGTTTAGCTATTGTTGGCGTATCAAGCGGTGCACAGCCTTTATACAATCCTGAAAAAACAAATATTTTAGCGGTTAACGGCGAGATTTATAATCATAAAGAACTTGCAGCAGAGTTAGACGTTGATTTTACTTTTCAAACTCAATCAGACTGTGAAGTTATTTTAGCGCTGTATAAACAAAAAGGGCCTGACTTTTTAGATGATCTAAATGGCATTTTTGCATTTTGTTTATACGACGAAGAAAATGACGCTTACTTAATTGGCCGTGACCATATTGGTATTATCCCGCTTTACACCGGTCACGACGAGCACGGTAACTTTTACGTTGCTTCTGAGCTAAAAGCACTTTCTCCAATTTGTAAGCATATTGAAGAATTTCCACCAGGGCATTACCTGTATAGCAAAGATGGCAAAATGACGCCTTATTACAAACGTGATTGGGAAACATTTGATGCAGTTAAAGATAACAGCGCAGAAGCGCAAGACGTTAAAGATGCATTAGAAGCGGCCGTTAAACGCCAATTAATGTGTGACGTGCCTTACGGTGTATTACTGTCTGGTGGTTTAGACTCATCGGTTATCTCTGCTATTACCCAGCGCTTTGCTGCAAAACGTATTGAAGATAACGACGAAAGCGATGCATGGTGGCCTAAGCTGCATTCTTTTTCAGTAGGTCTTGATGGCTCACCTGATTTAGCGGCTGCACAAAAAGTAGCTGACATGATTGGTACTATTCACCACCCTATCATTTTTACCATTCAAGAAGGTATTGATGCATTACGTGAAGTGATTTACCACATAGAAACCTATGACGTAACAACTATTCGTGCCTCTACACCTATGTACCTAATGGCTCGCCAAATTAAAGCAATGGGCATTAAAATGGTGTTATCTGGCGAAGGTGCTGATGAGCTATTTGGTGGTTACTTATACTTCCATAAAGCCCCTAACGCACAAGAGTTTCATGAAGAGCTAAACCGTAAAGTATCAAAACTGCATATGTTTGACTGTTTACGTGCTAATAAATCAATGGCGGCATGGGGCGTAGAAGCACGTGTACCGTTTCTTGATAAAGAATTTGTTGATGTTGCTATGCGTATCAACCCTGAAGCTAAAATGTGTAAAGATGGAAAAATTGAAAAACACATTTTACGTGAAGGCTTTGAAGGTTACTTACCTGATGAAGTGCTGTGGCGTCAAAAAGAGCAGTTTTCAGATGGTGTTGGTTACAGCTGGATTGATACCTTAAAAGAGTTTGTAAATGAGCAAGTGAGCGATCAAGAGCTTGAAAATGCGAAATTTAAATACCCTATTAATACGCCAGATTCAAAAGAAGCTTACTACTACCGTACTATTTTTGAATCGCATTTCCCTGGTGATGCATCAGCTAAATGTGTACCTCATGGTAAATCGGTAGCGTGTTCGACTCCTGAAGCACTTGCATGGGACGCATCGTTCCAAAACAACGCTGATCCATCAGGTCGTGCTGCCGGCGTTCATAACGACGCATATGCAAGCAAAGGTTAATACTCTTTGTTTAGCGAAGCGTAAGCCTAAATGGCTTACGCTTCGCTTTATAGAGCTCACTTCCACCGAATCTGTTTTTTATAGCCCTGTACATAACTTAAAAGGCTCAAGTGCTTTAATTGTTATTTTTAAAAATGGGTTAACATCAAAAACAATGCAATATATTGCATCACAATCAACTTACCCTGCTACCGTATTTTTAAATCAAAATGAGATAACTAAACGCCATTGTAAAATTCGCTGGTTTAATCAAACGAGTGAAATTAAACGCTGTGGGCATGGTACTTTAGCAGCCGCTAATTTTTTAATAGACCATTTGGGTTATTGCCCTGAAGTATTTACTTCAATGAGTAATGAGCGCTTTACTATAAGAGTAAAAAAACAACGCGCTCAGCTGTTACTAAAAAGCATAGAGCCTAAAAAAAGCGAGTTAGCTGAAGGTGAGTTACAAAGTGTGTTTTCAGTAGCAATAAAAGCAGCCTACAGTACCGGCGACAAAAACGGTTATACGGTTGTGGTATTTAGTAAAGAATTTAATAAGGAATTTAGTAAAGAATTCGATAAATCAGTTAAAAAAGACGATTTAAAAAGCGTACACGTTGATTTTAAAGCTTTGTGTGCACTCCACAAAAATGCAGTAATCGCCCTTAGTATAAAAAATAAAGACAAAAAAAATGCCATAGCGCATTTTAGATACTTTGCACCCCAGTTTGGTGTAAATGAAGACAGTGCTACAGGCTCTGCGGTATCTGTTATTGCCCCCCTGCTATTTAGACTATACGGTTTAAATAAAGCTATGCTTGTACAGCAATCAAATAATGGCGCATTGCTAAACTATGAGTTTAACAATGCCCAAGTTGTCATTTACTAGGGCGTGTTGATCTTTGCGAATTGAAATTTGTTCAATCTAGGGGCGATTAAATCGCGGCGCGAGGTTTGTAACCTAGTGGGCTAAGTAAAAATCGAGCAACAAAGAGTTTATCGCCCCTAGGCAGAACCCGAAGGGCAGCACATGTTTGGCATTTATGCTGCGTTATTGCCTATTTATGTGGAATAACCACACTTCATAGGCTCTGCCTTGCCTAAAAACCAAACATATTGCTGCAAATTCAACTATCAAAGATCAACACGCCCTAAACTTAAGTAACGTTTAAAGCGGCCTTAATAAACACAGGGCAAAATAGTTACTATCGTCTTGCCATGTTTGCACTAACTTTAAATTAGCTTGCGCTGCAAGCTGCTTAAACGACTCGAGCGTGTACTTGTGAGAGTTTTCTGTATGGATACTTTCGCCTTCTATAAAGTCTATTTGCTGATCATTTATAATCACGCTTTGAGTACAATTACTTACTAAATGCATTTCGATACGGCTATGTTGCTCGTTAAAGCGTGACTCGTGGCTAAAGTTATCCAAATTAAATGTGCCGTTTAGCTCATTATTAATACGTTGTAGTAAATTTTTATTAAAAGCAGCGGTAACTCCCGCTTTATCGTTATATGCATCAAGTAACACTTGGCGCTCTTTTACTAAATCAACCCCAATTAATACATAACCATTTACACCGCATAAGCGATGGAAATTATTCATAATTTCTATGGCTTTAACTGGGGCAAAATTACCAAGAGTAGAGCCCGGAAAGTACACCAAATTAGTTTGACTGTCTAAAGCGGTGTCTTTGGTTAGCTGTTTGACCATTTGGCTATGTGTAAAGTCTCCTAATAATGGCGAAATTGCCAAATCTGGAAATAACGGCGACAAATGTGCAAGTGAATAACTGAGCATCTCCTCAGATATTTCAAACGGTACAAAGGTTTTAACGTTTGCCATATGCGCTAATAAATAGGCTACCTTTTTACCCGAGCCACAGCCGGGCTCTATAATAGAGAGGTTTTCAGGTAGCATTTGAGCAATCGACTTTGAGTGTTGCTCTAATATAGAAAGCTCCGTACGTGTTACGTAATACTCTTGTAAGGTTGTTATTTGCTCAAATAATGCAGCACCTTTATCATCATAAAAATATTTACACGGAAGCGTTTTTTGTTGTTGAGTTAATCCGCTTATCACGTCGTTTAGAAATTCAGTGTCGGTTATGTTGCTTTGCTTAATCGCTGTTACTTGGCTCATACTATATCCTTAGCTAGTCTTATCCCGCTGCACATCCACGCTTGATGCGGGTAATAAAAATTACGGTATGTTTGTCGTAAATGGTTTTGAGGGGTAAACACACACCCACCACGTAACACCATTTGGTTATTCATAAATTTACCATTGTATTCCCCTGCTATTCCTTCAATAGGCTTAAAACCGGGGTATGGTAAATATGCACTGTTCGTCCATTGCCAACACGAATCAGTTAACTGATTTATTTCAGCATCACCTTTTGCTTGCTGTGGTGTTAGGTAGTGATTATTAGTGTCTGCTGAAGGTGTATTTTTAGCTGCATATTCCCATTCGAACTCTGTAGGCAAGCGAGCCTTTACAAAATTAGCATAGGCACTGGCCTCAAAATAACTAACATGACAGATCGGGGCATTTAAATTGAGAGGCTCTAATCCATAGTGTGTAAACTCAAACCACTCGTTATCTATACAATGCCAATATAATGGTTGCGTTAGAGCGTTGTTTTGTATATTTGCCCAACCGTCACTTAACCAATACTGTGGATTGCTGTATCCACCTGCATTTATAAAGTCTAAATATTCACCATTGGTGACCAACCTATTAGCAAAGTTAAATGAATGAATTAATACTTGGTGTTTGGGGCGCTCGTTATCATATGCAAATTCATCGTCGGCATTTGTACCTATATTAATAATGCCTTGCTCAAAATTTATAAAATTGAGAGGCTTAATATCTGCTGATTTGTTTTGGCTGTTTAAAGGCGATGTTTTATATTGCGGAAATAATGGATTTACTGAAAAGTTATATTTGATGTCCATAAGCATTAGTTCTTGATGCTGTTGCTCGTGGTGTAACCCAAGTTCAATAATATCTTTAATTTGTGGACTAACTTCAGTTTTAAGTAATTCAACCACACAGCTATCTACATGCTCTCTATAAGCTAAAACTTCATCCAAACTAGGTCTAGATAAACTACCTCGGTTTGCCCGTTTAAATTGCTCTCCAATCCCATTGTAGTAAGAATTAAAAAGCATTCGGTAGTGAGAGTTAAACACAGTGTACTGTTTACAGTAAACACTAAGTAAAAACGTTTCAAAAAACCACGTGGTGTGCGCTAAATGCCATTTGCCAGGGCTGGCATCTGCCATAGCTTGTAATTGGCAATCTTCTACAGTGAGTGGTTCAATAATAGCCAGGCTTTCGCCTCTAACGCTGCAAAAGCGTTTAACAAGTTCGTTTTGATTGGTATTGTTTAAAGCGCATTCACTCATAATAGTATTAATCCTTTGCCTATCTATTTATAAAATATAGCTTAGGGCATGCTGAGCTTTTTGGATTGAAATTTGTTCAATCTAGGGGCGATTAAATCGCGGCACGAGGTTTGTAACCTAGTGGGCTAAGTAAAAACCGAGTAACAAAGAGTTAATCGTCCCTAGAAAGAACCCAAAGGGCAGTGTATGTTTGGTATTTATGCTGCGTTATCGCCTATTTATGGGGAATGACCACACTACATAGGCTCTGCCTTGCCTAAAAACCAAACATACTACTGTAAATTCAATCGCCAAAATTCAACATGCCCTAATGTTGTGTTAAATCATATTCATATTACAACTTGATTAAAGATGCTTATCAGCTTATAAATTTATACTAGCCCTAAAGGGAAATTTGCTCTTTGCAGCTCGTTTTTTAATTATTCTTACGTGCATGTAAGCATGCAGAATAACGCAGGAGCAGTTATCGAACCGTTAGGTTACAAACCTAGGATCGATTAAACAGCTCCTAAATTGAACAAATTTTAATCCTAAAAGATCAACAAGCCCTAGTATTTAAGCATTAATTAAGTTGCTTAAAAGTGATCTTTTTTTACTTAACTAAGTAAATTAATACTTTTAATAGCAAACTAAATTTTAACGTTCACTGAATTTATAATTTTAGGGCTTTTTAAATAAAAGAATCATTAATTTGGCTATATAAACAGCGTTTTAAATACAAATTCATTTACATTTAATATTTAACTCATACACTACTAGCTGTATGATCACTCTTCAAATTAGTTAGTCTTCAAATAATTACGGTATTACTTTTTACTTAATATTTAAAGGCTAATGTAATTCGATATGACGCCAAATTTATTTTGGCTTGTTAGGACAACTAAAGAGGTATTGCATGAAGGAAAATCATGACAAATATAGTATTGACAATACGGACTACACCGTAGGTCAGGACAACGTACAAAAGTGGGGGTTTGATATACACAACCCTGTTTTTGGAACTAGTGCGGGCCTGATTGTCATCTTTTTAATCGCCATACTTGTTACCGACCCACAAACTGCAAAAACAGCGCTTGATAGTATCAAGACCGATATTATTAATAATTTTGATGCCCTATTTATGTGGGCTGCTAACTTCTTTGTACTCTTTTGTTTAGCACTTATTGTTTCTCCTTACGGGAATATTCGCCTTGGTGGTGATGATGCTAAACCTTCTCACTCTCGAGTTTCATGGCTTGCTATGTTATTTGCTGCAGGTATGGGTATCGGCCTTATGTTTTGGGGCGTTGCTGAACCGGTTGCTTACTTTACTGGTTGGTACGAAACACCACTTAATGTAGCCGCTAATACACCAGAAGCTGCAAAATTAGCAATGGGCGCAACTATGTTCCATTGGGGTCTTCATCCTTGGGCTATTTACGCTGTTGTTGGTTTATCTCTTGCATTTTTTACGTATAACAAAGGTTTACCGCTTTCTATTCGTTCTATTTTTTATCCTATATTAGGTGATAGAGCATGGGGTTGGCCTGGTCATATCATTGATATCTTAGCTGTACTTGCTACGTTATTTGGCCTTGCAACATCTTTAGGTTTAGGTGCTCAACAAGCCTCTGCAGGTATTAACCATGTATTTGGTACAGAAGGTGGCATTGGCTCTCAAATTCTAGTTATTGCGGGTGTAACACTTTTAGCCATTGTTTCTGTGGTTCGCGGTATTGACGGTGGTGTGAAACTGCTAAGTAATGTAAACATGTTAATTGCTTTCTCATTATTATTGTTTGTTTGTTTAGTGGGCTTTGCTGTAGCAATGGGTAATGTACCGACTACCGTGATGGGCTATGTAGAAAACATTATTCCATTGAGTAATCCTCACGGCCGTGAAGACGAAACATGGATGCATGGCTGGACTGTATTTTACTGGGCTTGGTGGATTTCTTGGTCACCGTTCGTAGGTATGTTTATCGCGCGTGTATCACGTGGTCGTACAATTCGTGAGTTCTTAATTGCGGTATTACTCGTCCCTACTGCTGTCACTATTTTATGGATGTCTATATACGGCGGTATTGCTATTGATCAAGTAGTTAATGGTGTTGGTGCACTAGGCACTAATGGTTTAACTGATGTCCCTTTAGCTATGTTCCAGATGTTTGATGCATTACCTCTATCTAATATCTTATCATTTATTGCGATTATATTAGTGTTAGTATTTTTTATTACGTCATCTGACTCAGGCTCATTAGTCATTGATTCAATTACAGCTGGCGGTAAAATTGACGCACCGGTGCCACAACGTATATTTTGGGCAACGGTAGAGGGCGCAATTGCAGCGGCCTTACTTTGGATTGGTGGTACACAAGCAATCGAAGCACTACAAGCAGGTGCTGTTTCTACAGGCTTGCCATTTACTATTGTATTGTTGTTTATGTGTTTAAGCTTAGTTTTAGGTTTACGAACTGAGCCTCGCCCAGTTAAATAATACTTTTAGTAAGCAATACTTTTAATTAGTAACGAAAGCGCCGCAATTTTTGCGGCGCTTTTTTATTTAACTATTTAAGGTTATATCCATTCGCTTAATAAAGTGATCTATTTTGTGGCAGGAAAAACTTCTCGATAGTAAGGCAAAATTTCTTTATTTAATTGATCTAAATGAGAAATTTTTAACGCAGCTAGCGTCAGGTTTAACCCTCAATATGATTAAAGTATTATTGCGTATTAGTATTATACCCACAACTCTGAGATTGGAGTATCTACACGGTAATGATGACTCAGTTGCGCTTGTAAAAGCTCAGCTGTGGCAAGTGCATCCGTTAACGCATTATGATTTTGGTACGCAGGTAGGGAATAACGCGCACGGCAATCTGTTAATCTGAGCGAGCCTAGTTTTGTATTAAATAATCGGCCTAATAAACCTTGCCTCTCTTTTAGTGCTCTTTTTTCTAGCTCCATTGTGTCAACAAGAGCAAACTCAACACCTTCTTTAAGCCTTAGTAATAACGCATTATTTAAAAAATGGCGTTCTATTGCGGCGTAATGTACCACGACAACTTTACCACTTAGCGCTTCAAGTAAAGGCTCAATAATTCGATTAAAGTCTGGGGCGTCATCCACCTCAGAGTGCGTTATTCTATGGATTAAAATAGACTCTTCATGCAGGTTACGTCTTGGTTGAACAACCCAATGCCGGCTGTGTTTGCAATAAATACGCTTTAAATTAAACGGCACTAAGCCAACACTCACAATATCGTCGTTTTGGCTATTTAAACCTGTTGTTTCAAAGTCCATTGCTACGAAAGGCACATCTTCTACAGCGGCTTTATCTTGATTATAAGCACCTGCATAAAAGTGTTTTAGAAGTTTATTTTCGGTGCTGTTGGCAAGCTCGTTATATCTAGCTTGCCAATCAACTGCTTTGTAATTACGCGGGTTCATAGGCTACTTCACACCTGAGTTTGCTGTGTAGCTAAATTTCAAATAGCTTTGTGCTTTTTCTAAAATAGCGAATGCCTCTTTCAAGTTTCGCTGTTCAAAAGGAGACAGTAAATGTGGGTCTAAGTCGTTATCAGGCTCTTCGCCCTTCTCTATTTGCCACGCTTGATGGCGAATTCGCATCATGGCAATATACTCAAGTGAATCACGTAAATCTTGCGCTTTACCCTGCGGTAATAGCTTAGCTTCAATAATATCTTCTAATCGCTCAAACGAGTTTTGTTTACGCGAACCAATAGCTAATGCGTGTACGCGTATAACATCAGAAAGTGGTGCAGTACCTCTTCGTTTTAAGTTCATTGAACGCTTATGTTGGCCGTTATGCTCCATAACAAAGCCTTTAAAAAAGCCAAGCGGTGGTGTCCTATTTCGAGCATTTGCAGCCATATTTGCTAGAAATATACGATTCACTTTACTTTGTTTCGCTATAAATATTTTAAGCTCGTCGGCCCACTTGGTTTTGCCCCACACACCGTCTAAATCAAAAAATATAGAGCTATTAAGCAGTGCTTGTGGTTTTGGCTGGGCTATCCAATCAGCAAATTGATCGAACCACTCTGAGCGAGTTTTACGCCATTTTTTAAACGACGCCATTATTTCGCCATCACAATAAGTGTAACCACACTGCGCTAAGCCATCACACACAAAATCGGCAATATTTTGAAAGTACGCGTTATATTTTTCATCGTCGTAACTGTCATCTAAAATTAGTGCGTTATCTTGATCAGTTACAATAAGTTGCTCGTCGCGAGCCATGGAGCCCAGTGCAATAAAACAATAAGGAACGGGAGGTGGACCAAACTTTTCTTCAGCTAATACCAGTAATCTTTGTTTAAATGTACGCCCAATAACGGCCATGGCAGTGCCAATCATGTGTGAATTTGCATCTTCATTAACCATACGGACAAATACATTGGGTAATTGGCGTGCATAATGCGCTAAATCCTCAATTGTTTGTTGAGCAAGTATGCCGCGTACAAGTAATAAGCTGCTTTGCGATTCGTAACGTAAAATATCAGAGAGGGAGATAACTCCTATAGGACGTCTTTTTTGTACTACGGGTAAATGATGAAGATTATCTCTGAGCATGGCCAGTACTGCTTCAAAAATATAGTCATTAGCGTCTAAAAGCACTAAGTTAGTAGACATAATCTCTTTTGCTTGTGTGTTAAAAGCAAGCCCTTTAGCCACTACTTTTGAGCGTAAATCCCTATCGGTTATTATGCCAACGACTTGTCCATCATCTTCCTCAGGATCGTCGTTTATTGGTTTATTTACATCGGTTACCAAAACTGACGATACCGCCTCTTCGGTCATTAATTTAGCGATATCTTGTATTGTAGATGTTGCATCTACGGTGACTACATCTCTGTGAATTAATGATTTTACTTTAGCGGTTGTAAGGTCATTGCCATCGGCTTGTTCAACAATAGCTTGATGTAAACGCACGTTACCATCTGTTTCAAAGTAATCAGCAAACGCATCAAACTCATCACAGTAACGATTAAATAGCTCGACATTTATACAATAAACTAACGTATCTTCAAGGGCAGTTGCAGGAAAACGCACCTTACGGTTCATCAATAAACCCATTTGACCAAATATTCCTGCGATGGCCAAACGATTGTATAGCTCACCATTTCGGCGATACATTTCTACAGAACCACTTCTAATCACATACAAATCAGATATGTCTTGTCCAAAACTTAAAATGTCTGTTTTTGCTCTAAAATAAGCAACTTCTACTTGTTGAGCTAGCTCATTAAGCGCTTTTTGAGGTAAGTCATCAAAAGGAGGATGTTGTGCTAAAAATTGTGCGATTTCAACTTGTTCGGCTTGCATAAATCCCTTCCTGTATGCGCATTAAAATGACTAAATATGTTTTGCAGATTAACACTATCATCGGAGTGTGAAAACAATTACTACACAATTTTGGGCACAAAAAAAGAGCCTAAATAGACTCTTTAAATATAATACTTATTGTAAAAATTTATTTACCGCGCTGAGCGTCTTTTTGGGCTTTTTTGGCTTCTTTACGTTGCTGTAAAACAGCTTGTGCCTCATTACCAATATGGCCTTCACCACGCGCTTGCGCTAATTCTATTTGCTTTTGGCGCTCCGCAAAACGTGTCCGCTGCTCGTCTGTCACTTCTTCAATACAATGGTGACAAGATACACCTTCCATGTATTCAGGCTTTAACTTTTCGTCTTCTGTAATTGGCATACGGCACGCGTGGCATTGATCATAAGAGCCCTTTTGTAAGTCGTGATCAACCGCAACGCGATTATCAAATACAAAACATTCGCCTTCCCACATGGTTTCTTCTTTTGGCACTTCTTCTAGATATTTTAAAATGCCGCCTTCAAGATGATAAACTTCATCAAAACCTTGCTCTTTCATGTAGGCCGTCGATTTTTCGCAGCGGATACCACCTGTACAAAACATCGCTACTTTTTTATGTTTTTCAGGGTCTAAGTTTTCTTTAGCCCACTGTGGAAATTCGCGAAAGGTTTTAGTATTTGGATCGACTGCATTTTGAAATGTACCAATTTCAATTTCGTAATCATTACGTGTATCAATTAAAATTACTTCTGGATCAGATATAAGTGCGTTCCACTCATTTGGCTTTACATAGCTACCCACAACTTTAAGCGGATCTACGCCTTCAACGCCCATCGTTACAATTTCTTTTTTTAGTTTTACTTTAGTGCGGTAAAACGGGCATTCATCATCGTAAGATTCTTTTGTTACGATGTTTTTTAAATTTGGTTGCTCATCAAGCCAGGCTAATAAGTTGTCTATCCCTTCACGTTTTGCAGAAACAGTGCCGTTTATACCTTCGGCAGCGAGTAGTAAAGTACCGCGTACTTCATTTGCTTCCATCACTTCAAGCAACGGCTTACGGATAGCTTCAAATTCAGGTAAACCAACAAATTTATACAGCGCACATACTACAAAGTGATCGCCCGTTACATTATCTTTATGAACAACAGTCATTATATTTCCTATTTTGCCTTATTAGCCAGTATTGGCGTTTACCGAATCGTAAATCCGGCGCATATGGGGCGCGTATTTTACGCTTTTTTAGTTTAATTGCAAAAAATAGCGCTATAGATTGGTTTTTACTGTTAGCGACCTATCTGTGTAAGCTATAATGCGCTGATAAATTTATAGACTTAATTTGCTCATTTTGGAGAAACACACATTGCAGTTTACTGATCTTGGGATTGATACACGCCTTGAAACACAGTTAGCACATCAAGGGATCACCCAGCCCACCGATATTCAAGCGCATGCAGTGCCTACCGCACTTGCAGGGCATGACATTTTCGCTCAGTCTAAAACTGGGTCGGGCAAAACCTTGGCGTTTTTATTACCTGCTGTACAAAGGGTTATGAAACAAAAAGCACTCAGTAAACGCGATCCTCGTGTACTTATTGTTGCTCCTACTCGTGAGCTTGCTACGCAAGTATTTACTCAGCTGCGTTTATTAATTGCAGGCACAGCCATTAAGGCCGTAAAAATACTTGGTGGCGAAAACTTTAATGACCAAATAAAAGCACTTAGAAACGATCCACAATTCGTAGTTGCTACACCAGGGCGTTTAGCTGATCACATTACAAAACGTTCATTACAATTGAGTGGACTAGAACTGCTTATTTTTGATGAAGCCGATCGTATTTTAGATTTAGGCTTTACCGAGCAGTTAAAAATGATTAACGAGCAAGCTAATCACCGTTTACGTCAAACGTTATTGTTTTCTGCAACACTTGACCATGCACAAGTAGATGCTCTATCACGTAACCTATTAAAAAAACCAAAGCAAATTACGCTAAGTGCAGCGAATGAGCAACATAGCGATATTAAACAAACTTTATATCTAGCCGATCACCTTGATCATAAAGAAGCGCTATTAGAGCACTTTTTGAATCAAGATGATGTTGGTCAATGCATTATCTTCACAGCAACACGTTCTGACACTAGTCGCTTGAGTGAAGCGCTTAATGCTAAAGGCTTCAAGTCTGTAGCGCTTGCTGGTGATTTAACACAAAATAAACGTTTAGATATAATGGATTCGTTTAGTCGCGAAAACTTTAAAATATTAATCACAACTGATGTTGCATCTCGTGGTTTAGATTTACTAAGTGTAACGCATGTTATTAACTTTGATTTACCAAAACACGCTGAAGAATATGTACACCGCATAGGTCGTACAGGACGAGCAGGCTTTAAAGGTAACGCAATTTCATTAGTTGGCCCAAAAGATTGGGCAAGTTATTTAGCTATTAAAGCATTTTTAAATGATGAGTTAAAATTTGCGAGCGTAGAGGGCTTAAAAGCTAAATTTAAAGGTTTAAAAGAGAAAAAGCCTGAGGCAACGTGGGATAAATCTAAAGAAAAATCCGCCGCTGTTAAAAAGCCTGTATTTAAACGCAAAGCCAAACCTAAAAAGCCAACAGCACCAATTAAAGCACCAATGAACATTGATGGCGATACACCAATGCGCCGTAAAAAAAAGACTGAGCAGGAATAATTATGAGTTACCTAGGAACCACACAAACATTATTTGTAAAAGAAGTGAGTAACGAAGGTGCTTACTTAGATGGTCATGATTTAGGTGAAGTGTTTTTACCAAAACAAGAAATTAAACATGAGCTTGAAGCGGGCGATAGCATTAGTGTATTTATCTTTTTAGACAACGCTAACTTAGCAACTGCCACAACTAAAAAGCCACACGCACAAGTAGGTGAATATGCCCTGCTTCGCGTTAAAGAAATTAATAGTATTGGTGCATTTTTAGATTGGGGTCTTGAGAAAGATGTACTAACCCCGTTTAACGAACAAAAACCACGCATGCAAGAAGGTCACTCATATTTAGTTCGTCTGTACCTTGATAATGCAAGCCAACGTATTTGTGCATCAAACAACTTTAATCGCTTCCTATCTAAAGATGAGCCACAATATACTCACTTACAAGAAGTAGATTTAATTGTTGCTGGTAAAACAGATATTGGCTACAAGGTATTAATTGAAGAATCGCATTTCGGTGTTGTTTTTTACAATATGGTATTTAAAAGCTTATTTGTGGGTCAAAAGCTTAAAGGCTTCATTCAGAAAGTACGTGAAGATGGAAAAATTGATGTTGTATTAGAAAAACCAGGTATGGGAAAAGTAAGTGACCTTGGTGAAACTATTATGCAAAAACTTAAAAACGAAGGTGGAGTTATCCCATTAGGTGATAAATCTGAACCTGAAGCAATAAAAAAGATGTTTTCTACTAGTAAAGCTAACTATAAAAAAGCAATTGGTGGATTATTCAAAAAAGAGTTGATAGATATTGAAGCGAAATCCATTCGCTTAAGATCTTAATTATAAATAATAGGCTGTAATTACTAATATTATCTGTTTGTAATTAACCTAAAATATACTTATAAGGCAATGTACATTGCGTATATTGCCTTGAATAATCAAGCACTTCACCTTTTGACTCTAGGTTAAGCGGTGCCAAACGAAAAACCTTCTTTTCGCATTCTATTTTTTTATCATCAAGCTTAGATATGCAATCAGTTACTGTTATATGCTGAGATATGAGTGTATCCTCATTTTTGTAACATAGGTGGTGTGCATAATCTTGCATTGTTTGTTTAAAATCGAACATATTGACAGGGTAACTCGTGATTATATCTGTTACTGATGTAACATCATCATATGCTTTATTAGAAAAAAGATTTTTATTTACTGAAAAACCCGCAACAATAATAATTATAAAACCTAATAATAACTTCAAAACAAACCCCTACTACATTTCAATCCTAATAATGTAACATAAAATATACATGAGGTAAGGGCTTTTAGCACTATATTGCTGCTTTTTGTTAAATTATGCTATAGATCTATTAACATCACTAAGCACTTTTACGGGATCATCTGCCTGAGTAATAGGTCGGCCTATAACTAAATAATCACTTCCTGCATCTATTGCTTGCTTAGGAGTCATAATACGCTTTTGATCGCCAGCATCACTGCCTTCAGGACGTATACCTGGTGTTACAAGTTTAAAGTTCTCACCTAACTCTGCTTTTAAAGCTTTTGCTTCTTGTGCAGAACACACAACGCCATCAAGCCCTGCTTCCTTTGCAAGCTTAGCTAAATATATAACTTGCTCTTGAGCAGATTTATCAACGCCTAAACGCTTTAGTTCTGTTTCATCCATGCTTGTTAATACAGTAACCGCGATAAGTAATGGCGCTTTATCGCCAAATTGTTCTAGAGCCGATTTAGCTTTGCTCATCATTTCAAAACCACCAGAAGCATGAACGTTTACCATCCACACACCCATTTTCGCAGCTGCAGTAACAGCTTTAGCTACTGTATTAGGGATGTCATGAAATTTTAAATCTAGAAAAACATCAAAACCTAAATCAATTAACTCTTTAACAAATGCAGGTCCAAAATAAGTAAACATCTCTTTGCCTACTTTAAGACGACATGTATCAGGAGAAAGTTGTTTAACAAAGTTTAAAGCAACCTCTTGATCATCGTAATCTAATGCTATAAGAATTTTTTTTGACTGTTCGAAAGACATGACTATCCTAATGTATGGCTATAATACCAATCCGCAATAATACTTAATCAATTTGAGGACCAAATCTGACGCTAACTGCGTTAAAAATTTCTTATATAGAACAATAATATTACGAAATTTTTGCCTTGTTATCGACACAATTTTCTTACCTCAAAACAGACCACTTAATTAAGCGAATTGATATAAAGTAATTGTATAAGTAGATTTAATGCAATAGTGCTAGCTGGTAATTTGAGAGAAGGTGTAGAGAAATTTATATAGACACAACATCAAAAAATTCCAACCCAGTAAACTCTCAGTTTAATTTGCTAAAATTATCATAGTTAAATCCGATATTATTTAAGGGGTTATTAAAATCCGTCTAAGCCTCGACTTGGAACAATGGTTTCCCAATGCTTACAAGAAGGGCAATTCCAATATATGGTGTAGCTTGTAAAACCGCAATGCTGACATTGGAAATCAGGTTTTGTAGCAATATAAGAGGTTACAAGCTTATCAATTTCATTAAGTACTTCTTTAGTATTTTTATTTTGGTCACCCATTAATTGCAGTAAAAAACTGAAACCACGAATAGTAGGTTGACGTTTTAAGCTATCAGTTAGAAATTCAAAGGCTTGTTTAGTGTGTCCTTGCTCAAGCAATGCTTGGCAATGTTTTATTTTAATTAATACACCGCCCTTTTCTAACAAGTCACTGACTAATTCATGAAATTGATGCGTTAAATTTAATTGTTTATAGCTGTGAGCTAGCTCATCAATAAACAACGGCGCAAACAAAGTGAATTGTGATACAAGCTCACGCCAGTAATAAATAGCTTTAACGTAATCTTCTTTCGCGTAAGCAACTAATCCTAACTCGTAAAGCGGACGTACGGCTTTATAATTTAAGCTAATCGCTTTTCTCATTAGTTGGGGTGTGTTATCACTTAAAGCTGATTCACAATAAAAATTAGCAATCGCTTTAAATTGTTGTTCTTTTGAAAATAGTTCGCTGTGGGCTTCAAACATGTTGATGCCTTTTTCCCATTCACGGGTTTGCGAATATAAAGTAATAATAGGGTCTAGCGCTTCTACATGGCCAGCCTTAACTAACCAAACTAAGTGCTCTTCTGCACTATCTAGTAGACCAGCCATTATATAATCTTCGGCAAGTTCTAAACGGCTAGTTGCAGCTTGTTGTTCATTTAAGCCTGGGTGTTTTAATAGAAGTTCATGAATTTTAATTGCGCGGTCTAATTCACCTCTACGGCGAAACATGGTGGCAAGTGTAGAATAGTGTTCAACAGAGTCAGCTGAAACTTCAAGCAAATTAATCAAGTGCTCTAAGCCTTGGTCTTCTTCTCTGTCGAGTAGAAACTTTAAGCCTTTGCTGTATTCAGAAGTGATCTGACGGTTTAGTTGATGAGCTTGGTTTTTAGCACTGTTTTTACCCATAATCCAGCCGTAACCGGCGGCAACAGGTAATAGTAAAAACAAAAGCTCAATCATAGTTAGGTGTCTTTATTCGCGGCAAGCTTTTTTTTATCTTTTTCAGGCGCTAATTGCTTTTTTAAGCGGTAGTTTTGCCACTTTAATTGTGAAAACAATTTAAAGCTAATAAAACAACCCACTAAAACACCTAATAAAAAGCAGATACTTATTATTACAGCTAAAGGTAGTGTATTACTGGCTATAATATAATTTATTTGTACTAACTGTGGGTTTTGTGACCCTAATACAAATGCACTGATAAGGCATAGCGCAACCAGAATAATTTTTAATACCTTGAACAAGTAACTACTCCACTAAGTTAACTAGGCAATGCTTTCATTTACGCGGTCGCGTAATTCTTTGCCTGGTTTAAAATGAGGTACATGCTTTCCTTCAAGCTCAACTGTATCGCCAGTCTTAGGATTACGACCTGTGCGAGGAGCGCGGAAATGCAAAGAGAAACTACCAAAACCTCTGATCTCAATACGATCTGAAGTAGATAATGAGCCGGCCATTTGTTCAAGAATTTCTTTTACAGCATTCTCAACATCTTTCACTGGAACGTGTGCGTGTTGTTCCGCAAGTGTTTCTATCAGTTCTGACTTAGTCATAGCGTTTCCTTAAAAAGAGATATAGGAAGGGCAAAAAATGCCCTTCCAACTAAAAACTAATTATATATTAGTCTTTTTGTGCATTTGCGAAAGCAGCTGCCATTGCGTTTTCAAACACTGGCTCTTCTTTCTTAAGCTTCTCTAGTACTTCTTTCTCTTCTGCTTCGAAAAGAGCTTTTACAGATAAGCTTAAAGTGCGGTTCTTACGATCAACACCAACGTATTTAACTTCAATCTCGTCGCCTACAGAAACAACAGTAGTTGCATCTTCAACGCGTTCTTGAGCGATATCAGCTACACGGATGTAACCTTCAACGCCTTCGATAAGTTCAACAGTTGCGCCTTTCGCATCAACTTCAGTCACTTTACCTTTAACAATAGCACCTTTTTTGTTTGCATCAAGGTAGTTATTGAATGGGTCAGCTTCGATTTGCTTAACACCTAGAGAGATACGTTCACGCTCTGGGTCAACTTGCAATACGATAGCAGTGATTTCGTCGCCTTTCTTGAATTCACGTACAGCTTCTTCGCCAGGTGTATTCCAAGAAATGTCTGAAAGGTGTACAAGACCGTCAATACCACCGTCAAGACCGATAAAGATACCGAAGTCAGTGATTGATTTGATCTTACCAGTAACTTGATCGCCTTTGTTTTGTAGACGAGCAAATTCCTGCCAAGGATTAGCAATACATTGCTTAAGACCAAGAGAAATACGACGACGTTCTTCGTCAATTTCTAAAACCATAACTTCAACAGTGTCGCCTAAGCTAACAACTTTTGAAGGATGGATGTTTTTGTTAGTCCAATCCATTTCAGAAACGTGTACTAAACCTTCAACGCCTTCTTCGATTTCCACGAAACAGCCGTAATCTGTAAGGTTAGTAACACGACCAGAAAGTTTAGAACCTTCTGGGTAACGACCAGCGATAGCTGCCCATGGATCTTCACCAAGCTGTTTAAGGCCTAGAGATACACGAGTTTTATCTTTGTCGAATTTTAGAACTTTAACTGCGATTTCGTCGCCAACATTAACGATTTCTGAAGGGTGCTTAACACGCTTCCAAGCCATATCAGTAATGTGTAGTAGACCATCAACACCACCAAGGTCAACGAATGCACCGTAGTCAGTAAGGTTCTTAACGATACCTTTAACTTCTTGGCCTTCAACAAGGTTAGCAAGAAGCTCTTCACGTTCTTGTGAGTTTTCAGATTCGATAACTGCACGACGTGAAACAACAACGTTGTTACGTTTTTGGTCAAGCTTGATTACTTTAAATTCAAGCTCTTTGCCTTCAAGGTGAGTTGTGTCACGTACTGGACGAACATCAACAAGTGAACCAGGTAGGAAAGCACGGATTGAATCAACTTCAACTGTGAAACCGCCTTTAACTTTACCGTTGATAACACCAGTAACAGTCTCTTGCTCTTCACATGCTTTCTCAAGACGGATCCATGCTTCGTGACGCTTAGCTTTCTCACGAGAAAGAATAGTTTCACCGAAACCGTCTTCAATTGCATCTAGTGCAACATCTACTTCGTCGCCTACAGCAACTTCAAGTTCACCAGCAGCATTTTTGAACTGCTCTGCAGGGATAGCACTTTCTGATTTAAGACCAGCATCTACAAGTACAATGTTATTCTCAATAGAGATTACTGTACCTTTAACGATAGAGCCTTGCTCTGCTTCAAAACCCTTTAAGCTTTCTTCAAATAACTGCGCAAAATTTTCTGACATACGAATATACGTCTCATATATTAATACCAATAAGCAACCATGCTGCATGGGGTTGTTAAAATAGCACTGGCATCCTGCTGGCGCATAAAATGTGTTTAGCTTCGTTTAGGAAGCTTACCTTCAGAGATTGCAATATCCAATAAAGTTATTACCTTATCAAACACTTGCTGTGCATTGAGCTCGCTAGTATCAAGCTCAATAGCATCATCTGCAGGTACAAGCGGAGCAACGGCACGATTCATATCGCGCTCGTCACGAGCTTGAATGTCCTGTAATAGACCACTTAGTGTAACATCAAGACCGCGCGTATTCAACTCAACAAAGCGTCTACGAGCACGCTCTTCTGCACTTGCTGTTAAATATATTTTTAACGGCGCATCTTGAAAAACCACAGTGCCCATATCACGGCCATCGGCAATTAAGCCGTTTTCAGTGCGAAATGCACGCTGGCGACGTAATAACGCTTCACGAACGCGAGGTAATGCTGCAACTTTTGATGCTGCAGCGCCTACTTCTTCATTACGAATAGTAGTAGTTACATCTTCGCCTTCTAAAATAACTTTTCCTGCATTAGTTTGGCTATCTACCAAAAACTGCACATCTAAATTTGCAGCAAGAGGGACAAGCCCTTCTTCATTGTCTAATGCAATTTGGTGATGAAGTGCAGCTAAAGATAAAACGCGATAAATCGCACCGCTATCTAATACATCCCACCCTAACTTGTCGGCTAACAAGCGACAAACAGTTCCTTTACCTGAACCACTTGGGCCATCAACGGTGATCACGGGCATTAATAACGCCTGCATTTAAAACCTCCTGCAATGCACACCTAAATAAACCGCGACATTATACGTCAGTTATTAAAATATATCTGCTATTAGTGTGTAACTTTTGTAATTACTTCTAATTAGCTTATTCACTGACTGACGCTAAAACATTGAAAAATGTAGGAAATGTTTTATAGGTACACTTTGGATCATTAATCGTTATTGGCTTTCCACCAACGGCAACCATTGCAAAACACATGGCTATACGGTGATCGTCGTAAGTGTCTATTGCTACATCGTTGAAGTGTTTAGGCGGTGTAATTTCTATAAAGTCATGCCCTTCTACCACTTCTGCACCTACTTTTCTAAGCTCAGTTGCCATCGCATATAAACGGTCTGTTTCTTTTACTCGCCAGTTATAAATGTTACGAATGGCAGTTGGGCCTTTAGCGAAAAGAGCAACAGTTGCAAGGGTCATAGCAGCATCAGGAATTGCATTAGCGTCAATATCTACGCCTTTTAATTCGCCTTTGCGAACAACTAAACGTTCATCATACCAATCGATTTTTGCGCCTACTTGCTCCATTACTTTAGCAAAGCCTATATCACCTTGAACTGATTTAGCACCCACGCCTTTAATTTCAATCTCGCCGCCAGCAATTGCAGCCGCAGCAACAAAGTAAGAAGCAGAAGATGCATCGCCTTCAACCATAATTCGATCGAGTGATTGATACTGTTGACCACCTTTAACTTTAAAAGTTGCATAATCACTGTGTTCAACACTAACACCAAAACGTGCCATTACATCAAGCGTAATATCAATATAAGGTTTAGATACTAAAGTACCTTTAATAGTTATCGTTGTATCACCGCTAAATAATGGCGCTGCCATTAATAGAGCCGTTAAAAATTGACTTGAAATACTACCGTCAATTTCAACCTCACCACCTTTTATTTGACCACCTACAATTTTAAGTGGTGGATAGTCTTTGTGTTTTGTATAAGTAACATCACCACCAAGCGCTTGTAGAGCATCAACTAAGTGCCCTATCGGACGCTCTTCCATACGTGGCTCGCCTATTAGCTCATACTCACCAGCAACGGCAGCAAGTACAGCCGTTAAAGGTCTGTAAGCAGTACCCGCATTACCTAAAAACAAGGGCTCAGTAGGTGTATTAAACACACCACCAACTCCCTCTACGGTCGCTACAGTGTGTTCATCATTTAAAGTTACATTTACACCCAATAACTTTAAAGCACCCAGCATATGGCGTATATCGTCACTATCAAGTAAGTTCTCTACAACGGTGGTACCGTTTGCCAGTGCTGCTAATAATAAAATTCTGTTCGATAGACTCTTTGAACCTGGTAGGGTTACCGTGCCATTTACTTTAGAAATAGGTTCTAAACGGAGCTGCTCCATTAGCTGTGCTCCTTTGCAAATGCAGCCATAAAATCTACAAGTGCTTGAACACCTTCAAGAGGCATAGCGTTATAAATACTTGCGCGCATACCGCCCACAATTCTGTGACCTTCAAGTGCAAGTAAACCGGCCTCGTTTGATTGAGCAACAAATTTGCTATTTAAGCTTTCATCGTTTAACCAAAATGGAACATTCATGCGTGAGCGGCAATGTTTAGCGACTATATTTGAATAAAAATCTGAGTTATCGATAAAATCATACAGTAAATTTGCTTTAGCAATATTTTGTGCTTCCATGGCTTTTACCCCACCATTGCTTTCAAGCCATTCAAATACTTCAGCCGCTAAATACCAAGCAAAGGTAGGTGGGGTATTAAACATACTGCCCTGCTTTGCTTCAAGTGCGTAATCTAAAATACCGGGCTTTGGCAAACCTTCGCGCTCAAGTAATGTTTTACGAACAATAACAATTGATATGCCCGATGGACCGATATTTTTTTGCGCACCAGCGTAAATCAAATCAAATTTATTAACGTCTATCTCACGCGATAAAATAGTTGAAGACATATCAGCAATAATCGGAGCTGTTGGGTGGCTTGGTACATCAAAAATCTCTAAGCCATCGACAGTTTCATTAGGGCAATAGTGGATGTACGCAGCGTCTTCTGGTAATTCCCAGTCAGCAACGTCTTTAATTGAAAACTCACCATCAGCATCATTACGGACATCCGTAAAAGACGTTTGAGTAAACTTATTCGCTTCATCTCTGGCGCTTTTCGACCAAACGCCATTCTCACAATAAAACGCTGTTTTGCCTTCTTGGTGTAAGTTTAATGGCACAGCACTAAACTGGCCACGACCACCACCATGCATAAACAGCACTTCAAATTCATCACTAATATTCATTAGGCGACGAAGGCTAGCTTCACATTTAGCTGTAAGCGCTAAAAACTCTTTACTGCGATGGCTAATCTCCATCACAGACACACCTAGGTCTTGCCAATCTAGAAACTCTTTTTGCGCTTTTTTCATAACCGCTTGCGGAAGCATAGCTGGCCCCGCACAAAAATTATATTTACTCATTACCTTTGCCTCATTCCAGTAATTTAACTACTAAGCATGAACATTTAATACCAATCCGCTAAACCTTTAAAATTTAATGAATAATACCAATCCGCAATAATACTTAATCATTTTGCGGGGCTAAACGTGTCGCTACTTGCGTTAAAAAATTCTCATTTAGAACAACTAAATAGCGAATTTTTTGCCTAGCTATCAACACGTTTTTCCACCCTCAAAATAGATCTCTTAATTAAGCGAATTGGTATGAGTATAATTTCACACCCTATTAATTTTTTTCAACAACATTAAAAAAAGCGGCCAAGGCCGCTTTTTCAATATCAATTATTCTGAAGGAGGATTATCATCCGCTACTTCATCAATAACCGTATCTACTGTTTCAACGTCTTCAATATCAATTAAGTCACTTTCTGTAACTTCAATCTCTTCTATACGTTGTAAACCAACTACTTGCTCTCCGTCAATAGTTCTGATCAAAATAACACCTTGTGTGTTACGTCCAACCGTTGAAACTTCATTAACGCGAGTTCGTACTAAGGTACCACGATTCGAAATAATCATTATTTCATCGTTGTCATCAACTTGCACAGCACCAACAACAGCACCGTTACGTTCACTCACCTTAATTGATACAACACCTTGTGTTGCGCGGCTCTTAGATGGGTAATCTTCAAGTTGTGTACGCTTACCGTAACCATTTTCAGTTACCGTTAGAATGGCACCGTCAGTTTTTGGTACAATTAACGATACTACGCGTTGCTCGTCTCGCATTTTAATACCACGAACACCTGTAGCAGTACGACCCATTGGGCGAACACCTTTGAAGCGAATCTCAGGGTTACCTTCTTCGTCTAATACTGGGTTGCCGTTTTCATCAACAACTGTTGTTTCTTCAGCTTCTTTGAAGCGTACAACTTTACCTGCATCAGTGAACAACATAATTTCGTTGCTACCATCGGTAATATCAACACCAATCAAGCTATCGCCATCATTTAAGTTAACAGCAATGATACCGCTTGCACGTTGACGACTGTAAGCCGTTAATGGTGTTTTCTTAACTGTACCGAATGCAGTTGCCATAAAGATATATTTATCTTCTGCGTACTCGCGTACTGGCAATATAGCAGTAATACGTTCATCAGCTTCAAGTGGTAACAAGTTAACAATTGGCTTACCGCGCGCTGCACGACTTGCTAGTGGTAACTGATACACTTTAAGCCAATATAAACGACCGGCCGTAGAGAAACATAAAATAGTATCGTGTGTATTTGCAACTAACAGACGTTCAATGAAATCTTCATCTTTCATCTTCGTTGCTGACTTACCTTTACCACCACGACGTTGTGCTTCGTAATCAGACAATGCCTGATACTTCACATACCCTTCGTGAGAAAGCGTTACAACAACGTTTTCTTCAGTAATTAAGTCTTCAAGGCTGATATCGTGAGCCGCTGCATTAATCTCAGTACGACGTTCGTCGCCATACTGCGCTTTAATTTCAACTAGTTCGTCACGAATAACTTCCATTAAACGCTCAGGTGTTGCCAAAATATAAAGTAGCTCAGCAATTAACTCTAATAACGCTTGATATTCAGTTAAGATTTTTTCGTGTTCAAGACCAGTAAGCTTGTGTAAACGCAAATCTAGAATTGCTTGAGCTTGTTGCTCAGAAATATAGTATTGACCGTCGCGAATACCTAAATCATCAGCAAGCCAATCTGGACGGGCTACATTATCTTCGCCTGCTTTTTCAAGCATACCTTGTACATGACCTAATTCCCACGGACGTGCAGTTAAAGCAACTTTAGCTTCAGCAGGTGTAGGTGATTTACGAATAAGCTCGATAATTGGGTCAATGTTTGCAAGCGCAATTGCTAAACCTTCAAGCGTATGAGCACGGTCACGCGCTTTGCGTAAATCAAACACGGTACGACGAGTTACTACTTCACGGCGGTGAATAATAAACTCTTCAAGCATTTCTTTTAGATTAAAACACTTAGGTTGGTTGTTAATTAATGCAACCATATTCATACCAAACACAGTTTGTAACTGAGTTTGTGAATACAAGTTATTTAAAATAACTTCGCCTACGTCACCACGTTTAATTTCAATAACGATACGCATACCGTCTTTATCTGATTCATCACGTAGTGCACTAATACCTTCAATTTTCTTATCTTTAACAAGCTCTGCAATTTTTTCAATTAAACGGGCTTTATTAACTTGATAAGGAATTTCGTGAACGATGATTGTTTCACGGCCTGTTTTTTCATCGGTTTCGACGTCGGCGCGTGCACGCATGTACACTTTACCACGGCCAGTTAAATAGGCTTGTTCAATGCCTTTTTTACCGTTGATAATTGCAGCCGTTGGGAAATCAGGACCAGGAATATAATCCATTAACTCTAAAATAGTTAAATCAGGATTTTGAATAAGTGCCAAACAACCGTTCACAACTTCAGTTAAGTTATGTGGTGGTATATTTGTAGCCATACCTACTGCAATACCCGACGAACCATTCACTAATAAATTAGGGACTTTCGTAGGTAACACGTCAGGGATGAACTCAGTGCCGTCGTAGTTAGGAACGAAATCAACCGTTTCTTTTTCAAGATCGGCTAATAACTCATGCGACATTTTTGCCATACGTACTTCTGTATAACGCATTGCCGCTGCTGAATCACCATCAACCGAACCGAAGTTACCTTGGCCATCTACAAGCATATAACGTAGTGAGAATGGCTGAGCCATACGAACTATCGTGTCATAAACTGCACTGTCGCCGTGTGGATGGTATTTACCGATTACGTCACCGACCACACGGGCCGATTTTTTGTAAGGCTTGTTCCAGTCATTACTAAGCTCGTTCATTGCAAACAAAACGCGGCGATGAACAGGTTTTAAGCCGTCACGTACGTCTGGTAATGCACGTCCTACTATTACGCTCATTGCGTAATCTAAGTAGGAGTTTTTTAACTCGTCTTCAATATTGACTGGCAGAATTTCATTGGCGAGATCAGTCATTTGATATCACATTCCTTCAGTATCAGCTCTCAACAACCCGGTATTGGGTATTAAGAGTATTGTTATTATTTCTAACAGCCATGCTATCACAATTAATTTTAATTTACAGGCGCAAAACTTTGCGATTTATCAATTTAGCCCTATATAATGGCCTCAGATTGACGAGGAAGTATTTTATGACCGAACATCAAAATGTAGATCACGCAGAAATAGCAAAATTTGAAGCCATCGCTGAGCGTTGGTGGGACCTAGACGGAGAATTCAAACCTCTTCACGAAATTAACCCGTTACGTTTAGACTTTATAGCAAACAAAACGCAAGGCTTATTCGATAAAGAAACACTCGACGTTGGCTGTGGCGGCGGTATTTTAAGCCAAAGCATGGCGCGTATGGGTGCAAAAGTAACTGGCATCGATATGGGCCAAGAACCTTTAACTGTTGCTAAGTTGCACAGTTTAGAAACTGGCGTAAATGTAGATTATATAAAAGTGCCTGCAGAAGAGTTTGCAACACAGTACCCTGAGCGCTTTGATGTAATAACGTGTATGGAAATGCTTGAACACGTTCCCGACCCAGCATCTATCATTCATGCCGTAGCCGCACTTGCCAAACCAGGCGCAGACGTGTTTTTTTCAACCCTGAACAAAACACCTAAAGCATACTTATACGCTATTGTTGGCGCTGAAAAACTCTTAAAAATGGTGCCTGAAGGTACACACGACCATAAAAAGTTTATAAAGCCTGCACAGCTTATTGCATGGGCAGAGCAAGCCGGTTTAAAAGTTCGTGCAAGTACAGGGCTTTCTTATAACCCACTATCAAAGCAATATACGCTCAATAGTGACGTTAGCGTAAATTACATACTTTATTTTGAGAAGTTAGCTTAATGGCTAACTCTCAAGCCCCCCTACCCCTTATTGAGTACGATGCATTTTTATTTGATTTAGACGGCACCCTACTCGACACCGCTGATGATTTAGGTGCCGCTTTAAACACAGTCCTTATTAGCAATAAAATAGAACCTGTTAGTAGTGATATATACCGTCCTGCCGCATCTAACGGCGCAGGCGCATTATTAGAGGCTGGTTTTAAAGAATTATGGGCTAAACAACCCCAAAGCGAGCTTATAAAGCAATTAGTTGACGAGTACGCCACAAACATAGCAAATCACACACATTGCTTCAGCGGAGTTGAATCGTTACTTATCGCCCTTGATCAGAAAAAGATCAAATGGGGGATCATGACTAATAAACCAGGGTTTTTAACCGATCCTTTAGTGGCAGCTATTCCCGCATTAAAAAATGCCAGTGTAGTAATAAGTGGCGACACATTAGCTGAAGCTAAGCCATCACCTTTACCACTGCTACATTGTGCAAAGCTTATGCAGGTAGAACCAAGCCGTTGTTTATACATTGGTGATGCACAGCGTGACATACAAGCAGGCAAAGCGGCAGGTATGCATACCGCAACGGCACTTTGGGGTTACATCCCAAGTATTGATGAAGCCAACAGCTGGAATGCTGATTTTAACTGGCAAAGCCCAATTGATGGTTTTAACCATATATAGTGCTATGTTAATTATTAAACACTATATATTGTGATTGTGTTAGTTTTCACACAAAGCTTGCTGATAAAAAAAGCAGTCAAAATTTATTTTTAAAATGAGTAAATTTAGCAGATCATTAGTTGATTTTTGCATATTTCAACTTAAATGATTGTTCGAAGGTGAGTGTCTACTAACACAAATGCGTTATCCCAAAGTTATCCACAAACAGGGGCAATTATGTCCCTTGCAAAACAACTCAGACCACACTATCTTGTGATCTCTAAATTGAACAACACCAGATATTGTGGCCAAATGTTATTCAATTAAATTCGCCAATACGGTGAAACCTATAATAAATGAGTATGTACCTTGCTTCGGCGAGGCATAAAGCATTGGTCAAAATACATAATTCCCAAGGAATACAGGCAAATGAACCAACAGTTATCTGTAAGCAAACGTGACGGGCGCAAAGAGCCTCTTGATCTGGATAAGATCCATCGCGTCATTGAATGGGCCGCCGAAGGTTTAAGCAACGTTTCGGTTTCGCAAGTTGAATTAAAATCGCACATTCAGTTTTACGACGGTATTCGTACTAAAGACATTCACGAAACCATCATTAAAGCAGCAGCGGATCAGATTTCAAAAGAATCGCCTGATTATCAATACTTAGCGGCACGTTTAGCTGTATTCCATTTACGTAAAAAAGCGTACGGTCAATTTGAGCCACCACGTTTATTTGACCACGTAACAAAAATGGTTGGCGATAAACGCTACGATGCTCACTTATTAGTAGATTACACAGAGCAAGAATTAGACGAGCTTGATGCATATCTTGATCATTCTCGCGATCTTAACTTTAGCTACGCGGCTGTAAAACAGCTTGAAGGTAAGTATCTCGTTCAAAACCGTGTATCGGGTGAAATCTACGAAAGTGCACAGTTTTTATATATTTTAGTAGCAGCGAGCTTATTCTCTGACTACCCACGTGAAACACGCGTTTCTTACATTAAGCGCTTTTACGACGCAGTATCGTTATTTAAAATATCTCTACCAACGCCAATTATGTCGGGTGTACGTACACCTACTCGCCAGTTTAGCTCGTGTGTATTAATTGAATGTGGCGATAGCCTTGATTCAATCAATGCAACGTCGTCAGCTATTGTTAAATACGTTTCACAACGCGCAGGTATTGGTATTAATGCTGGTCGAATTCGTGCGCTAGGTAGCCATATTCGTAACGGCGAAGCGTACCACACAGGTTGTATTCCTTTTTATAAGCACTTTCAAACAGCTGTTAAAAGTTGTTCGCAAGGTGGTGTACGTGGCGGCGCTGCAACATTGTTCTACCCGCTTTGGCATTTAGAAGTAGAGAACCTACTTGTACTTAAAAATAACCGTGGTGTGGACGACAACCGCGTTCGTCACCTAGATTACGGCGTACAATTTAATAAACTAATGTACTCTCGTTTAATTAAAGACGACTACATTACGTTATTTAGCCCATCAGATGTGCCTGGTCTTTACGATGCATTTTTTGAAGACCAAGCTGAGTTTGACGCGCTTTACGTAAAATACGAACAAGACGAATCGATTCGTAAAAAACGCATTAAAGCGATTGAGCTTTTCTCTATGTTTGCGCAAGAGCGTGCAAGTACAGGTCGTATTTATTTACAAAATGTGGACCACTGTAATACACACAGCCCGTTCATTGCTAAAGTTGCGCCTATTCGCCAATCTAACTTATGTTTAGAAATTGCATTGCCAACTAAGCCACTTAATAACGTAAATGACGAAGAAGGCGAAATTGCCCTTTGTACACTGTCTGCGTTTAACTTAGGTGCAATAGAATCACTAGACGAGCTTGAAGAGCTAGCTGAACTTGCAGTACGCGCCCTTGATAACTTACTTGATTTCCAAGACTACCCAGTACCGGCTGCTAAAAATGCAACTATGGGTCGTCGAACGTTAGGTATAGGCGTGATTAACTACGCATACTACCTAGCTAAAAACGGTAAGCGTTATTCAGATGGCAGCGCAAATGCACTGACTCATAAAACATTTGAAGCGATTCAATACTACTTGATGAAAGCATCAAACGAGCTTGCTAAAGAGCGTGGCGCCTGTCCTAAGTTTAACGAAACAACGTATTCACAAGGCATTATGCCAACAGATACGTACAAACGTGATTTAGATAAAATTTGTGATGAGCCACTTCATCTTGATTGGGATACACTACGTGCAAATATTAAAGAGCACGGTATGCGTAACTCAACACTAAGTGCGTTAATGCCATCAGAAACATCGTCGCAAATCTCTAATGCAACAAATGGTATTGAACCACCACGTGGACATATTAGCGTTAAAGCAAGTAAAGACGGTATTTTAAAGCAAGTTGTTCCTGAGTATGAGCGTTTAAAAGATCAATACGAGCTACTGTGGGACATTCCATCAAACGATGGTTACTTGCAGCTTGTTGGTATAATGCAAAAATTTGTAGACCAAACAATTTCTGCAAATACAAATTATGATCCAAACAAGTTCGAAGGCGGTAAAGTACCTATGCAAGTCTTATTAAAAGACTTACTAAGCGCGTACAAACTAGGTGTTAAAACCTTGTACTACCACAATACTCGTGATGGTGCCTCAGATATGCAAGAAGATACTCCAGAAGTGGAAGATGATGATTGTGAAGGCGGCGCGTGTAAAATATAACTGCTGATTTTTATTTTAAGCGGGCATTTAGCCCGCTTTTTCTGATAGTTTTTTGAGTGATAAACATGTCTTATACTACTTTTAGCCGAAACCATAATAACCAAATGCAAGAGCCAATGTTTTTTGGCCAAACTGTAAACGTATCTCGTTACGACCAACAAAAATACCCAATTTTTGAAAAATTAATCGAGAAGCAACTGTCTTTCTTTTGGCGTCCTGAGGAAGTAGATGTAAGTAAAGACCGTTTAGACTTTCAAGCGTTACCCGATCACGAAAAGCATATATTTTTAAGTAACTTAAAATACCAAACTTTGCTTGATAGCGTACAAGGCCGTTCGCCAAACGTTGCCCTACTCCCTATTGTATCGCTACCAGAGCTTGAAACATGGATAGAAACGTGGGCGTTCAGTGAAACAATTCACAGCCGTTCATACACACATATTATCCGTAACGTAACACAAGCACCTGAACTTATTTTTGATGATATTGTTAGCAACGATAAAATTAGCGAACGTGCCGATGCCGTAACTAAATACTACGACGACTTAATCAACTCTGTATCGCTTTACAATTTATATGGTGAAGGCAAACACGAGATTAACGGTAAAACTGTTATCGTGAATTTGTTTGAGCTTAAAAAGAAACTTTACCTGGCTATGATGTCGGTAAATATTCTTGAAGCGATTCGCTTTTACGTAAGCTTTGCATGTTCGTTTGCGTTTGCTGAGCGTGAACTAATGGAAGGTAACGCTAAAATAATTAAACTTATTGCACGCGATGAAGCACTTCACCTTTCGGGTACTCAGCATATTTTAAACATTATGCAAGACGGTAAAGATGACCCCGAAATGGCGATTGTTGCAGCTCAGTGCCGCGACGAAGCGATTAAAATGTTTGTTGATGCTGCAGAGCAAGAAAAAGAGTGGGCTGAGTATTTATTTAAAGATGGTTCAATGATTGGCTTAAATAAGCATATTTTATGTCAGTACGTTGAATACATTACTAATGCACGTATGACTGCCATTGGCTTGCCAGCACAGTTTGAAAACAACAGTAACCCTATCCCATGGATAAACTCGTGGTTAGTGTCTGATAACGTGCAAGTAGCGCCTCAAGAAGCAGAAATTAGCTCATACCTTGTTGGTCAAATAGACTCTCAAGTTGATGCATCAGAATTTGGTGATTTTGATTTATAATGAGTGACAAGTCTACTGCAAGCATAACGCTTGCAGAAAACAGCCAGTGTATAGAATTTACCGCTGGCTGCCCTTCTCTTTTACACTGCTTAGAATCCATGAAAATAGACGTTGCATTCCAATGCCGCGAAGGCTACTGCGGCGCTTGTAGGGCAACGTTAGTATCAGGTAACGTTGAGTACAACGAAGAGCCACTTGCGTTTGTGCGCGAAGGCGAAATATTGTTGTGCTGCTGTAAACCCAATGGCAATGTAAGTATTAATCTGAAATAAAATTAATACTTACATATACCGTTTATTAAGCGCATCAATACTGTGGAACAAACCGGTAATGCCCTGTAATTTTGTAATCAAAAAGCATGTCACTTTTTTGCGGCCCACGCCCAATATTATGCACAATAAGCGGATTACCTGTATCTTGAGATGATTCATTAATCACCATGCCTATATGAGGTAAATTACCTGGTAACATCCACGTTACTATATCGCCGGTTTTATAATCACTCACTTTGTTGGATTTACTTAATACGTTTGCATGGCGCTCAAAGTAAGCTTGTAAATTTGGAACACGTCGGTGGTCTATATTTTTATCAGGCTTAGCTAAACCCCAAATACGTTTAGATGGATACAGTGTAAAGTTATTTTGCATGTCTTCATGCACGAGTTTCTGTAAATCGATGCCTAACTTTCTGTAACTTCTGATTATAACGTCGGTACATACCCCAATATTTTTAGGCACATCACCACCTGGGTAAGCAATTGAGTGATAAGCCCCATCGTAGGTAATATTGTGTTTTGTTCGCTCGAGTAAGGCTGATACTATACCTTCTTCAAACGTCACAGCTTGTGCATCAATACACATTAAAGTAAAAAAGCATCCTAACGTTTTGTTCATATAAATTCCTTTAAAATTCTGCGCTAATTACAGAGTATGAGTTACATATTTTGGCACATCTATTTTTTACCACGACTAGCAAATTGATCATCAAGCGGGTATGCCATCTTTTCGAGCGGAGCATGGTGATATCCCTCTCGTTGAATTTCACTAATGTAACGAAGCATAAATGCGTTAGCGCCAAGCTCAAGCCACTGCGCAACATGAACAAGTTCATGAAAATGGACCCTTAAATTAGTAGCGACGTGGGGAAGTATATAATAAGTATATTTATACGTTATACCCGCCGCGTCCATATCGACAAAATCACCTAGGCCCATTTCTCGCAGACCCGCAAAGTCTGGCTTTGGTATTTGGTCTACAACAACGTAATACGCGTTTTTTAAAAGCTCGGTAGGATAAAACCCATAAAATTCATTACTGAATTTATCACAACTCACTTTTTGACTACTGTATTTTAAATTTGTAGCGTCAATCCAATTTTCTATTTGTTCTAGCACAGCTCCTCTCCTAAAGTACAAATGCAACACACCATGTGTAAACCTTAATCTAATATTGTAGTAAGTTTTTTAACCAGCACTTTTAGTATTAACACCTCGCAACTAGCGAAGAAAATAGAACGCATAGAGTATCTAAACAAAAAGCTCTAAATCAAAATTATCATATAAGCATAACCAGTCTATAAACAGTAAAAACCTTTTTTATACTTTTTAAAGTGTTATTATTTGTAACTAAAACAGTAACACTTAAAATCATATATAATTTTACTAATACACTCTTTCGCATGAAAATAATGCGTTTCAGTCCCATTGTCTTACTTGTCATATTAAGTAATACAGCAAATGCTGAAAATATAAAACCGTTCACATCAGATGGCTGTAGTGCTTTTCCGGACGGCACGACAAAAGATAAAAAGTTGTGGCTTGCATTTTGTAAAGCGCATGACTACGCCTACTGGCAAGGTGGCACTTATTGGCAACGTTTAGAAGCAGATAAAGCCTTGCAACAGTGTGTTATTGAAGCCGGCGAAACGAGTATAGCGAACCTTATGCTTGCTGGAGTTCGATTTGGTGGCAGCCCTTATATACCATCGACTTTCAGATGGGGCTATAGTTGGCCCTATCCTAGGTTATATAAAGCATTAACAGCTGATGAAATTAAGCAAATTGTTGCTTTAAAAACGGTATTAACTCAAACCAATTAACACATTGTGAAAAACTGGGTTATGCAAATAATATCAAAAGGAATTGAATCACTATGCTTATACTGCTAAGTATCATTTTAACTTTGTTTCCAACGGTAATATCTTATTTTGTTTCACGTAATTACGCTAAAAAGGCTAAAGCGACTAATAAAGGTGCTTACATCAGAGCAGTGCTTCGGCCTAGTGTTTTCTCGTGGACACTATTTGCTGCTGTTGGGCACGGCGCAATCATCTTCCCCTTACCTTCAACGTTTGCGGTCGTGTTATATGTGTTTCTATATGACGAACGTGGTATCTATTTTCATCCTCACATATTTTTAAGCCCAACGATTCCAATAGCCGTTTATTTAATAAGCTATTTCAAATACAAAAAAGCGGCCAATAAAGAGCTAACGCCCTAGCCCACTGTTGGCTCATAAGTATCTTGTAAGGTCCAAAGCTGCACTTACTCCTGCTGTACACTTCTTTGCTGTGAAACTACAACGTTATTATCTGAATACAATTGTGTAAATAACGGGTCTGGTAAATTAATAAAGCGTCATTACCAAAAATAACGAGTTTACTTATGCACCCAGATATACAAAAAAATCTTAAAGTAAAACCTGCTCACATCGTCTCTTTTATTGTGTTTTTACTAGTTTCAATGTCTACGCTTACCGCTCAGGTATATGCCGCTGATGCTGTATGGCCTTCAAAAACCGCTTACAAATATGCAAATGTAAACGGTAAAAAGATATTTTACCGAGAAGCTGGCATCCAGCATAAGCAAACCATTGTGCTTTTACATGGCTATCCGTCGTCTTCACACAGCTACCGAGAATTGATCCCGCTTTTATCAGGTCGTTATCATGTAATTGCACCCGATTATTTAGGCTCAGGATACAGCGAACGCCCAAACCCAGAAACTCAAAAATATACTTTTGAATTACTAGCTCAATACGTTGAAGGGTTACTAACAACGCTTAAAGTAAAGCGCTACAGCCTATATATACAAGACTTTGGAGCACCTGTAGGCTTTAGAATGTTGTTAAATAATCCTAATAAACTTGATGCACTTATTGTACAAAATGGTAATGCGTACTTAGAGGGGCTAACCCTACCGAGGCAAGCATTTTTTAAAGCCGCGAATGAAGATAGTTCGAAAGCTCAGCAAGATAAAATTTATTCGTTCACGTCTGAACAAGCCATTATTAATAAGCAGTATTTACGAGACGTACAAAGTAACCCAGAAGTGATGAGCCCAGATAGCTGGACGCATGATCTTCACTTTTTACAAACCAAAGCCGATAGAGTAATTCAAGTGCAATTGCTACAAGATTACTACAACAACCTTCTCGACTATCCAAAGTGGCAAGCTTATTTACGCAAGTACCAACCACCAACGTTAATTGTATGGGGTAAAAACGACCCTGCGTTTATAGCCGAAGGCGCTAAAGCATACTTAAAAGATGTACCGAACGCTGAACTGTATTTACTCGATTCAGGGCACTTTAGCGTTGAAGAAAAACCAGTAGAAATTGCAAAGTACATTGTCGATTTTATGAATAAGCTAGCTCAATAGTAAGCCTTTTCTTTTGGTTTAGTATTTATAGCAAACATAAAAAAGCGCTGAGGGTATAAACCATCAGCGCTTTATTAAGCTCAAGCTAAATCCACAAAAATCATATTTAATATGGATAAGTTATGCTTTTATGTATTTAACCTTCTTCTTCAATAAGCGACTCTAGTAGGTCGTGTATTTCAGCTTTAAGCTCTTTGTCTTCAATTTTATTGGCGCTGACTTTAGCATTTTGAAGGTTTTTAATAGCTTCATCTTTTTGTCCAAGCTCAAGCTGTAATGTAGCCATTGAAAAAGAAACCGACGACATGTGATCTTTGTTATTAATCGCAATCGACTTTTCTAATGCTTTTTCGTAAGTAGTAATTGCCTCTTCTAACTCTTCGGTAAAATCAGCTAAGGTTTCCCATTGTACAGGGTGATCTTTTGAGGTGTTTTCGTTTTCAATACAAATAGCTTTTAACTCTGCAAATAACGACTCAAACTTTTCACGGTTATTTTTGTTAGCCGCCGCCATTAAATCTTCTGCTAGATCATGTACCGCTTTGTATATTTTTGTATTCATCATCACTGGTTATCCTTTAATGCAGCTAAACTCATTTACTCACTCAATTTAGCTAAAATGTATCATTACAGTCATTATAAAACGTATTTAAACAACTGATTTATTTAATTTGGTGTATAGCGTAATAATACATTAATAATGAACATCGCGTAGGCGTTAAACACCCTGTGATTAAACTTTATCGCAATTACTCTTGGTAAACTTACACGCTGAATAAACTTGCAACCCAATCCAACGTAAAGATGGTCGTAAACACTTTAAGTGCAATGACAACTAAAAATAATAGGATGATTGCCGCTTTAGCTTTGCTACTTTTAAGATTGTTCCAATACAATAACTTTGCATTAAATTCTGTTTTTAACTTAGTGACAGCCTCTTTCATAATAACGCCCTGCTTAGGTATCCGCGCTCAGCAACATTTAACAATCACACAGTTGCTCAAGCGGGGTTTGTAACATTTTTCGCTACCTTTAGAGTAAACCATTAAATAAAGCCTGTACTATATAAAATGTAACAAGGGGTTTTAACAATAGTTATTGTATCTAACTATTGTTTACACACCCAAAAATTAAAGGATGGGTAAATTCAGTAGAGCGTTAATAATAAATTTGGTGCTACACTAATAACTAACTTAAATTCGTTAACAGCCAACTAAATTAGCCAATTATGAAAGAATGCAACCAGTGTGGTAAATGCTGTATTAAATATGGCGGCGGCGATTTAAGCGCAACAAAAGAAGAAATAGATTTATGGGAGCTTTTTAACCCCGAAATTTATGAATACGTTAAAAACAACGAAATTTGGTTTGACCCAAAAACAGGCTTAAGACTTCAAGTGTGCCCATTTTTAGAAATTGCGCCTAAAAAAGATCCTCTCGCTAAAAACATGTATACCTGCAGTATTTACCTCGACCGCCCAGAAGACTGCCGCCACTACCCTAGTCTTATTTCAGAGATGATCCGCGACGAATGCGAAATGATTGAATCTGTAGATATAACAAATCAGACAAGAGCGCAGCATAAACTAGATGCGATAATGATAGATAGCCGCTATTAAATACATAGATTTACCGGCTAGCGCTATGAGTTCTTCGGTCAAATAGATAAGTTTCCTATTCACAAACCTATTATTTGAATTTTTATAATATTGGCTTAATCGTCATTTTTTGATTATTCATCGCAAAACACAAAGTTATACTATAACATTGTTGATTCGTTAATTTTGCGGTGTTATATTATATCACAACATAATAACCACGAACCAATATATCCATGACAAAGTTAACATTAATCTCCTCTGCTATTTTTTCTGTTTTATGTTCTCAATCAGCTTTGGCTGCAACCGTTACTGGTAAAGTAATGGATGATAAAAATCAACCAATTAAAAATGCCTCTATCCATGTCCATGGCAAAAAACAAAGCGTTAAAAGTAATGATTTAGGCGAGTTTGCTATCGATATAGATGCAAACAGCCAATTACATATTAGTAAAGACAACTACATAGACTCTCGTATTACTGTTACCGAATCTTCAAATAATCTGTCTGTGTCACTTAAACCAACATCGGTTGAAACAGTGGTTGTTTATGCCTCTGCACTTCATAAGAACAGCCTAGAAATGATATCGCCAGTAAGCGTGCTCTCAGGTGATGAATTAAGAAATAAATCTAAACCAACACTTGGCGAAACTCTTAAAGGTTTACCAGGCGTAAATGCAAGTTACTTTGGCCCTGTATCATCAAGCCCAATTATTCGTGGTTTAGATGGCCCTCGCGTTAAAATCACACAAAATGGATTAGATGCCAGCGATGCGTCGCGAATTGGCCCAGACCACGCGACATCAAGCGACAGCCTAGCGGCAGAGCAAATTGAAGTGTTGCGCGGTCCAAGTACCCTACTTTATGGCTCTGGTGCAATTGGTGGCGTTGTAAACGTGGTTGATAACCGTATTCCTACTAGCAATATCGACGAGCTTACAGGCGCTGCTGAATACAGCCACGATACGGTGTCAAATTCAAACACCGTAGCTGCAAAACTTGAAACAGGTAATGAAGGCTTTAACTTTCATTTTGATGGTACTAAGCGCAGCGGCGATGATTACCAAACACCGACCTTTACTATTGCCGACGATGATGGCGATGTTGAAACCGAAAGCTCGGTAGAAAATACTTTTATTGATAGCGAAACACTCAACTTTGGTACCAGCTATGTTGGCGATCATTTAACGATTGGTTTTTCTTACGGTAGTATTGATACTGATTACGGTATTCCTGGGCATGAGCATCATCACGATCACGAAGGTGAAACTGAAGAAGAGCATGCAGAACATGAAGATGAAGCTGCTGAAGAGCCTGTTTACGCACATTTAGAGCAAGACCGCTGGCAAGGGCTTGTAAGTTACGCTCTTCATAATAACTGGATTGAAACCATCAACCTACGTGTTGGCTATACAGATTATTCACACAGCGAAATTGAAGATGGCGAAATTGGTACTACTTTTAAAAATAAAACGACTGAAGCACGTCTAAATGTAGAGCATAAGTTTGCTGATTGGCACGGAATGATGGGCTATCACTACAGCGATTCTGACTACGATGCAATTGGTGAAGAAGCATTTACACCCGCGAGTGTAACTACAACTAACGCATTATATTTACTAGAAGAGCGTGAATTTGGCGACGTGACAATAGAGCTTGGTGCACGTGTAGAAGATTACAAAATTGAAAGCAAAATCACGGCACACGAACATAGCCACGATGAAGTAGAAATAGATCATAGCGACGAAGAAACTATTGGATACAATAAAAGCTTTACCAATTTAAGCGCCTCTGCCGGTGCCATTTGGCAATACAAGCCGGGTCATAGTATTGCGACAAGTATTTCTCACTCAGAGCGAGCACCACTTTCGGCAGAGCTTTTATCAAACGGTTTACACATTGCAACCGGCACTTATGAGCTAGGTCTTGGTTACAACATTGAAGATAATGAAGCGCATTTTGAGCCAGAGAATATCAAGCAAGAAACCTCAACAAACCTAGATTTAAGCTTTAGACGTTTTAGCGGTGATTTTGGTTACACCGTTAACTTTTTCTATAACGATATTAAAAACTTTTATTTCCAAGAAAATACGGGTTTAGTTTACGATGAAGAAGATGGTTTAGAATCAGCTATTGGTGCACATGACGATGCTGTTGCGGTTTATCAGTTTACAAGTAAAGACGCAGAGCTTTATGGAATTGAGTTTGACGCACATTACCAAGTAACCCCAAGCGCTATGGTTAAAGTATTTGGTGACTCAACTCGTGCAAAACTAAAAGACGACGAAGGCAATTTACCGCGCATCCCTGCCAATAAATTAGGCTCTGAGTTACAGTACGATTTAGGTGACTTACAACTAACACTGACGGGTACTCATTACTTTGATCAAAACGATGTAACTGCATTTGAAACAAAAACGGACGGCTATACGTTATTTGATGCACAAGCTAATTACCAATTAGGTTTAGGCAGTGTAGATGCACAGCTTTATATAAACGTGGATAACATTACTGATGAGTTAGGCTTTGTGCATAGCTCATTTATTAAAGATAAAGCCCCACTACCTGGCAGAAACTTCCGCTTTGGTGTTCGTGGTTATTTTTAATAATTAAAAATAGTTTTTAGTTTATATATTTACAAACCGCATTTTATTAATGCGGTTTTTTATTTTTAGAATATATAATATCAACACGCAGTTATACTTAATCGATTTGAAGGATTAAACCTGATGCTAACTGCGTTAAGAATTTCTGATATACGACTGCATGGATGCAGGAGGTAGAGCAATGCAAGAGCAATTAGTGGTAACAACTAAACAACGAAATTTTTGCCTTGTTACCGACACAACTTTCTTAGCGAAAAATAGATCACTTAATTAAGCTAATTGGTATAAAACTCTTAAATTACAAACACAAAAAAGCCGTATTCAAATTGAATACGGCTTTTTAAATTCTTAAATTAAAATTTATTTAATTTAAGAAATGATTTCGTGTAGCTCAACATCAAATACAAGCGTTGAGAAAGGTGCGATTGCAGCACCTGCGCCACGTTCACCATAAGCAAGCTCATGAGGAACGTAGATACGCCATTTAGTACCTACAGGCATCATTTGTAATGCTTCAGTCCAGCCTTTGATCACGCCACCAACTGGAAATTCAGCTGGTTGACCGCGCTCGTATGAGCTATCAAACACAGTACCGTTAATAAGTGTACCGTGGTAATCAACACGTACTGTAGACTCAGCTGTTGGCTTTTCGCCTTCGCCAGTTGCTAGTACTTCGTATTGAAGACCAGACTCAGTTACTGTGATTTCAGGACGTTTTGCGTTTTCTTCTAAGAATGAAATACCTTCTGCAGAAAGTACTTTAGACTCTTCTTCACGACGAGCTTGAATCTCTTCGTTTATTTTTTCAAATGCAGCTTGGATCTCTGGGATCTCAACTTGAAATGCGCTACCAGCGTACGCATCTTTCATGCCTTCAAATACTGAATTTAGGTTTAAGCCTTCAAAAGGATTAGACTTAAGTTGCTCACCCATTTGTAAGCCAATACCGTAACTTGCTTTTTCAGCATCTGTAGTAAAATTATCTGACATAATGTGTTTTTCACGTTTTGTTAGTTAAAAGACGCGACTATGCTATCACAAAATAAACCGCGTTTGGGGCTAGTTTTTGCTGAGTTTTAGCTTAATTAGGCCAACAATATAACTACAAAGCGGCAAACTGAATAAAATTCCAACAAGTAGAGGCATTGTTAGTAATCCTGATTCGCCAAACAGTAAAAATGGCACTACAAGCAGCCCTATACAACCAATAAAAACAGAGCCAATAACTGGCCAATGCTTATCGTATTTGGTAATAAGATGGGCAGCTAAAACATTAAAACCAACACCATAAATTAAAGCGGTAATTAATGGATACTCTGGTTGAGCATCTATAGCCATTTTTACTAATAAGCTAATAGCACTTTGATAGCAGTAACCAAATACCGTCCATAATAAAAGATGTTTTATTAATTTCTGCGAGGTTGGTAGGTTTGTTGCTTTAGTCATTTAGAAACTCCACAAAGCAAAAAACCGCCCATAAGGCGGCTTTTTTAAATAATGGTGGAGAGATAGGGATTTGAACCCTAGATGGGCTATAAACCCATGCCGGTTTTCAAGACCGGTGCATTCGACCACTCTGCCATCTCTCCGCACGGCGCGAATAATATGGCTAAATACATAACTTGTAAAGAGCTAAATAGAAATTAATATAAAATATTAACATATTGGATAAAATAGACCCACTTTGTTCTTTTGTTAAGCTCTTCACTTTAATAAAAGTGTAGTTAATAGACTAAAGTTAAACACATTAATAATATTGTTTAGGTCTACGTGCAATCCAAGAGCAAATTAAACAAGCCAATATACTCAGTGCGGTAAAGGTAACGCCTTGAAAAATTAAATCGAATCGATTTAAATCATCACTTGGTACTACAACAAACATAAAAGCTGGTAGCACACTAAGCGATAAAACGTAGCAACATACTTTAAATGCACGCCCAAAATCGAAACGTTTGGACTGGTGCATCCACCATGTTAACAACACAAGCATACCCATTGCTGAACCGGCTATAAAGTGTGATGCATTTGTGCTCATTGCAACATACAGTGTTACAAAAGCACCAATGATTCCCCAAATTGACCATGCTAGCCAATTCTCTTTTTCACGTAAAAATAAATTTCCCATAGTTTTCGTCTTCTTTATCGTTATTTTTATTAAGACTTTCCATAATGTATCAAAAAACAACCGATTAAAAAACAAACTGAAGAAGATTTAGTAAATTTAGTGCTTCCAAGCGCTTCTTACAGCCAAGTCATTAACTTTTAAATAATACTCTTTGTAACCTTAATGAATTATGACTATGTAAGTTGCGCAAAGTTCATACTATTTCACAAATTACTAAAATAGTTTTCTGGCTTATGGCGAGGCGACTTTTTACAATCGACTTCGGGTGTACCTATATATAAATACCCTACTATTTCATCTTGCTCATGTAAGTTAAGCGCTTTTTTAACCGCGCTACTTTGTGCAAAGTAGCCTGTGCGCCAAACACCGCCTAACCCTTGGGCAAATGCAGCTTGTTGCATCGCTAATACACTACAGCCTGCGCTTTGTACTTGTTCTATTCGAGGAACTTTTGGGTGTTCTTGATATTTAGCAATTGCTATTACAATCATAGGCGCACGAAGGGGAAGCTCTTTAGCACGGTTAATTACTTTTTCTTCTTGTTGCTCTGCCACTGCACTTTGATGGTAAATTTCACCCAGTTTATTGCGTGCATCACCTTGAGCAACAATGAACTGCCACGGTGCTATACAGCCATGATCAGGAACACGTAATGCTGCTTGCTTAATTATGTCGAGCTGCTCAGGCGTAGGGCCCGGCTCTGTTAGTTTAGAGTCTGATTGGCGGGTAAGTAAAAGCTCGATAGCGTTCATAACGATTCCTCAAAATTCAAAACGCTAGAGTAACATTTAAACCCTTAAAAAATAAATACCGAGAAATTAAAATGCAAAACGGCCGCAAAGGGTTAAGCTATGCGGCCGTTAGTAAAGTAGATTAAATACGTTATTCTTTTACAATATTTCGCCTTAACCAGTAATCTATACTAACAAAACGCCCACCGCCCATAAAAAACAAGCTAAGAAGCATAGCAAAATAAATTGCCGAAAATTCTATACCGTTGTTTAAAATAGACGGCTTGCCCTTTTCGTATAGATAATCAGGAAAACCGTGTTCTTCAACTAAGTCACGAATTTTACCTATTCGGTCTTGTACTTCTAGTGAGTTTTCAAGGCTTTCTTTAGCGCCCGGAATTGATAACCAATCGAGCACTTGCGCAGCACTTGTTTCTGGATTAGTTGGTGCTATTGCAAACCAACCATTATGCCAATGTACTGAGGTTGCAGCGACAACCATTGTAAACATAAGTGGGATACTGACCAAGCGAGTTAAAAGGCCAAGTAATAAAAACCAACCTCCTAAAAATTCACTCCAGCCAGCTAAAAAAGCTAGTAAGTCAGGAAACGGTAATCCTAAACCCCATTCATTATTACCAAACCATTGAACTACATCTGGAGATGCTAAAAAGTTATCAAAGAAACCTTCTGTCTCACCGCTTATAGCAAGTTTGTTATAACCTGCAATGACCATAACAGGGGCTAAAATCAAGCGAAATAGCAATGCAGGTAAACCATCTAAAAATGATAGTTTACCCAATATTGCATCATAAAGATTGGTTAGTTTGTTCATGCGTATCCTGTGTGTTCACTGTTTATTAAGTTATAGACTATAAACAGCAAAGACCGCATGAATTGATAAACTATTTCAATTTATTTACAAAGGTTAAATACTTCTAGCGACCTGAAGAGCTTCAAAAATAGCGCGTTTAGCATCAATAGCAGCAGCTAGTTTAGCTCCGCCTATAACATGTACCTTTGCGTTATCTGTGTAATTTTCTAGCACTTCGTTGTTAGAAACCTGACCAATACAGGCAATAACCGTGTCTACTGGCAGCACTTGAGTTTCACCAGCAACATTAATAGTTAGTCCGCTTTTATCAAAGCTTTGGTATTGGCAATCAGCAATTTGCTTAACGCCATGCTGCTTAGCAACTTGGCGATGTATCCAACCCGTTGTTTTACCAAGCTCGCTACCAAAACGACCCGCACTGCGTTTTAACATATACAATTGACGTTCATCTTTATGAGGTTGGGCTTCACACTCAATCCCCCATTGCGTTTTAAACTCGCTAATAGTTTGCGATTTATGTTCGCTTAAAAACGCAACCATATCAAAACCTATACCACCGGCACCTAAAATAGCAATTGATTTACCCAGCTCTACTTCGCCGCGTATAACTTCGTCATAAGCAAATACACGCTTATCATCGCTACACTTAATAGAGGCTTCACGCGGCCTAACGCCAGTTGCAAATACGATGTCATCATAGCTTTTAAGCATTGAATCGTCATAAGCTTTACCAAGCTCTACAGTTACTTTTAATCGCTCAAGCTCATTAGTGAAGTAAGTAAGAGTATGGTTAAAGTCTTCTTTGCCCGGTATTTGCATGGCTAAATTAAATTGGCCACCCATTTGCGGTTTTTGGTCAATTAGCGTGACGTTATGCCCTTTTTGAGCCAAGTAACAACTTGCCGATAAACCAGCAGGGCCTGCGCCGACTACTAATACGTTTTTAGCTTTGGTTGCTTGTTCTAACGGGTAATCTAGCTCAAATGCAGCTTGTGGATTAACTAAACATGTAGCACGTTTATTTTTAAATACGTGATCTAGACAACCTTGGTTACACCCTATACAAATATTAATTTGCTTAGATTGATTATTTGCGTATTTATTAAAAAACTCTGGATCGGCAAGTAGCGGCCTTGCCATCGAAATTAAATCAGCCTCGCCTGCCTTTAAAATATCGTTAGCTATTTCTGGAGTATTAATTCGGTTAACAGCAATCACTGGCACGCTCACCACGTCTTTTAAACGTTTTGATGCTTCTTTAAATGCACCTGGCGGCACCATACTCGCAATAGTCGGTACACGCGCTTCGTGCCAACCAATACCTGTGTTAAATATATCAACACCCGCTTTTTCAAGCTCGGTAGCTTGTATGACAACTTCCTCTGGTGTTGAACCGTTTGGGATTAAATCAATAACCGACAATCTAAAAATGATTAAGAATTGCTCAGATACTTTTGCTCTTACAGCTTTAACTATTTCAAGCGCAAGTCGCATTCTATTTTCTAGGCTGCCACCAAATTCATCTTCACGTTTATTGGTGTGCGGCGCCATAAACTCATTAATCAAATACCCTTCAGAACCCATAACTTCAACGCCATCGTAGCCAGCTTTTTCAGCCATATAGGCAGAGTGCGCAAAGTCTTTAATTGTTTTTTTAATCGAGCCAAGCGTCATAGCTTTAGGTTTATAAGGATTAATAGGTGCTTTTATTGCACTTGGTGCCTGATTGAATGGATGGTACGCATAACGTCCAGCATGTAATAATTGCAAACAAATTTTTCCGCCGTGTTTATGCACAGCATCTGTATAAGCGCGGTGCTTAAATACATCGTAATAACTATTAAATGAAGATGAAATAGGTGTTAATTTGCCACGTAAATTAGGGCTGTATCCGCCCGTAATTAACATTGCAGTGCCGCCTTTTGCACGTGCTTCGTAAAATGCACGTAAGCGTTTGCGGTTATGCCATCCCTCTTCAAGGCCTGTATGCATTGAGCCCATCACTAAGCGGTTACGTAATTGTGTGTGTTTTAATTGTAATTGTTGTTCTAACATCTTGTGCCCCGTTAACTGGTCTAACCTGTATACATTAGCTAATTCTGCTTTAATGGCAAGTAATAAGCAATATGTGCCTTCATTTAATTAAAAAAAGCTATAAAAACATGTATTAATAGCACCTCATAAACACTTCGTTACGATTTAGCAGTTAAATTTATTTTTATTCTAGGCTAAGATGGAACTAATGTATTAACTGTACCAAATTAAGGAGCTATTTTGATAGCAAAGGTATTTAAAGGTATTTGGGCTGGAATTAACTTTTCTCGTCGTTTAATACTCAACATTCTGTTTTTATTACTGGTAATTGTTTTCTTAGTGTCACTCTCAAGTGACGACGATAAAATAATAGTTGAAAATGGCTCTGTGCTTAGGCTTAACCTAAATGGCCCTATTGTTGAAGAAAAAACATACATAGATCCGGTCGAAGCTGCAATTAGTGATGCTACTTCTGGTTCTGAAGCGCCAAGCGAAATATTACTCGACGATATTGTTGAAGTAATAAACGAAGCGACTAAAGACGATCGCATTACGGTGATGCTGCTTGATTTACAAGAAATGCCTAAAGCGCATTTAAACAAACTTAAGCAAATTACCAATGCTATTGATGCATTTAAACAAGCTGGCAAAAAAGTGATTGCATCGGGTTATTACTATACCCAAGCACAATACTATATTGCATCACATGCTGATGAAATAGCTATGCACCCATACGGTAGCGTAGGTATTGAAGGTTACGGCATGTATCCGCTTTACTTTAAAGATGCACTTGAAAAGCTTGAAGTAACGCAGCATATTTTCCGTGTTGGTACATTTAAGTCAGCAGTAGAACCTTTCATTCGGAACGACATGTCTGACGCAGCCAAAGAAGCTAGCCGTGTTTGGTTAGGCGCTCTTTGGAGTGAATACAAACAAGATGTTGCTGCGGTTCGCCCATTTGATGAGTCAAATTTCGACGAGACAATGGACGTATATCTTGAAAAAATGAAAGCTGCAGATGGCGATGCAGGTAAATATGCACTTGACCACCAGTGGGTTGATTCTTTAAAAACAAATCAACAAGTTCGCAAACAATTAATTGATTTAGTTGGCGCACAAGAAGATGGCAAAACATTTAAGCAAGTTTCATTTCGTGAATACTTAAGCTTGGTTAAACCACCGATTGAATTTGATAACCCTATTACCGAAAAAGTCGCCGTTGTAGTTGCTAAAGGTACAATTGTTGATGGTGAGCGTAAAGCTGGCGAAATTGGTGGCGACTCTACAGCAGCCCTACTTCGTAAAGCACGCCTTGATGACAAAGTTAAAGCGGTTGTACTGCGCATTGATTCAGGTGGCGGTAGTATGTTTGCCTCTGAAGTTATTCGTGCAGAAGTATTAGCGCTTAAAGCTGCTGGTAAGCCTGTTATTGCCTCTATGAGCTCTGTAGCTGCATCAGGTGGTTATTGGATTGCCTCTGCTGCAAACGAAATCTGGGCAGCACCGAGTACTATTACAGGTTCAATTGGTGTATTTGGTACGTTTATGACATTTGAAAAAACCTTATCTAAAATTGGTGTTTATTCAGATGGCGTTGCAACAACCGAAATGGCTGGTTTTTCTATCACTCGTCCCCTAAACGAAAAAATGGGTCAAGTAATTCAGATGAGCGTTGAAGAAGCATACGGTCGCTTTTTAAACGTTGTCGCTGATGCCCGTAATATGACGCCTGAGCAAGTTGATAAAATTGCCCAAGGCCGCGTATGGATTGCATCTCAAGCACTTGAACTGGGTTTAGTAGACAAACTTGGTGATAAACAAGATGCTATAAAAGCAGCCGCAGCACTTGCAAAACTTAATCATTATGAAGTTAAAACCATTAAACAAGATTTAAGCTCGCAAGAAAAAATGATTCAAAACATTTTTGGTAACGCGTCTATTAAATCGATGCTTGGTTTACAAACACAAAAAACATCTGTGTTAGCAACGCAAGCTAACTTGCAAAGCGTTATTAACCAATTAAGTACTGAAGTTGAAAACCTTAAAGATTACAACGATCCACAAGGTGTATATGCACGCTGTTTAGTGTGTAACGTTGCACAATAAAAGTGCATAGCTTTACCTAATCAGCTGTATTTAAAGTTACTTAACGTTATACTAAGCCCAGTTTTTTTACTGGGCTTTTTTTATGAAACGTAAACGCATTTATATCGCTTATACTGGCGGTACTATAGGTATGAAAAAATCGAGTCGAGGTTATATTCCTGCTGAAGGTTTTTTAACAGAAACCGTAGTGAACAACGCAGAGTTTAACCGTGATGAAATGCCTTTGTTTGATATTCACGAATACTGCCCTCTTATAGATTCTTCAGATATGTCTCCTGAGCATTGGCAACTTATTGCTGATGACATTAAAGATAAATACCAAGATTATGATGGTTTTGTTGTGCTTCATGGCACCGATACAATGGCGTATACAGCCTCAGCACTATCGTTTATGTTCGAAAATCTAACTAAACCTGTAATTGTAACTGGCTCACAAATTCCGCTTTCTCAATTACGCTCAGATGGCCAAGTAAACCTTCTGAATGCAATGTATCTAGCGGCAAATTATCCAATTGCAGAAGTAAGTCTATTTTTTAATAACCAACTGTTTAGAGGTAACAGAGCAACTAAAGCCCACGCCGATGGATTTAATGCATTTGCGTCGCCTAATCTTGACCCCTTAGCGTTATCGGGTATTAGTATTCAACTTATTAAAGGCCAACTTAGTCCTTATGTTGAAAATGAGCTGCAAGTTACCCCTATTACACCTCAACCCATTGGTGTGCTTTATTTATACCCTGGTATTAGTCAAGAAGTGGTTAAAAGCTTAGTTAACGGCAATATTAAAGCCCTGGTGTTGCTTAGTTTTGGTGTAGGTAATGCACCGCAAGATCCTAACTTTTTATCAATACTTGAAGAGGCAAGTAAACGTGGCGTCGTTATTGTTAATTTAACCCAGTGCTTAAAAGGCCATGTAAATATGGGCGGCTATGCAACGGGTAATGCACTGTTAAATATTGGTGTTATTAGTGGGTACGATATGACCCTTGAAGCATGTTTAACTAAATTACATTATTTATTTAGCCAAAAGCTAGAAGTAGAGACGATTCGTCATTTAATGCAAGACAATTTACGTGGTGAATTAAGCCGTTAAATCTCACCGCGCCTAAAATACAAAAAGCACGCTAAATAGCGTGCTTTTATCGTTTTAAACAACTGTTTATTACCTAACTTTAGCGTCGATATCTACTAGGTCAGTTAAATGGCATGTTTCACCGCTATGGGTTTTAACACCGTGCTCACCAAAGTAATCACGCTGGGCTTGAACTAAATGCCCATTACTCGGTGTAGTTAATGTTGCTAAATACGTTTGTGTAGCACCCAATACAGGGAATGCTAAACCAGTCATTATTGCTTGGCCGGTAATTTTGCGCAAAGAGTTAGACTCTTTCTCAAGGGTATCAATAAATTCAACACCTTGTGCAACGCTATCAAGGTAGTCAGCACGAATAATACAACCAGCACGCCACGTTTGAAGCGTTTTAGATAAATCAACTTTCCACTGATGAGTACGTGATGCACCTTTAATTAGCGCTAAACCTTGGCGATACGCAAGTAAGCTTGCAAGTAAGAACGCTTCTTTTAGCTCTTCTAAATCAATTTCAACATTGTTAGTTGATTTAGATGCATACGTCATCTCTTGTGCAGCCGTTGTATTACATGCATTAGTTAAATGACGAGCTTGTACAGCAGCAACAAGTGAAGGAACTGCAATACCAAGTTCTAGTGCATTTTGCGCAGTCCAAAGACCAGTACCTTTAGCGCCAACTTTATTATCAATTAAGTCCGCAAGCGGTACATTATTATGATTTTCAAGTGACAATATGTGGCTAGAAATAGACAGTAAGTAGCTATTTAATTGACCTTCTGACCAGTCATTAAATATCTCAGCCACTTCTTTTGGAGAACGATTAGTGCCTAAACGAAGTAATTGGTACACTTCTGCAATAAGTTGCATAAGTGCGTATTCAATACCGTTGTGAACCATTTTTACAAAATGACCACTTGCTGATTGACCAACACGTGCAAAACACGAGTCGCCATTATAGCTAGCAGCTACTTTTTCAAACCATGGCTCAATACGTTCCCAACCACCCTCAGAACCACTTGCCATCATTGCAGGACCATGGCGAGCGCCTTCTGCACCGCCAGAAATTCCCATAGTGGCAAATTCAAATTTATTTTGGTATTTAAGTTTACGCGTTATACCGTCTTTATAATTACTATTACCGCAATCGACAATCATATCGTCACAGTTAACGCCGGCCTCTACAAGTTCATTACAAACTGTATCAACTAACTCACCAGCAGGAACAAGTAATAAAATAGAACGAGGTGCCTCTAAACGCCTTACCATGTCTCTTAAATCAGAGACAATGTGAAGCCTATCAGCCATGCCTTGAGATTTAGCACAACTTAGTAACTCTTCACCCGCATGTGGGTTTTTGTCATAAGCGACTAGCGTTATCCCTTTTTCAATCAAGTTTAGGGCAAGATTTTTTCCCATAACGCCTAACCCTACTAATGCAACTTGCATCTAGTGTCCTCCTCGGTAACAACTATTTGGTTAGAAAATTCAGTGTATAAATTAAATAATACCGCGTGCATTATACTCATACAGTCATAAAATACTAATTATGAGTCAATACAACATGCTTTTTTATTACAGATAAATAAGCTACGTAATTATATCAAACATCAATGGTCTCGGGGTGACTAAAAGCAAAGCTAATTGAAATTAAGATCATTGACGCATTCTGACACCGGTGTCATAATGATGACACAATAGTTTTGTATAAAATAGTGGCAAACCTTTGAAGTTTGCACATAACTAAAATATTTTATTCTAATATAGATATTTTAAGTCAACAAAATAACGTCAACATGCTTTCACCAAGCAAACAGGAGAAATTGATGCTAAGACGCACGAAAATAGTCGCTACCCTTGGACCTGCTACCGATAGAGATAACAACTTAGAAAAAATTATTATCGCTGGGGCTAATGTAGTACGTTTAAACTTCTCACATGGTGTTGCCCAAGATCATAAAGACCGTGCACAAGCTGTACGCGATATTGCAAAAAGATTAGGCAAGCATATTGCTATCCTTGCTGACCTTCAAGGCCCTAAAATCCGCGTTTCTACTTTTAAAGAAGGTAAAGTAACGCTTGCTGTGGGTGCAAAATTTACCCTTGATGCAAAAATGGAAAAAGGCGAAGGCGACATAAACTCTGTAGGTATTGATTATAAAGAATTACCTAACGATGTAAGCCCTAACGATTTACTACTTCTAAATGACGGCCTTATTCAATTAAGTGTTGATGAAGTAGCCGGGCATTTAGTGCATTGTACAGTCACTGTTGGCGGTGTTTTATCTAACAATAAAGGTATTAACCGTTTAGGTGGTGGCTTAACTGCTCCAGCATTTACTGAAAAAGACAAAAAAGATTTAATAACTGCCGCTGAAATTGACGTAGATTACATTGCCGTATCATTCCCACGTAGTGGCGACGATATGCGCTACGTACGCTCACTTGCTGAAGCTGCTGGTTCAAAAGCACAGTTACTTGCTAAAATTGAACGTGCTGAAGCCGTTGAAACCCAAGAAGCTGTTGATGACATCATTTTGGCGTCTGACGCTGTAATGGTTGCTCGTGGTGATTTAGGTGTTGAAATTGGTGATGCTGCTCTTATGGGCAAGCAAAAACTAATTATTCGTCGTGCTCGTTCATTAAACCGTACTGTAGTAACAGCAACGCAAATGATGGAATCGATGATTGATAACCCTATGCCTACACGTGCAGAAGTTATGGATGTTGCAAATGCTGTTCTTGATGGAACAGATGCTGTAATGCTTTCAGCTGAAACAGCTGCAGGTGATTATCCTGAAGAAACAGTTGCGACTATGGCACGCGTTTGTTTAGGTGCTGAATCGCAAAAAGAAACGCACGTTTCTAAACACCGTTTAGATAGTCGCTTTTCTAACAATGCTGAATCAATTGCGCTTTCTGCTATGTATGCAGCTAATCACTTAGATTCTGTTAAAGCAATTATCACACTTACTGAATCTGGTAGTACGGCTAAATTAATGTCGCGTATCAGCTCAGGCTTACCAATCTACTCGCTTTCACGTCATGCGAGTACATTAGGTCAAACAGCACTTTATCGTGGTGTTTACCCAGTATTTTTTGATTCTACAAAAACTGAAAAAGACGGTATGGTAAAAGCCGCGCTTGATACTTTAGTTTCTCAAGGGTCTTTACAGTCTGGCGATACAGTAATTATTACTCACGGTGACTCAATGGAAACTGTGGGCGCAACTAACACAATGAAAATTGTAACTGTTGCGTAATTAAACGCCGAATATAAAAAATGCGAGCTTAGCTCGCATTTTTTGTGTCTGTAATAAAAGCGTTGGCTTTAACTTGCTAATGCCGCTTTAACCTTATCTCGGTAGCTACGGCTCACTTTTAATTCTTGGCCATTTTCAAGTACTAATAAATACTCACCACTTACTTGTGTAACCAGTTTACTAATTTGTTTTGTATTTACTATTGCGCTGCGGTGCACACGCACAAATAACTGAGGGTCGAGCTCTTGCTCAAGCTCTTTCATTGTTTTACGTAGAATATGCGTTTGTCCGTCTTCACAGTGTAAACACATATAGTCACCTGCTGCATCAACCCATTGGATAGTCGCTACAGGTACCCGTATAATTTCACCCTGCTCTTTTACAGCAAGCGATTCTGGGTAACGTCTGTCTGTTAGCATATCGCCAGTGGCTAATTTTTTAAGTATTTCTTCGCAATTGTTACCAGTAATACCGGCTACAAAACTCGCTAGTTTTTTCTTATGGGCGTTGTCTTGCTGCGTTTTTAAGTAGGTATGCACTTTTTCTACCGCCTGTTTTAGTCTGTTATCATCAACGGGTTTTAAAATGTAATCGAGAGCATGAATTTCAAACGCTTTTACAGCAAACTGGTCAAAGGCCGTTACAAATACAATCGCTGGTAATGCTTTTGAGCTTTCGCTAAGGGCTCTTGCTACTTCAAAGCCATTCATACCTGGCATTTGAATATCTAAAAAAACCAAATCAATTTTCTCGCTTTGACACATTTCAATTGCATCAGCGCCTGAACTACACAATTTAATTACTTCAATATCAGAGTATTCTTCGAGCCTTACCGCTAAACCTTTTCGTGCTAACGGTTCATCATCAACAATGAGTGTTTTTATTTTAGTCATTTTTCACAGCCTTCTCAAAAGGTACTCGCAGATTAACTTTTAATCCACTTGGCGTATTATGTGATAATACAAACGAATAATTATTTTCATACAACGTTTTTAATCTATCTTTGGTATTAGCGACACCTACGCCTTGAGCGTTAACTAATTGGCCATCGAGTATGTCAGTACCTGGGCCGTTGTCGCCCACTTCTAGTAATAACTCATTCGCAAATACCTGTGCTTTTATATCAATTACTCCACCTTCTGTTAGATGGGCAATAGCATATTTAATCGCGTTTTCTATAATAGGTTGCAAGATTAAGCTCGGTACTAAAGCCTCTTTAGCTTGCTCGCTTATATCTACATTTACCTTTAATCGCTCATCAAAACGTACACGTTCTATTTCTAAGTAAAGCATGAGCGCATGCAACTCTTGCTCTAGCGGTACTTTCTTTATTGGATCGGTATTTAATGTATAACGTAGAAAGTCACTTAACCTTGCTACCATTAAGTTAGCATCTTTGTTTTCTTTAACCAAAATTAAAGTAGAAATAGCGTTAAGTGTATTGAATAAAAAATGGGGGTTAAGCTGATACCTAAGCATTTTTAATTGCGCTTCGTGTGCCATAGTTGTGGCTTTTAGTGCTTTTTGTCGCTCACTTTGTAATAACTGATAATATTTAACGCCAAAGTACAAACCACTCCAACATAAAATAATATATACAGAATCTAAGCCTTGCTGCAGGTAATAAAACCACTCCTCTGGTCTATAACCATGGCGGTATATTTCCCACAAATTAAATTTTTGAACGACAGCCCATAAAGTACCTGTTACATAAGAGGCACCAAATACCACAATCATTAATACCCAAGGCGAGGCATTCCAAATTTTACGGTAAATATACCTAAGCGGCACTGTCATCAAACAACCAGCGTAAGCATTTAATAAAATAACAAATACGTATATATCACGCATTTCAAATACTTTAGAGCCAATATAATTTACTAACGCATAACCAATCCAGCCTGCAATTTGCAAAAGCCAAAAAAAGCGTTGTCTGTTATCGACTAAAGATTGCCAGTTCAAAATAGATATTTACTCCGTATAGTTAAAGACTAATTCCATAAAATAGGCGCTTGTTATTCTTTATTATTTTTACCTATGTAGGGCTAATTTTAATAAAATTAGATAGTCTTATTATATAGATTTATGAGTTTGCATAGCACTACAGCCTACCTTGCTTTTTAATAGTCTTACCGCAAACAAATAGTAGATACACTAAAAAAGCGAAAGGTTATTCACCTTTCGCTTTTTAAATATAAATAGCTTTGTGTAAATTAAGCTAGTTTGTCTGATGCTACTTTGTATGTTGGATCTTCAATCACATTCACTTCAACCAAATCACGTGCTTTATGCAACAACTGCGTACAGTCTTTACTTAAGTGACGTAAGTGAAGTTGTTTACCTGCTTTTGTGTACTTATCAGCAAGTGTGTCAATTGCTTCTATTGCACTGTGATCAGATACGCGGCTATGCTTAAATTCAACAATTACATTTTTAGGATCATTTTTAACATCAAATAACTCTGCAAAGTTTTTAACTGAACCAAAGAAAAGCGGGCCATGTAACTCATATACTTTAGCGCCGTCTTCATCAATATAGTTAGTTGTGTATATGTGCTTAGCATGCTGCCAAGCAAATACTAATGCAGATACAATAACACCTACACATACTGCAATCGCTAAATCGGTAATAACCGTCACACCCGATACAAGTACTATTACGAACGCGTCTGATAGAGGCACACGCTTCATCATTTTAAAGCTGGCCCATTCAAACGTACCTAATACAACCATAAACATAACACCAACAAGTGCAGCTAGTGGGATCATCTCAATTAAGCTTGAAGCGAATATGATGAACGCAAGCAACATCAATGCAGCACTTATACCCGATAAGCGAGAACGACCACCTGAGTTAATGTTGATCATTGATTGACCAATCATTGCACAACCACCCATAGCACCAAACATACCACAAGTAATATTTGCAGCGCCTTGGCCTATACACTCTTTATTACTATGACCGCGAGTTTCTGTAATCTCGTCAATTAAGCTAAGCGTTAATAATGATTCAATTAAACCAATAGCCGCTAAAATAAGTGCATAAGGAAAAATAATTTGTAGCGTTTCAAAAGTAAACGGCACCATAGGAATATGAAACTGAGGTAAACCGCCTGCAATTGTTGCAGCTTCGTCGCCTGTCATTCCTTTTAAGAAATCAACTACAGTATGCGCTTCTAAATCCAAACCAATGACTAAAGCGGTCACTGTAATAATAGCGACTAATGTAGAGGGTACAGCCGTTGTTAGTTTAGGTAAAAACTGAATAATAGCCATGGTTAAAGCCACTAAACCAAGCATAATATATAACGGGTTACCCGTCATCCATTCTTGTCCGCCCATACCATCAGGCACTTTAAATTGTCCTAACTGAGCAAGAAAAATAACAATAGCTAAGCCGTTTACAAAACCAAGCATTACCGGATGAGGAACCATGCGGATAAACTTACCGAGTTTAAATACACCCGCGAGTATCTGCAGTATGCCCATGAGCAATACGGTCGCAAATAAATACTCAACACCATGATCAAGCACTAAACTTACCATAACAACAGCTAGTGCACCGGTTGCACCTGAAATCATACCAGGGCGGCCACCAAATATAGCCGTAATTAAACCAACGATAAACGCGGCATATAGACCAACTAAAGGTTCTACATTTGCAACAAAGGCAAACGCAACAGCTTCTGGCACCAAGGCTAGCGCCACAGTTAATCCAGATAGAATATCGTTTTTAGCAGAGCTAGGCGCCCTACTGAGTAAGTTAAACATTGAGTTCCTCAAATGGTGTAATGGGTATCAAAAAAAGCGCTAAATTCTACCAAATTAGCGCTCAGTTAACAATTGTCATTATGTGGTTAAACTAAACTAAAAGAGGTTTAGCTTTTAAAAGAAGTGCTTTTATAAAGGGAGGGAAGTACTACGTTTTACACATGTCATTGTTACATTAGAATGTACTTCTTGTACATATTCTAAGCTTAGTAAATTATCGCGTACAAAGTGCTCATAACCTTCTATGCCTTGTGAAATTATGCGTAGCATAAAGTCCATTGTTCCAGCCATGGTATAGCACTCTGTTACTTGATCATAACTCATTATAAGTTTTTCAAATTCAGCAAGGTTCTTTTTACCGTGATTTGATAAACGCACATGTGCATATACAAGCATATCAAAGCCAAGTTTTTTCTCATCTAAAAGAGCCACTTTGCTTTTTATATAACCATCTTGCTCTAGCTTGGCAATTCGACGCCAGCATGGAGACTGAGACAAGCCTACTTTATCAGCAATTTCTGCGGTTGATAAACTAGCATCTTGTTGTAAAAGTGCCAATATTTGGCGATCTACGTGATTTAGAGACATTTTATTTCTTATTTATCAAATAAACTGGTTAAATTATACAACCATTTTAAAACTCAGTCTGCTTATTTTTAATTTTTATGCAGTTTGCCAAACTTCAAATAAGTAACTTAACCAAACTTACCACTCACAAAAGGATTTGTTTGTTTTTCAAATCCAACCGTAGTGTCGCTCCCATGCCCTGCCAATATTTTAGTATTATCAGGTAAGGTTAGAATATGCGTCTTAATCGACTCTATAAGTTGTTCGCTGTTCCCCTTAGGGAAATCAGTTCGCCCTACTGAGCCTTTAAAAATAACATCACCTACAATAACGCATTCATTGTCTTGTTGATAAAACACAATATGACCAGGTGTATGCCCTGGGCAATGCTTCACTAAAAAGCTAAGTTTACCTACGCTCACGGTGTCGTTATGGTTTAGCCAAATATCCGGATAAAAAGGCTCAATGGGTTTAAACCCGAACATTTGTGCTTGCATAGGTAAGTTTTCAAACCAGAAGTACTCATCTTTTTGTGGGCCAATAATTTGTACGTTAAATTGATTACGTAAAATATCAGCCCCACCCACATGATCTAAATGCCCGTGCGTTAACCAAATAGCACTTAATTCTAGTTTATGCTCATTAAGGGCTGCTACTATTTTATCAGGGTCGCCACCTGGGTCTATGACTACGGCTTGTTTAGTTTCACTACACCAAATAATACGACTATTTTGTGCAAATGCAGTGACGGGTATGGTTATAATTTGCATATTAGATTTCTTTACTTTTTTGATCCGGGATAACAACTTCTTCTTCAAATGACATCAATATTGGGTACTTTAAGTACGCTTGATCATAAAATGGACTTTGCTCATATAACCAGTTTAATCTCGCATCAGCGTCGCTTGCGAACGATTTATCTTTAAGCTTTTCATCAAACTTAAGCGCTAGCTTTGGATTGTCTTTTAGCATTTGGCGTGCAAACGGAATTAGTGCATAGTTTTCCATATACTCAGTACGCTGAAAAATAGTATTAAATTCCCCCCATGCAAAAAACGAATCTGGTGCTTCAGGATGCAATAAATGCACAGCAAGCTCACCTGCTTTTTGTTGAGTATTGACTTGATACCAACCATCTAAATCTACATTTATAGCTGGGACATAATCAAAACTTGCTGACACTCTAAAACGGCCTTCAAATGGTGCTTTATCAAACGTGTAGTCTGCCACCTTTGCTACTTTTAAAGGCTGTGTGTTTGCCCCTTCAAGTTTATTAATAGAGACACCATGTAACTTTAGTTTCTTAATAATATTGCGATATACAGGCGGAATAAAAAAAGCTTTAGGTACTTCAACTGTATGTTGTACATCTTTTTGCCAATAAATAGGTAAGTCGGTATATGTATGTACTTTACCCAAATACTTCACTTCATTTTGTCCTGAGAGCGCATTCATGCTTGATGAATACTCAATACCTTTAAACTGCGCAATCGTATCAGCTTGCTTGGAATAGCCACGCTTTACTATTAACTGTTTAGGAACAAATTCCTGTTCTTTTTTTACTGCATTAGCTAATTCATGACTGTGCTTTGATAGCGCAGTAATAGCACCATCTAAAAATACGTAAGTTCCTAATACACGTTGCTTGTAAGGCTTCAATGAATGATTTTCAACTAAAATAGTCGGTAATGACTTTAAATCACCCCAACCATTTGAAAAGCGCGGCGTAGCAACCCATCCCGCTAATCCTTTTTTAAAGTCGCGCTTGTCCATAACAAAAACAAGTGGCCCTGGCATGTGCCCTTGCTTAGCTAGCGTATCGTCAATCAGAGGCTTAAAAAACTGGTTTAGTGCATCAGATACCGCAGGCGACTCGCTTGAAAATACCGGATTGTAGCCATAAGTCACATCATATTGGTAATCTGCGCCGTCGGTTACGTGTACATCAATGTATAAATTTGGGTTGTAGTCGTTAATAACCTTTAAAACACTTCTAACTTCTGGGGTATCTAATTTAGTAAAATCGCGATTTAAATTAAGGTTATTAGCATTTGTTCTAAAGCCCATTTTTGTAGGGCCCCGTTGATTGATGCGATTGAATGCACTACTACGTTCGTGTCCATCTACATTTAATATAGGAATAAATAATATATTTACCTTTTTTAAAATGTCACGGCGCTTACCCGTCGCTATATCTCTGAGTAACATAAACATGGCATCTTTACCGTCTATTTCACCAGAATGTATTCCTGCCTGAATAAAAATAGTTGGCTTAGTGCTATTAGCCATTTGCCTTGCTTCAAAAAAACCTTGTTCACTGGCAATCAACATTTTTATTGCACGCTTGCTATTACTATAGCCAATGGTTTGAGATTGAAACTGAGTAGGGTTTGCAGCAACTAATCTATCTACAAATGCCATTGTATTTGCATAATCTGGCGACGCTTCACCTGCTGACAGCTCAAAATCTGTAGTTAACGGCCCTTGTTTTTGTAAAAGCTCTACGCTTTTCCCCTGCCACTCAATTAATGAAGGTAAGTGTGCGTCATACGCCACACTTGCAGATAAAACTAGTAAACTTGCAAACATAAAATTCTCTAACAAACGCCTTAATTATATAAATTATATCAACTAAATTTTTTATAATGAGGAAACTGCGGTGATTCAACAAAAAAATGCAGCCAACTACATGTCACTCATTCACACCTGTATTTTAAGGCTATATAACATTATTAATGTACAGTAATTCATTACATTACTATTTATACCAACTCGTAAAAATACTTAATCAATTTAAAGGATTACATCTGACGCTAACAGCGTCAAAAATGTCTGATATACGTCTGCATGGATCCAGGAGAGTGAGCAATGATGGAGCAATTGCCAAGAACAACTAAATAGTGAATTTCGCCCTGCTCTAACGTATCTTTTTATCGATAAATAGAGCTCATATAAGCAGATGGGTATTAATTTGAGAAAACTAATTTAGCTCAGCTATAAAAAAGTGTAAGTTATTAAATTACAGGCACAAAAAAAGGAGCCATAGGCTCCTTTTTAATACTTATATGAAAAAGCTTAAGCGGCTAGGCCTTCTTTTGCTTTTTCTACAAGCGCTGCAAATGCAACTTGGTCATAAACAGCGATATCTGCAAGGATCTTACGATCGATTTCTACAGATGTCTTTTTAAGACCATTGATAAAACGGCTGTAAGACAGACCATTTTGACGTGAAGCAGCATTGATACGTGCAATCCATAATTGACGGAAAGTACGTTTCTTCGCACGACGGTCACGGTAAGCGTATTGACCCGCTTTAGTAACAGCCTGGAAAGCTACGCGGTAAACACGTGAACGTGCTCCGTAGTAACCTTTTGCTTGTTTTAAAACTTTTTTGTGACGTGCACGTGCGACAACGCCGCGTTTAACTCTTGCCATTTCTAAAAACCCCTATTAAGCGAACGGTAACATACGTGAAACTAGACCATGGTCATTTTTATGAACCATCATCTTAGGACGTAGGTGTAACTTACGCTTAGAAGTTTTCTTAGTCAGAATATGACGAAGATGCGCTTGTTTACGCTTGAAACCGCCAGAAGCAGTCTTTTTGAAACGCTTAGCAGCGCCACTGTGACTTTTTAGCTTATAAGCCATTGCAATAACTCCAAATTGTATTGCTTTTAAATTAGTAAGCAGGCGTGAGATATATTTCTATAGCTCCACTTTTAGGCCTAACTTACTGCCATGTTCCGGTGAAGACCCAGCATAAATGCCGCAATCTTACTTTAATACCGGTTAACTCAGGTGAATATTCGCATATTACTTGCAGACCTGAGCTAATTTCGGTGCGTATTATCGCTTAAAAATTATTTTTTAGCAACAGGCGCCATCATCATAACCATTTGGCGACCTTCAACACGATTTGGGAAAGACTCAACTACTGCAAGTTCTTCTAAATCGGCTTTGATACGGTTTAATAATTCTATACCAATTTCTTGGTGAGCCATTTCACGACCACGGAAGCGGATAGTAATCTTAGCTTTATCGCCAGCTTCTAAGAACTTACGTAAGTTGCGAAGCTTAACCTGATAATCACCTTCATCCGTACCAGGACGGAATTTGATTTCTTTTATCTGGATTTGCTTTTGCTTCTTCTTCTGCTCTTTTAGTTCTTTGCTTTTTTCAAAGATGAACTTACCGTAATCCATGATTCTACAAACAGGCGGCTCAGCGTTTGGACTGATCTCAACAAGATCAACACCCGCTGCATCGGCCATAGTTTGCGCGTCTTGTAATGACTGAATTCCAGCTTGTTCGCCTTCAATGTCAATTAAACGAACTTCTTGCGCTGTAATTTCTTCGTTAATACGATTTTTTTGAGCTGTTTGTTGCCCTTTCTTGCCGCCTCTAATAGTACGTTCCTCCAAGAATATCAATAATATAAGCGTGTAATTGGCTGTTTGTTAATGCCTTACACGCTCGATTTTTACTGTCGATTTTTAATTTCTTCGCTAATTTTAGCTACAAAATCATCGACATTAAATTTGCCTAGGTCTTCACCTGTGCGAGTACGCACTGCTACTTCTTGTTGTTCAACTTCTTTATCGCCAACAACAAGCAAGTATGGAATACGCTTCAGTGTATGCTCACGGATTTTAAAGCCAATCTTCTCATTTCTCAAGTCAGCAGCGGCTCTAATTCCAAGTTTATTTAATTTTTGTACAACTTCTTTAACATAAGGAGCCTGTTTATCGGTAATATTCATAATTACCACTTGCTTTGGCGCAAGCCACGTCGGGAATAAACCAGCGTACTCTTCAGTTAAAATGCCAATAAAGCGTTCAATAGAACCTAAAATAGCACGATGTATCATTACAGGTGTACGACGTTCGTTATTTTCTGCTACATAAGTAGCGCCTAAACGACCCGGTAATGCAAAGTCTAATTGCACTGTACCACACTGCCACGCTCTGTCTAAACAATCGTATAAAGTAAATTCAATCTTTGGACCATAAAACGCGCCTTCACCCGGAAGATAATCAAATTCAATATCGTTTAGCTTAAGTGCTTCGGCTAAAGCAAGCTCTGCTTTATCCCACATATGGTCTTCACCAATGCGTTGTTCTGGGCGAGTAGATAGCTTAACTACAATCTTCTCAAATCCGAATGTTTCATATGTATCATAAACCATCTTAATACACGCTGAAACTTCGTCCATTATCTGCTCTTCGGTACAGAAAATGTGAGCATCATCTTGTGTAAAGCCACGTACACGCATTAAACCGTGTAGTGCACCTGATGGTTCATTACGATGACAACAACCAAATTCAGCCATACGAAGTGGTAAATCACGGTACGATTTTAAACCCTGGTTAAAGATCTGCACATGTCCTGGGCAGTTCATTGGTTTAATCGCGTATTCACGCTTTTCAGACTCAGTGGTAAACATTGCTTCTGAATATTTTTCCCAGTGACCTGATTTTTCCCAAAGTGAACGGTCCATCATCATTGGACCTTTTACTTCTTCGTACTCATATTCGCGTAACTTTTCACGTACAAATTCTTCAAGCTCGCGGTAAATGCTCCAACCATCGTTGTGCCAAAATACCATGCCTGGCGCTTCTTCTTGCCAATGCCATAAATCAAGCGCTTTACCAATACGGCGGTGATCGCGTTTTTCAGCTTCTTCAAGGCGTTTTAAGTACGCTTTAAGTTGCTTTTTATCGCCCCACGCTGTGCCGTAAATGCGTTGTAGCATTTTATTTTCTGAATCACCACGCCAATATGCACCCGCCACTTTCATTATTTTGAAGTTTTGACAAAATTTCATGTTAGGAACGTGAGGTCCACGACACATGTCTACATATTCTTCGTGATGATATAAACCTGGGCGGTCATCTTTAGCGATGTTTTCGTCCAAAATTTCTATTTTGTATGTTTCGCCACGCGCTTCAAATGTATCGCGTGCTTCTTGCCAGCTTACTGTTTTTTTCACTACGTCGTAGTTGGTTTTTGCAAGTTGCAACATACGCTTTTCAATTGCTTCAAGATCATCTTGTGATAATGAATGTTCCATATCGATATCGTAGTAAAAACCGTTATCAATGGTAGGACCAATTGCCATTTTTGCGTCTGGGAAAAGTTGCTTAACTGCATGACCAATTAAGTGAGCACAAGAGTGACGAATGATTTCAAGGCCGTCATCGTCTTTAGCGGTAATGATCTCAAGACGAGAGTCTTCACTAATTAAATCACATGCATCAACACGGTCGCCATTAACACGACCCGCAATGGTCGCTTTAGCTAAACCAGGGCCAATATCGTTTGCAACATCAAGCGTGCTTACAGGGTTTTCAAAACTACGTTGACTTCCGTCTGGAAGAGTAATAACTGGCATTATAAATCCTTGCTACAGTGGTGACACCTACAATGTATCACGTGTATTTTTAATAAATTAAATGAGAATGACTCGACAACGCTTTTACGAATAAGCATTGACTAATAAATGTAGATGCAGAGTCTATTCAACTACAAAGATATATTGTCGCGTGCTGCGCATTTAATTACAAGTTTTAAGGGGTGAAATCCACCCGTTTTGAGCACAAAATGTAACTTTTAGAGCAAAAAAAATCATTTCATTAAAATATAAAAGCATCAACGCACTAATTACGCACCTACAACTATACCTACACTCGCATTTTAATGTGTGTTGCGTATAATACTGCGTAATTAAGTTATTTTAGAGAATAGACATGAGAACATGTGGTGTAGAAATTACCGGTAGTGATGTACTACTTTGTATTTTAAGTAAAGATAATGACGTATTTGATATTCGCGATGTGCGCCAAACACGCTTTACCTTAGGTAACGGTAACGACACTGAAGTAATGCGTAAATTTCAATTCGATTTTGCAAAATTAATGCAAGATTACCAAATTGATTCTGTTGCAATCCGTGAGCGTCAGCCTAAAGGTAAATTTGCTGGCAGCGCAAAGGGATTCAAAATGGAAACTGCGATTCAATTAATCGACAATTTAGATGTACGTTTATTTACCACAACTGAAATTAAAGAACAGGTAAAGCGTAATCCTATTCCTATTGATTTTGAAGAAACAGGTCTTAAAAAGTACCAAGAAAATGCATTTGTAAACGCTTACGTTTACATAATGAAAAAAACATACCGCAGCGACGAAATGTAAAGTTATTGCTCGTTTAAAAACGCGTACTTACAGTGTAAGACGCGTTTTTTTGTATCTAAAAATATAATTAGATTTTATTAATCTAATAATACATTAGTCTAACTGCACTTCTCTTTGTCGACAATATGTGTTTATTTTAACTTTGTAGTTTACATAACTCACACACATTTTCATGGAGAGAGCAATGCACACACACACTATTGCGGTAAAAGAAGTAGAACAAATAAATCACTTACCGTTATCGCAAAGCTATTTTAAAGGTATACAAAGCACACCTTTAACAAATTCAACTATAGGCGAGTACTTTGACTTTATTGTCGACAAAAATCCAGAGGCGTTAGCTGTTGTAGTTCATCACCAGGGTATTCGCTTAACGTATAAAGAATTTCAAAAAGAAGTTAATCAACTTGCTATGGGGTTGCTGGCACTTGGCGTGAAACCAGGCGAGCGTGTTGGTATTTGGTCTCCTAATAATATTGAGTGGTGCTTAACCCAATTTGCAACCGCAAAAATTGGCGCAATAATGGTTTGCATCAACCCTGCATATCGCCCTAACGAATTACAATACGCCTTAAATAGTGTTGAATGCTCTACTCTAATCACAGCATCAAACTTTAAAGGCAGTGATTATTTAGAAATGCTCAATGGTTTGGCTCCAGAACTTGCAACTTGCGATAAAGACACACTTAATTTAAAAGCACTGCCCACTCTTAAAAATATAATCCGCATCGGCGATGAAGCATCTCCTGGTATGTACTCTTTTAACGATGTTATTAACTTGCCAGCACCGGCACATGAGCTTGAATTAAAAGCAATAGGTGCAAACTTAAATGCTGAGCAAGACATCAATATACAATTTACATCAGGCACAACAGGCAACCCAAAAGGCGCAACGCTCACTCATAAAAATATTTTAAATAATGCGCTATTCGTCGCCGAATCTATGCACTTTACGAGCGATGACAAGTTATGTATCCCTATCCCGTTATATCATTGCTTTGCAATGGTATTGGGTAGCTTATTGTGTGTTAGTAAAGGTGCAGCAGCCATTTACCCAGGCGATTCATTCGATGCAAAAACCACACTAGATGTAGTTCAACAAGAAGGATGTACAGCGCTGCACGGTGTACCTACTATGTTTATTAGTGAGCTTGAGCTAAGTAATTTTAACGATTATGACTTAAGTACTTTACGCACGGGTGTAATGGCAGGCTCTACATGCCCAGAGCAAGTAATGCGCAAAGTACAAACACAAATGAACATGCATCAAGTACTGATTGCTTACGGGCAAACGGAGTGCAGCCCCATAAACAACATTACCGAAACAGACTCTTCAATAGAGCGGCAAGTAACGACGGTTGGCCGCGCACTTGCCCATACTGAGGTTAAAATAATTGACGAGCTGGGTAACATTCAAAAAATTGGTCAACCTGGCGAAGTGTGTAGTAAAGGTGCAGGCATAATGCGCTGCTATTGGAATGACGATGCTAAAACAAAAGCCACAATAGATGACAACGGTTGGCTACACTCTGGCGATTTAGGTGTCATGGATACAGAAGGGTTTGTCACTATTGTTGGCCGTATTAAAGATATGATTATTCGTGGCGGCGAAAACATTTATCCGCGCGAAATAGAAGAAGTGCTTTACACCTACCCGGGCATTCAAGATGCTGCCATATTTGGTATAACAGATGAAAGGTATGGCGAGGAAGTGTGCGCTTGGATCCAACCAAAAGAAGACGCTGTGCTTGATGAGCAAGCAATTCGTGAGTTTTTAAAAGACAAACTAGCCTATTTTAAAATGCCACGACATATCCGTTTTGTAGAAAACTATCCAATGACAGTAACAGGTAAACTGCAAAAATTTAAAATGCGTGAGCAAATGCAAGAAGAGCTAAGCGACAACGCTTTTTCCTAGTTTCGTCTCTAAGTAACTGAGGCTCTGGATAGGGAATTTATCTCAGAGCTATGTTCAGAGCTAACAGCGTTAAATTTACGTATGTTAGGACTAATACTAAAAAGCACAGCCAATTGGCTGTGCTTTTTATGTACTGAATTGTACTGAATTGTACTGAATTGTACTGAATTTATTATAAATTCAGCATTCTCTTTTTTAAACGTTCTAAATCAATCGCACTCGAGCGCACTGTTAATTTAATGTGGCTGTATTCATATTCTTCTTTAACAACACTCATACTCGATCGGATTTCGCCCACGATACCTTTGGCTGTGTACGGTATAACAATCTCTTCTTCAATCATGTCCTCTTGAGCAATGCCAATAATGTATTTGTGCAATTTACTAATATCATCTGGATTACGCGTAGAGGTCATCATCGCATCAGGAAATTCATCCATTAGCGACTGCTGCTGCTCAGTACTTAATTGGTCTGACTTATTCAGTACTAATAATTTTTTGCTACCTTCTACCCCAACTTCTGCCAGTACTTTATGTACTACTTCAAGTTGTGAGCGAAAAGAAGGATCTGAAGCATCTACAACATACAACAATAACGACGCATCATGTGCCTCAGCGAGCGTTGAATGAAATGAAGCAACCAAATCATGAGGTAATTTTTTAATAAAACCAACCGTATCTGAAACCAATATACGAGGCTGCGTAATCGGATACAGCGCACGAACAGTGGTATCTAGCGTTGCAAAAAGTTTGTTTTCGCCTTCTACATCACTACCTGTAATTGCGCGCATCATTGATGACTTGCCCGCATTGGTATAACCAATTAAAGCCACTGAGAATAGCTCAGAGCGCTGCGTACGTCTGTCCATCATTACATCTTGAACACTAACAAGTTCGCGCTTTAATTCTGCTAACTGATCGCGCACCTTACGGCGATTAAGCTCAAGTGTGGTTTCACCCGCACCTTTACCCATTTGGCGTTCTTTATCACCTGTTGATGTTTCACGCAGTCGTGGCGCGACATAATTAAGGCGAGCAATTTCAACTTGTAATTTTGCAGTTTTAGTACGCGCATGACGGCTAAATATTTCAATGATAATACCGGTGCGATCAAATACTTCCACACCCAGCTGGTTCTCAACATTACGTAGTTGAGAAGGCGTTAAATCACAGTCAAATACCACTACATCAGCACATGCAAAATCAAGTTCGTCTGATGGAATTTCTGAGGATATTTCTGTTAAAGGGTCTTCATCAAGTAAATCATCTTCTTGCTCGTTTTCAACCATCCCTTTATTGCCGGTAAGGTGTGCTATTTCAGCTAGTTTTCCTGAGCCCAGTACATTAACTTTTTGGGTAGAACTTTGCTTTTGCGATTGTGTACCTACTACTTTAAAGCCTAACGTAGTTACCAAACGAGCAAGCTCTGCAAGCGATTCTGTTGCTTCGTCACCTTTAAATTGTGGTGTACTAATAGAAATAAGTAACGCATTAGGAAGTGATGGTTTTGCAGTTAGTTGCATAATTTTTTGTCTTAATGCACCTAAAGTGCAAACCTAATTTTCATTCGAAAGTAACTTGATCCTACGCTGTTATAGCCCAGCTTTATAGGGTTATAGTTCACTAATGGCGTTAATATTTAAAACTAACCATAATATACTCAATTTTATGGCTAGTTTTAAAATAACATTATAGTAAAGCCTTATTGTTCAGCTTTAATATTAAACGACGCCATGCTCAATCATTGCATCGGCGACGCGCTTAAAGCCTGCAATGTTAGCGCCTAATAAAAGGTTTCCAGGCTCACCAAATTCTGTAGCAGTGTCGTTGGCGGTAACAAATATATTTTTCATAATTTGTTTTAGCTTTTCGTCAACTTCTTCAAAGGTCCAACTTTGCATACTCGCATTTTGCGCCATTTCTAATTGGCTTGTTGCAACGCCGCCGGCATTGGCGGCCTTACCTGGCCCATACGCAATTTTTGCAGCAATAAAGCAATCAATAGCCTCTTTTGTTGAAGGCATGTTTGCGCCTTCACTTACTAATAAACAACCGCCGGATAATAATGCGTTAGCGTCTGCCTGTGTTAATTCATTTTGTGTGGCGCACGGAAAAGCAGCGGCAGCATTAAAGCGCCAAACAGCATGCCCATCTTTAGGGTAGTCATTTACAGGAATATAAATAGCATCGGGGTGAGTTTGTTTATATACGCTCAAGCAATCACGCAATTGCTCTTTTAAACATTTAATAAGATTTAAATCTATACCCGACTCATGATACACAGTGCCACGAGAGTCGCTGCAACTTACTGGTGTTGCCCCCATTTGATAAAGCTTTTCCATGGCATAAATAGCAACATTACCTGCGCCCGAGACCAAGCAGCGCTTACCTTGTAGGCTATCGCCGCGCGCTTGCAGCATGTAGTCAGCAAAATAAACAGCGCCGTATCCAGTGGCTTCTTTTCGTACAAGCGATCCACCCCACAATAAGCTTTTACCTGTTAAAACACCTTCATAGCGCCCAGTCAAACGCTTATATTGACCAAACAAGTAACCTATTTCTCTCGCCCCGACTCCAATGTCTCCAGCGGGTACGTCGGTTGTAGGGCCAATATGGCGATAGAGCTCGCTCATAAATGATTGGCAAAAACGCATTATTTCAGCATCTGAGCGCCCTTTTGGATCAAAGTTTGCCCCGCCTTTACCACCACCGATCGGTAAACCTGTTAAAGCATTTTTAAATATTTGCTCAAACCCTAAAAATTTAATTATGCTGGCATTCACACTTGGGTGAAAACGTAAGCCACCTTTATAGGGGCCAAGTGCAGAGTTAAACTCAATTCTGTAGCCTTTATTTACCTGAATATTGCCTTCGTCATCAACCCAGGGAACTCTAAACATAATTTGGCGTTCGGGCTCAACTAGCGTTGTATAATGGCATTTTTTTTGTATTTTTCTGAGTTTTCTAAGATAGGTTCGAGTGATTCAAGTACTTCTTCAACAGCTTGATAAAACTCGCATTGTGCAGGACTACTATTTTTTAATTGTGCGATTGTGCTATGGATATAATTCATAATTATTCTTCCGTGTTAATAATAAAAGTATTTATCAGATGTTAAAGTAAACGTGATCAAGTTTATGATTCATGCTTTAAGGTCTTAATTTAATATAATTAACTATTACTTTAGCATGAAAAATTGAGATATTTAACGCGAGCTACGTGAATTATTTTTGATTGGAAGTTTGATTTTTATTTATTAAAGATGAATTTAAATTCACGAATTTAAAATCGGAACAGTGCCAAGTGAGTTTTTATATTTTCAAAAGGGAATTTTAGAAGTATTAGGTTAGGTGTGGGTTTGTTTAAAAATATAACAATTAATGGGTTTCATACTGCATTGCGCTCGCAAAAAACCCATTAACTAAAAGTTAATTAGCTAAAACCAGTTACTCAGCAGACTCTTCTGGACGGTGTTGCTTTTGTACGCCGGTTAAAAACAAACGTAATATTTGATCGTTACAAACACGGTAATGTTTGTTATCTACTTTTCGAGAAAATGCGCTTAACTCATGTTTACTTAAGTCAAAATCAACAAGTGCAAGTGTTGCTATAACATCTTCTGCTTTCATGTTTAACGCAATACGTAGCTTCATAAAGATAATATTGTTGTTTAGCTTTTTCTCTGGCTCTGGTTGCTCACCTTCGCGTTTGCCACGTTGGGTATTAATAAACCCATTTAAAAAGCTAGCAAACTCAGTATCACTTATTGGGGTAAAAGCCTCTTCACCTTCTTTAGTTAACCATGCAATTACTTGCTCTTTAGTGACCGTATGCTCTGCTGATGCAAAAACATTGACCATAGCAGTATCAGTTAAGTTAAAAGTGTAGCGAATGCGGCGTAAAATATCGTTATTAGTCAAAGTAAATCCCAAAGTGAGGTATAGCAACCAAGCAGTTATTGCTTAATTTTAAATAAGCGCCTAGTTTAACAGGTTTCGTTATAGTGCCCTATTGTTTATTACTGTTAACGCTAAGGATAAACAAACCTTAGTGCCAATAAAGGAAACACCAAAATAATAGAGCCAAATAACCAAATTATCATTGCTACAAAGTAGCGTTATTTAGAATTAGCCCTAAAAGCGCGTTTTACATTATTGATATAATTGCTACCGCTTCCTAAATAAAGCCCATTCAACACAGCAATCCCTAACAATAAAACAATGCCAATTAAGCACACCATCACACGAGACACACTGGTTATGTTGTGCAATAAATGCGGGGAAAACACCCCAGCTAGCATGATACAATTTAATAATAAAATAAGCGAAAAGGCAAAAATGCCATCTGCGCCACTTGCTGATTTTGAGCGTTTCTTTAGCCATTGCACATAAACAAAGTGCATTGCACTGTAACTGGCTCGCATGTTAAACCCTTTTACTAATTACCAAGCACTTTAGCAGGATCTACACGCGTTGCTTGCCATGCAGGATAAATAGTGGCAAGTATCGCAAGCACAAACGTAACAATCACTGTAATACCAATGTCTTCAAGTACTAATTTACTTGGTAAAAACTCTATAAAATAAACGCCCTCAAGTGGGTTGGCTCCAAATGATTGGCTTATCCACGTAAAAAGCTCACTTATATTAAGCGCTAATACCACGCCAATTAGTGTTCCTAGTGCCACGCCTACAAATGCTTGCATTAAGCCCTGCATTACAAAGGTGGCTAAAATAGTACTGTCTTTCGCGCCCATGGTTTTTAAAATTGCGATATTGCCTTGTTTTTCGCGTACTTCCATCACCAAGGAGGACACAATATTAAAACTGGCTACCGCTATAATTAAAAACACCACAATATAAACAATGGTACGTACCATTTGAATATCTTGATAAAGGCTGCCTTGGGTTCTAAACCAACTGGAAACATACACGTAGTCGTCAATAGTTTGGCCCACTTTTAGCGCTATTTGGTGCGCCGAAAACACATCATCAACACTTAAGCGCAGCCCTGTTACTTGAGTTTCATCGTAACCCAATGTTTGCTGCGCTTTGTTAAGATGTATAAACGCAGCTGTACTATCAATGGGGCCGCCCATTTCTATAACACCTGCAAGGTTAAGTGTTACGCGTTTAGGCGCTAATAGTGACTGACCTTTTTGACCTATTTGCGGAATAAGTAACGTAATGTTGTCGCCTACTTTGGCATCTAATTGTTTTACTATTTGCTTACCTAAAATTACATCGTCAAGGCCTAACTGGCTCACTAATTTACCACTGGTAAACTGGTTTACCGCCGATACATTACTCTCGAGCGATGGCTCAACACCTCGAATTTCTATCGCTTTTAGCTGGCTTTTATATTGCGCCATCCCATTCACTGCAATAAATGGCGCAGCCCCTGTTACATGCGGTTGTGTTTGTAAATCCTCAACTTTTTGCGACCAATTCGCGATGGGTCTACTTGGTGCTACATATTCAACCTGCGGCACAACACTTAGCAATCTATGTACTAGTTGCTGCTCAAAACCATTAATTACCGACAGCGCCACAATTAAAACCGCGACACCTAATAAAATACCAATAGTCGACGCTTTAGCGATAAAACTAACAAAGCCGTTTTTTTCATCTTTGTGGCCTGAATAGGCTCTAAAACGTTTACTTAAAAATGCACTAAGCAACATGCTGCGACTCTTTAATAGCTAGTTTTCCATCGTCTAAATAAGCTATTTTGCCTAGCTTATCGGCAAGTTCTAAATCGTGTGTAACTACCACAAAACTCGTGTTTAAGCTTTGGTTAAGCTCATTTATTAAATCGTAAATTTTAATCGCATTTTGTTTATCTAAATTACCGGTTGGTTCATCAGCAAGCACAAGCGCCGGTTTTGTAACCAGTGCGCGGGCAATAGCCACGCGTTGGCGCTCTCCACCAGAAAGCGCAGACGGTTTATGCGAGCTGCGATGTGCAAGGCCTACTTTTTCGAGCATATCGAGCGCTTGAGCTTTGGCTTCTTTTGCACTCAAGCCTTTAATTAATAATGGCATAGCCACGTTTTCAACTGCGCTAAACTCCATTAATAAGTGATGAAATTGATAGATGAAGCCCAAATTTTGGTTTCTAAATGCGGCTTGCTCTGTTCGCGAAAGTTTTGCAACTTCTTGGTTTTTAATTTTAGCGCTACCTGAGCTTGCGGTATCTAATGTGCCAAGTATGTGTAAAAGCGTACTTTTACCAGAGCCAGAACTCCCCACAATAGCGAGCATTTCACCTTGCTGAAGCGCTAAATCAACGCCTTTTAATACTTCAACTTGGTTGCTGCCATCTTGATAAACCTTACTTAAATTTTCACAACTAATTACTAAATCATTCATAACGTAATACCTCTGCTGGTTTTACTTTTGCGGCTTTACGCGCAGGATATAAGGTAGCTAAAAAGCTCATAGCAATACTGGCAAACGCTATTATTACTAAACTCAAAATATCAAATTTTACCGGAAGCTCTATACCCGCCAGTAAGTTTAAGCCCACTAATGCAAGTAGCTCATTTATATATAAACTAAATATTACACCTAAAAATGCGCCTATTGCGGTACCAATTACACCGTTATATAAGCCTTGCACCATAAACACTTTTTGCACTTGCGAAGGTGTTAAACCTAACGTTTGTAGTATGGCTACTTCACCTTGTTTTTCGCTTACCATCATGGTTAATGCCGATACAATATTAAATACAGCCACCAATACAATGAGGGCAAGCAACATAGACATAATGCGCTTTTCCATAGCAACGGCTGCAAATAGAGTACCTTGAGTGCTGCGCCAATCACTATAATTATGATCTTGTAAAATACGTTGGCTTGCTTCAATAAATTCATCTAGTTCGAAAGGTTCGTGCAATGAAACACTTAAATTTGGTGCAGTGTTTTTATCCAGCTTTAACACCCGCTGTAGTGAAGCGCCACTCGTAAACGCAAGTGCCATATCTATCTCAGATCCGGTTTCATATATTGCGGCAACTTTAAATAAACGCTGGCTGGGTACTCGCCCAAGAGGTGTATACGTTGAAGCATTAGGCATAATAACACGAAGCTTATCACCCACGCTAACGCCTAATTTACGACTCAAATAACGGCTTATAGCAATGTTGTAATTTTTGTTTAATACAGTTTTCCAATCGCCTTGCACTATTTTATCGGTAATTTTATACAAAGAACCACTATCGTTATAAAGGCCTTGTAGTAAAACACCGTGCAAGTCTTTATTCGTTTGCAAAATAGCTTCGCCGTGGCGATATAAGCTTACATGATCAACATAAGGAGATTGTTCGAGGTCAGTTTTAAGGGTGCCCATTTGGGTGGCAGTATTTTTACCTGCGCTAACTTCAACATGCGGAATAAGTCCAAGCATATTGGTTTTTAGGCTATTTTCAAACCCGTTCATTACACTGCTTACCGTAAATAATGCCATTAAACCAATAGCGATACCGGCAATAGAAAAAAACGAAATAAACGATATAAACGCATTTCCTTTAGAGGAGCGACTATATCTAAGCCCTATAAATAAGCTAACCGGTTGAAACATATTATTTTTAACACTTATCGTAAAAGTATTGAGCAATAGTAGCACGAAAAAAGTGCCTTTGGGTATGGCGTGAAATGTAAGAAATAATTTAAAAATCTGATACTTGGCTATATTTACAGCAATATGTATTTAACCATTAACTCGCGGTTAAGCTTTAAGCCCGTTGACTAAATAATCGAGCAATACCCGTACATTAGTAGCCACAAACTGCCTTGGCGGATACACGCCCCATACTCCTTCTTGCTGTGGTTGATAGGGTGTTAAAATAGGCACCAATTGCCCGGAGTTAATTTCGTTTTCAATGTAGTAGTCTGGGAGCTGTACAATACCGAGCCCCTTTTTTGCGCCATCCACCAGCGCCCAACCACTATTACACTGTAGCCGCCCCGCTATTTTAATGTGTTTATCGCGCCCATTTTCGTTTACGCGCCAGTAGCTACTATTCCCAATTAAACATTCATGGCTGTTTAGCTCGCCTAAAGTATGCGGCTCACCAAATCGCGTTAAATACTGTGGTGCCGCGCACATAATAAAACGCCGCGCACTTAACCTACGCGCTTTTAAGCTCGAATCTTTTAAATGCCCTAGCCTTATGGCTAAATCAAATCCGCCCTCTAATAAGTTTTCTTGTTCGTTACTTAGTGTGGCAACAACTTCGACCTCGGGATGATCCTTCATAAAGTTATGCACTATGGGCATAATAAAGCTCTCTCCGTACATAACAGGGGCTGTGAGCTTTATTTTACCTTTTGGTGTGCTTTGTTGCTGAGCAAGGCCTTGAGTTGCTTCATCCATAGCATGTTGTAAGTGCTTTATTTGATGTAAGTACACTTCGCCTTCTTTGGTTAAAACCACTTTACGGGTTGTACGAGTTAATAGTTGTGTATTTAAACGTTGCTCAAGCGCTGTTACATGGCGGCTAATATGCGCAACCGAAAGCCCAAGCGTTTTTGCAGCCGCAGTAAAGCTGCCCTCCTCCCCTACAGCTATAAACTCATCTATTCCATTCCAACGCGCCATTATTACCATACTGTAAAAGTGTTTTAATAAAATTGAGATTATCATTATTTGAGAAACAAATACAATAAGCACATCACCCAAGCAAATTGGGTCTACAATTATTTTTTAATAGCCAGTTAAAGGAAATAAAACACATGTCTGAATTTATTAAATCAAAAGCTGCCATTGCTTGGGGTCCTAATCAACCACTTAGTGTTGAAGAAGTTGATGTGATGATGCCTAAAAAAGGCGAAGTCATGGTAAAAATTACCGCTACAGGTGTGTGTCATACCGATGCATTTACATTATCAGGCCAAGATCCTGAAGGCATATTTCCTGCTATTTTAGGTCACGAAGGCGCTGGTGTTGTCTATGCTGTTGGCGAAGGCGTAACGAGTGTTGAAGTTGGAGATCATGTTATTCCTTTATACACTGCAGAATGTGGCGTATGTAAAATGTGTACTTCAGGTAAAACTAATCTGTGTTCAGCCGTGCGCGAAACACAAGGTAAAGGCCTAATGCCAGACGGCACTACACGCTTTTTTAAAGACGGCCAACCAATTTATCACTACATGGGTACATCAACATTCTCTGAGTACACTGTATTGCCAGAAATTTCACTCGCTAAGGTAAACAAAGAAGCATCACTAGAAGAGATTTGCTTACTAGGCTGTGGTGTAACAACGGGCATGGGCGCAGTTACAAACACAGCTAAAGTAAAACCTGGCGACACTGTTGCTATATTCGGCTTAGGCGGTATTGGTTTGTCTGCGATTATTGGCGCAAAAATGGCCGGTGCTGGTCGTATTATTGGTGTTGATATAAACACCACTAAATTCGATTTAGCTACAAAACTAGGTGCAACTGATTTAATTAATCCAAAAGAATTCGACAAGCCAATTCAAGAAGTTATTGTTGAAATGACAGACGGCGGCGTTGACTACTCGTTTGAATGTATCGGTAATGTTGACGTTATGCGCTCAGCACTTGAGTGTTGCCATAAAGGTTGGGGAGAATCGGTAATTATTGGTGTGGCGGGTGCAGGCCAAGAAATATCAACCCGTCCGTTTCAACTGGTAACAGGGCGTGTATGGCGTGGTAGCGCATTTGGTGGTGTTAAGGGCCGTTCACAACTTCCTGAAATTGTTGAGCGTTACATGGCGGGTGAGTTTGCTCTTAGCGACTTTATTACTCATACAATGGGCCTTGAAGATATTAATGAAGCGTTTGATTTAATGCACGAAGGCAAAAGTATTCGTACAGTCATTCATTACTAATAAACTGCATTCGTAAAATAGCTTATTAATAAGCCGTAATACTTTTAAGTTTACGGCTTTTAAGGATTAAGTATGTTAGAAAATATCTCAAGTGTAAAAGTGTCTGGCGGTTGGCATAAGCAATACACCCACAGCTCGCAAAGTACACATTGCACTATGCGCTTTGCCGTATTTTTACCACCTGGCGCAAGTGAAGCAAATAAAGTACCGGTACTTTATTGGTTATCAGGTTTAACCTGTACCGACGAAAACTTTATGCAAAAAGCAGGCGCATTTAAAAAAGCCGCCGAGCTAGGTATTGCTATTGTAGCGCCAGACACCAGCCCGCGTGGCGAGAACGTACCCAATGAAGACAGTTACGATTTTGCACAAGGCGCAGGCTTTTACGTAAATGCCACGCAAGCTCCTTACAACACTCATTTTAATATGTACGATTATGTTGTTAGTGAGTTACCAGCATTGATAGAACAACATTTTCCAATAACAAGCACAAAAGCAATTAGTGGTCACTCTATGGGCGGGCACGGTGCATTAATGGTTGCACTTAAAAACCCGACTGCGTTTGTAAGTGCCTCGGCTTTTAGCCCTATTGTAAATCCGATTGAATGCCCTTGGGGTGTAAAAGCATTTACTGGCTATTTAGGAAATGATAAGGCGCTTTGGGCACAATATGATAGCTGCGAGTTGATGAAAAACGCAGAGCAAGCTCATTACTTACCCATGTTAGTGAGTCAAGGTGATGCTGATGGCTTTTTACAAGAGCAACTTAAGCCAGAAAACTTAGTCGCTATTGCTGATAAAAAAGGCTACCCGCTTACACTTGAAATGCAAGCAGGCTACGATCATAGCTACTTTTTTATAAGCAGCTTTATTGACCAACACTTATTATTTCATCATCAGTTTTTAACTGCATAGGCTCATTAGTGTGTAGGGATGACTTTTCTAACTCTACACACTCTTTCAATACTTTACTCACTTGCCTGCATACTTGTACCGTATTGTTATTGCCCTTACCTTTAATAAATTCAACTATAGCCATATCGGCTTCAACACCGAGTTTAGTAAAGCTAAAGCCCTCTTTATCTTTTACAACAGGCCCCGCATTTACTGAGCCAGGTTGAGAGCGCGCTGCCCCATCTAAAATTATACCCGCAGCAGCGCAACCAATTAATACATTTGAAAATAGAATAATCAATAAAGTTCGCATTATTAACCCCACCAATATAATTACCTAAATTATATACAATTTTAAAAATAGCATTGTAAAAAAATGTAAGCCTTAGTGATTAAATTCACGTATGAACTATTTAATAAAACCAATTAATTGCAATATAAATATAATTAAAAAAGGAAGCGCTCCAATAATAGCAACGCTTCTGTTTAATGGTTCATTGTTTTGTACTAACAAAACAAAAGCGCATAAACCTAGTGCAAACGACCAAGCATACAAGCTCCATGTTTGAACTTCACTTGCACCACTTAATTGGCGAATAACCAAAACAGCAGAGTCTGCTGATGTGGCTACAAAAATGAGTAGAAGCAATAAACTTGACCAAATTAATAGACCGCCTTGCCAGCCTAATTGCTCGAAAAATACAAACAGCCCTTGCGTATAATCGACTTTAATAGCCTCTAAAATGCCTGCATTGTGAGTTTGATCCCACGCAATTGCAGAGCCCGAAAACACACTAAACCATATGATAGTCACAAAGGTTGGTACAAATACGACACCTAAAATGTATTGCCAAACCGGCCGTCCTTGGCTAATTTTTGCCAAAAACACACCAACAAACGGGCCCCAAGCTAACCACCAAAAATAGTAATTGTATGTCCAACCTGTTGCCCGTGCGGGGTCATTAAGTACGCTTTCAAACTGCCATGTACCTGTGGTTATGAGCTGAATGTAATCCCATGTACCGCCTATTGCTATATCTATAATTGGCTTTATAGGCACAAAAATTAATAGCCATGCTATAAGTGCAAATGCTAAAAACACATTAAACTTACTAAGAGTTTGAATTCCTTTTTTAAGCCCCAACTTTGCAGAAATGGTATAAAGCAGCGCAATTAAAAAAATTATAATAAACCCCGAAAATAAAGCCGATTCAACCCCTAGCTCAAGCTCGAGCCCTTTACGCAGTAATAAAGTTGAATTAGCAATTGTGCCCACGACACCAAAGAATATTGCAAGTATGGCAATTAATTTAATGCTAAAGCTCAGCTGTAACTGCCAAGCCCGATTAATAACGCCTTTAGTTGCACTGATCACAGGAGCACTAATATCGCCCGCTTTACCACTATTGCGAGTAAGCCCACCTAATAACAAGCCAAATACTGCATAGAGCGCCCATGCATGCGCGCCCCAATTAACTAAGGTAAGCGCCAAACCACTTGTTTGGTGGTTGGGATACAAGCTTTGCTTTAAAGGCGAGTTAACCGTGTGTAGTGCAGGCTCTGCTACTCCCCAAAATATAAGTCCTGAGCCCATCCCTGCTGCAAACAGCATAGAAAGCCAACCAAAGGTACTAAACTCAACAAGTGCTTGCGCTCCTCCTATTTTTCGTTGCCCTAATGGGCTTATAGCAATAGCTATCACAGAAAAAAGTAACAAGTTTACCAATATAAAAAATGGCGACCCTAAATAACCTAAAATTTTATTAATAGCGGGTTGTAAGTGCTCTGTGAGTAATTCAGGAAATAGAAAAGCAATAACAGATAACCCAACGCAAAATAGTAAGGCTGTTTTTTCAAGCTTAGTGGGGGTGCTTAATGTTTTATTTAAAGGCAAGAGATTCACATAGGTGTCTTTTAGTCTGGATAAAAGAATACGGGGCTTTAAAACTCAGATCAAATTAACTATTGCGTAAAATAGTAATAAAAACATGTAAAAGTTTCCTCAATAATTCTTGTTAAATATAGGTATTAACAATAACTCATTGATTAATAGTTATTTATGCCATGGCTTGCTGTTTGCTTATTATTAACAAAGTTAACCAGCACAGGCTCAATAATGGAAATTGATTTACAGTGGAATGAAATCATCGATAACTTAATACACTTAGGTATTGCATACCTACTTGCACTGCCCATGGCTTACGACAGAGAGCGTAGTAATGATGGCGCAGGTCTTCGTACCTTTCCTCTTGTTGCTGTTGCATCGTGTGGGTATGCATTAATTGCTATGTCGGTTTTAGATGGCGCAGAAGCTCAATCAAAAATGTTGCAAGGCATCATTACTGGCATTGGTTTTATTGGCGGTGGCGCAATTTTGAAAAATAACAAATCAACCTCCGGCACAGCAACCGCTGCAAGTATTTGGAATATGGGCTTAATTGGTATAGCTGTAGCCTACAGCCGCTACGAAATAGCAATTTTACTTGCCATTATTAATTTTATAACGCTTAGGTATGTAAAAAAGTTTAAGTAACAGTTTTTTTAATAAGTATTGCAGCAAAATTCCAATGCATTATTTGAATAGCCAAAACTTATTAATGCAATAACTCCCCATAATTTATATGTGGGGAGTTACAATTTTTATAAAAAGCTTTCACCGCTTTGCTTAAGTGTAATTGTTTGTGCTTGAGCGCTTTTTATTAATAATCCACAACGCAAATCATTTTTCGAAATAACAATTTTATCAATTGTATTAGTGTCATAGTCAACGACTTTGTTTTCGCATCTAAGTTGCACTTTGCTCAGTGGTAATTCTGATTCTAATTTAACTTCAGACTTCGACATCATAGGCATTACAGCTTGTTCTGAAGCTAAACTAAATTGTTGCTTAATATCTCCCGAGTTTTTATAAATATCGTTCACTTGAGTTAACAACTGTTCCCTGTTTTGCTCTGTAAAGATTATGGATTCAATATTGCCTAGTGCATCTATTGCATCATAAGCACGTACATAATCTTGTTTTGATATAAACCACTGTAAAGCGTTTTTAATCACACGTTTTTGAATTTGATCTGGTAGATTATCTCTAAATAAAAACGCTTCGTAGATATGCTGATCAAAGCTCTTCCAATCTTGCACAAAATAACTGTGCTGGCTTTTAAGCCATGCAAGCAAAACAATCTCAACCGTATTTTTTGTATGTTCATTTTCTAATTCATCGATACGGCTTTTAGCTTCATCGTATTTCTTTTCGTCGATTAATTTACTAGCTTGCTCATAATCATTAAAAAAGCCGCGAGACGCTTTATCGTTTGAAAAATTAATATGCAAATTTTGCGAACTTACAGTAATGGTTTTTGCTACAGGTATAGTCTCACCATTTAATTTTGCACTTTTGTAGTTGAGCTTAGACACGTAATCCATTACTTCTCTTTGGTACTTTTTTTGCCCAACCGTAGCTACAATTTCTATATCACTAACCTGCCCGCTTTTATCAACCACGTAACTGCTCAAATTAATCCCCTCTAACCTCGAAGCGCGCGAAGAAGTATTAGTGAGCTGATCGTAGTTTTTATTAATCACTTCTGCAGGAACAAAGTCATCTGCAAAAACAGAGAGTTGAGTAAAAGTACAAGTTAAAGAAAGCGCTAATATGAGTTTTTTCATCAGTTTTATCCATCCTAGATAGTGTTTATATAATAGAAACAAACGATCAACATAAAAGCAAGTATAAATACAAAAAATTAGTTTATTTAATGAGCTTCACTTAGAAAAAACTTAATAGATAAATATATTTGAGGCATTAAAAAAGGCGCTTAAAAAGCGCCTTGCTAACAAGTATGTGTGCTTAAAACATATCTTGATAGGAATTTGTTGTGCTAAACGTAATTGCTTTTTCAAAGCCAGGCAACTGAATACTTTGCTCGTCTATTACAATATCGTTGTCATCAATAAGTCCGTCGCCAAAGCGATAAATAAGCTCATACTGGCCTAAATCAGCTTGAGTTTGATATGTTTGTTGCGCGGATTTAACTGCCACGTTTTTCTGTATGTAACTACTCATAACTTCATTGCCATGGCGCTTAGCGAGCATTTGTATTGTTACTTTTGGTGAAAGTAAGGTTGCTGTTGCATTATTACCGCCAAAGCCTTTTGAATTTATAAAAGCAATATCCATTTCACTGCATTCGTAATGGCTATTACGAATATCAAGATGATCGGTGTAAACATCATCAGCCACTTTATCAATTGTGGTAATACCCGGCATAATATTATGGCTAAATACACCTAGAGCTATCGCTAATTGGTCGCCACTTGCAGGAGCTATAGTATGACCAACATAGGCTTTTGGCGCTGTCACTTTCCAATTATCAATAGCGAACGTTTGTGCCACTTTGTGATATATCAGCGACTCTGTTACGCGGTTTAACGGTGTACTTGAGCCATGCGCTAAAATAAAGCTACGTTCTTGCAAGGCTTCTTTGCCTAAAAGGCTCGTTGCTAAAGCAGCCGATTTAGCCATGGTAATATAGTTACCAGGGCCAGGTGACGTGATTGATTTTTTTATGCCATCTGCATTTACAAATACATCTGGTACGCAGCCCATAATGTCAGCGCCTAGTTCAAGGGCTAAGGCATCGTCCATTAAAATAGCAACTTGTGCGCCTTCACCTAATGTAAAGCCGCAGTTGTCGCCAAATGGTCGGCTACTTTTGCGATAATCTGGTTCTTCATCACTTGATAAGTTATCTAAACGGCGCAAACCTTCGACATTTGCAAGTGCGCTCATGTTACCAAAGCCTTCAATCACTTCTGGTGTAATAGCACACTCAACACTTGCGACAACCGCAACGCGTGTACGCCCTGCCTGTATGTCGTTAACCGCTGCACGTAAGTTGTATAAAAACGTAGCACAGGCCCCCGAGGTCGAAAACGTAGTCCCTACATTGCCCGTAACATACGCGTTAATAAAGTCGGTCGACATTGTATTTAAACCCAGTGCTAACTGCTTAGTACTAACACGGTCGCCTTGTTGGCGCGCCTTTACTAAACCGCCTAGGCCTTTGTCGTCCATTTGGCCAATTACCGACGCTGAATAGGTACCAATTTTATCTGGCTCTACGCTATTCATAATATGCTGCCAATCAAGCCCTGTTGATTTAATAGCATCGGTAGCTGCAAAAATAGTAGCTTGCAAACCACGAGGCTGATAGCGGCTGTTATACATAACAGACGGATCAAACCCAGTCGGAAATTGCCCTGCAGATTTAATCGGGTTATCACGTGTTGAGTCATGCTTAACATTTAAGTCGGCTGCAATAGTTACTTTTACTTTTTTGCCTTCAAGTTCTTCAACTTGCCAGCTAGCTGGAACAGGTGTAGGTAAGTCGCGAGCGCGCGTTTCAAACACAATTGCGTTATCGCTTGATGCGTTTAGCGTCATTTTTTGCTGCCACGGTGTGGCATCGGCATCAAAGTGTTCTTTTTCAATTTTACGAATAAGCGTACCAGCAATAATTTGCTCACCAAAGCGTGCTTCTATGTCGCTTTGCTCAACATTATTACCTTGTGTATCTTGTAATTGGCCGTTTACAACGCTTACTAGATTCATCAGTGTGGCGAGGCCTAAAAATGTTTCACTGCGATCTTGAGCATTTAAACTATCTAACACGATACGGCGATAACCTTGATGAAAAGAAGTACGGCCAGCGGCGTTAATGCCACCCATGCCTACTATAACGGGTAATGCAGTCATAATTTACCTTTAAAAACGTGTTATTAGAAGAAGAGGCAGTTTAAATGGATTATGCACTATGCATTGTGCTTTAATAGCCAAATATTCAGCACAAAAGGCCAAAAGGCACTGGTCGGAGCATTTATATGACTGAAAAAAACACTAATCCACCACTAAATATTGCTATAGCGGTATATCCGCATTTATTAGTGACTAGTTTAACGCTGCCTATTGAGATGTTAAGGGCCGGCGAGGCCTTTGCTAAAGGCCATCTTGATAAGCAAAGCTTTAGACCGCTTGCTATAAATTTAGTGGCTAAAAATGCTGAATTTATACCCACTCGCGCAGGCCTTGCGATAATTCCTGATTGCATAACAACTAACGCCCCCTACAGTGATTTAATTATAGTGCCCGGAATTTGGCGAAACCCGCGCCCTGTAGTGCGTACAAATCAAGGCGTAGTTGATTGGCTAAGCGAGAGCTTTAGCGCAGGCAGCCATATAATTGGTGTAGGCACTGGCAACTGCTTAGTAGCTGAGGCTGGCTTACTTGATGGGCACCCTGCTACAACCCATTGGCACTACGCCAATCAATTTAGCCACGACTACCCGTTAGTGCGTTTAAAACCCGACTTTTTTATAACCCAGTCAGAACGCATGTACACCGTAGCAAGCCTTAATGCCCTTGCAGATGTGATCGTACATATTATTAGTCAGTACTATGGAAAAGCCGCCGCTCAACATGTAGAGCGAAACTTTTCGCACGAAATACGTAAACCCTACGAAGATCAACGCTACTTAGAAGGTGCAGTTGACCGTCATCCCGACGAGCTAATTGCGCAAATTCAGTTTTGGCTAAAAACAAATTTAGCCACCGAGTTAAACCTGCAAGAAGTCGCTGCCCAATTTAGCTTGAGCTACCGTACTTTTACCCGCCGTTTTAGAGCCGCAACTAATCAAAGCCCTATTGAGTATTGGCAACAATTACGCGTAGAAGGTGCGAAAGAGTTATTAGCATCATCAAATTTATCAATTCAAGAAGTGGCTTTAGAAGTGGGATATAACGACCAAGGACATTTAACACGCGTGTTTAAAAAAGTATTAAGCCAAACACCCAGTGGTTACAGAAAAGTAGTTAGACGCAAGTTATTTGGATAGTCGATATTTAATAGTACTAGTACTTGTTTCAATAACACTAAAAAAACGCCACTTTTAGTGGCGTTCTGTGTCGTTAAATTCTTTTCGATAATAGCGTTTTTGATAGTTTTTTACTTTAGTGTGTACGCCTTTGCTTAAGCTTTTAAATTTAGCCTCGAGTACGTCTACACCGTATAAAATACCGACCACCAGCACCGAAAGTTTTATTGCAGCGCCAAGGTTTTCGGTCGCTATCATAACGCCTATTGATGCAAGCACCCAGATGGTTGCAGCCGATGTAACGCCAACTACCGCACCATCTTTTGCGAGCATAACGCCTGCCCCTAAAAAGCCAATACCTGTAATTATTTGCCCCACTACACGAGAATGATCTATTACATCCCCTTGTAAATTAAACGCAGTGGATAAAAACAAATACGTACCCAAGGTTATTAACGCAGAGGTACGAATACCTACAGGTTTGCCGCGCAACTGGCGCTCTATTCCAATGATGGCACCGCAAAAAGCCGCTGTACCAATAGCTGCCCACGAATACGGGGCTACATCAATTAAATCTAAAAAAGTCACTGTTAACCTTATATTTTATTAGCTATAGCCACCGCCGTTCTTAAACGTTGGCTACCAAACGCTGACATTTTACTAAAATCACTTCGTGCAATAGGTACATATTGGCAATCTATTGCGAGCTGTTTATCGTTACCGGGCTCACAAAACGGGTCGTGAACATACACGCAGTGCTCATCAAGGTGCGTTACACACACCCAATGTGGTGATTTTTTACCATCAAAACTGTATGTACTAATTAATAACAGCACACTAAAGCCTTTACTTAACCACTGCTCAATATGCTCAAGCTCTACATCTTTATGCGTAAGCGGTATATTTGCTTGTGCAATACCATCTACAAATTGTTGATGCACGGTGGCAAGTACCACTTTTTTGTTTTCGTTGCGTACGCCATCTAAAAATAAAGGCTCGGTGGTATTAACCATTACCTCGCTTTTAAAACCACGCTTATTAGCCGCAAGTGCCAAACCAAACGGATGGCAACCACCATGACCCGATGTCATAAAAATAGTGGTACCTTCACGCCAAAGTGCTAACTCATGTGATTGAGTAAGCTCAGTAGTAGGCTCAAGTGCGCCCATTGCCATTAATAATGCAGCAGGTCCGCACGTAAACTCAGTTGTTTGCTGATACCACGGTGTTAAACGCGCCACTTTTAACTCACTTTTTTGTCGAATGTTTTTTTGCATTCGTAATGCGTCACTGTGGTCATCGTAATAATCGCTGTATTGACCAAATACCCTGTAACCTAAACTTTTATAAAGCCCAATCGCACTTTCGTTATTTACAGCCACTTCTAAACGAAGGTAAATACGAGCCCGCTCACACGTTTCTTTTTCTAGACTAGTAAGCAGTGCTTTTGCAATGCCTTTACCTTGCATAGTTGGTAAAACAGCAAGCGAATATAAACGCGCTAAGCGAGTCCCTTTATGGCACCATACTAGCCCATAGCCGCATATTTGCTCGCCACTTTCTGCAACGAGTAAAATACCGTGTTTTGCACTAAGCCAGCGTTTTAGACTGCGCGGGCTCAATTTATCGTTATTAAAGCAGGCGTTTTCAACGTCAATCAGTGCGTTTAAATCACTGCTAAGCGCCTTTCGAATAACAAGGTTGCTCATGTTATTACCCACGGCCTCGTGCTTCTAAGCGTTGTTTAAACTCATCCATAATGATCATGTATAGCTCATCGCCTAAATAGCCGTCTTCTACTTTGTGATCAATACTTGGGTTATCGTTTACTTCAAGCACGTATGCTTTGCCTTGATGCTCTTTAACATCTACGCCATATAAACCCCTACCCACTGTTTTACATGCTTTTAATGCTGCATCTAATACCGCTTTTGGTAACTCAAAGGTTGGCAAGGTTTCAAAGCCACCAGAGAAAAACCGTTTAGCGTCGTGGTTATAAATTTGCCAATGGTTACGCGCCATTAAATAGCGGCATGCATAAATTGCACGGCCATTTAACACACCCACTCGCCAATCGTATTCGGTATACATGTACTCTTGTGCAAGCACTAATGCGCTAAACTCAAACAGCTCTGTAAGCTTAGCGGCAAGCTCATCACGGTTTGAAACTTTAAACACACCTTTTGAGAACGACCCTTCAGGCATTTTTAAAACAAGCGGATACGTAAACGCTTCTTCTAATTGCTCAAGCGTTTCATTTGCTTGATCAGCCACTACAACCGTTTTTAAACTTGGCACTTTTTGGTAATTAAACGCATCGTGTAAATACACTTTATTACAACAACGTAAAATAGACTCAGCATCGTCAATAACCACTAAACCCAGGCTTTGCGCTTTGCTTGCAAGGCGATACGTTGGATGGTCAATCGCTGTAGTTTGGCGAATAAATAACGCATCAAACTGGGCAATGTTATCAATTTCGTCAAAGCTTAATGCTTGTGCATTAATACCGTGTTTAGCCGCTGCTTTAATAAAACGTGCAATGGCGTCTTTATCACTCGGTGGTACTTTTTCGTTATGATCAACAAGTATTGCCATGTCCCATCTAAAACGACGTTGTACCGAACTAATACGCCACTGCGTTTTAGTAAAGTTATCTAGCTTGGCTACAAATTCGCTGTACTGTTGCTCGCTTAAAGACGACATCGAGCCTTGTTGTAATAAGCCTTGCTCATCAACAAATAAAATAGGCGCTGGGTATTGTTTAAATACCGACTTTGCTGCTTTTGATTGTAAATCATTTTGGGCATTGCCAAAGTAAAGTGTGCCATCTATTTGGCCCACATTTAACATAGGTGCTTGGCCACTACGAAGAGCATTAATGGTTTTTACACTGGGTAAAACTTGGTGCTTGCGCGCCTCTGCAAGTAACGAGCAATAGTAACCTTTGCTCAAGTATTGGCTTGAGTCGCACAGATTAATAATGCGTGTTTTTGGTTCGTTATGTTTTGGGTAATCACGTAAGTAGGTATTAAACGTAATTACATTTTCGAACGATTGAGCAAGCGTTTGCTCGTTGTTATCAACCACAATTAAGGTTTTAAACACGACTTTTCCTAGTTAAGTCAAAATATAAAAAGCATGCTTAGTAAAATACTAAGCATTATAAATAGAAACACCCATCGTACTAAGTGGGCATTGCGCGAATCACTTAATATGATGGGTGCTTTAACAGGTACCTACTGTACGAGTTAGCGCTTAAATTGCTTAAGCGACATGTGCTTTATATGCCCTTTTTTAAAAACGCACAAACGAGATATTTTTAGCGTGAAGATAAAAAATATTGATTAACTAATAACGCAGATTAAAATACGCAAAACAATACCTTATGAGAGTTAAAAATGTCGCTGCCTGCTTGCCCAAAATGCCAATGTGAATATGTTTACGAGGACCAACAACTGCTTGTTTGCCCCGAGTGCGCCCATGAGTGGAACCCTAATAATACAAGCGATGAACACGCAATTTTAGTTAAAGATGCCAATGGCACTTTGCTAAATGATGGTGACAAAGTGACAGTAGCCAAAGATTTAAAAATTAAAGGCAGCTCGCAAGTAATTAAAATTGGCACCAAAGCGGTAGTTAGAAGAGTGCTTGATAAAAAAGATCACGAACTTGATTGTAAAGTAGATGGCATTGGCGAAATGATGGTAACAGCGAAATTTGTGAAAAAAGCTACCTAAAATTGGATATTTAAAATATAGGATGTTAGATGAAAAATCATAAAAATAAATTCATCCAAGCCTTATGGTCTGTTATTGAAGCCTATTATTAGTGCGTGTAATAGATTTTGTTTAACTGCTATTAGTTGTGTATATCTAAAGGTCCACCTACATTTAATAGGGCGAATTATCGCTTAGGTATATTTAAGCATTTAACCTCCTCACCTTAATGAGGAGGTATCTCTTGAACTGATCTGTTTACATTTCAGTTAAAGTGCTTTTTAAGCTTTGATTACCCAGTAAAGAAATCAAATACGTTACCAAGTGTTGATGATGAACCTTTATAAAATTCAGTAAAACTACATCGACTGCATGTCACAGCGGTGTACTTTTTATTTTGAACATCAAAAATTCTTGACCAAAAGCCACCCGAAACTCTTATTTCACCGGTATCAAATTCGTTATTATTACACTTAGAGCAAGACCAATTGTTATGTCTCATATTTCAACCTCCATATTATTTATGTACGGTATATTAAACACTTAAGGAACGTGTGTAGCAATTTTTTTAATAAACAAACTATAATTTAGTTCTTATATTGGTTAAGTTGGAATTTTGATAGATGTTTGGATGGCTTTTTAATAATTGCTTTTTATAATAATTAGTATGGGGGTCATACTAATTTCACTCAGGGATTACCTACTTGTTAGCTGTATATTGCGTTAGCAACAAAAATTTTCGTAAGTCTCGTTCTTGTCTCATTACGTGCAAAATATATACTTTATCGTTATCTTTTTTGTAAAATATACGACAAGGATTCACGACCAGTTCAAGATAATTTAGGTTAGCTAACTCAATTGGTTTTTTACCTGATTCAGGAAAGAGTTCGAGACGCTCAACTTTTTCAAATATTTTGGAAACCAATTTTTTCGCTGACTGCAAATTGCTTAATGCGATATATTCAGCGATATCGTTAAGATCATCCAAAGCTGGATTAGTCCAAATTATTTCAGCCATTTATTCATTTTATCTTTAGCTTCAACATTCGACATGGTTTCACCACGACTTATTGCCTGCTCTCCTTTTGCAAGAGACTCAAGAATTTGCATACGCTTTTGCATAAATTCATAATCATCAACATCTACTAAGTATGCAGATGGTTGTCCATGTTCAGTTATCAACACAGGTTCTTTAGAGGAATGAAGTTCAGATAATATCTTCGTTGCTTGACGCTTCAATGTTGTTACTAGTTCTACTCTCATAATAATCCCCAAACAAATGTATCACTATAGTAGCACCGAGTAGCCAACTTGGGAAATACAACTAACGAGGCTGTATAACCACTAAAATCAATTAAAAAGGGAGCACCTAACGTCAACCCTGCTCATTTTTAAACTATTAGGTACTTCTCATTATATGCCTTTGCACAAATTGAAATACACACCAAGTTACGCTATAAAAGCATAGCTGTAGGTTGGATAAATGGCGGAGCCATGCCATCCGACAATTAATTTATGAATATAAATAAGCGATTATTACGTTGGCATAGCTTTGTCAGATGGTGTTCTCTTAAAAACCAAAGCTTTATAAGATCTCTACCACCACGTATTCGTGGGCTTTACCTGCAATTGTTAACGTAATTTCATCATCAATCTGTTTATTTAATAACTGCTTACCCATTGGTGCGCCGAGTGTTACTACAGCAATTGCGTGCTGTTTAACGTTTACTGTTAACCCACCAGCTGCGGGGCCTAAATAAAACCATTTTTGGGCTGCGTTATCATCTTCTAAACATACCAGCGAACCGATAGCTATTTTGTCGGTTGGTTTTTCGTTAAAGGCAGGTTCGAACAATTCTATGCTTTTATAGCAATCGTTTACGCGCTGGGCTTGGCCTTGTGCTAAATAAGCGGCTTCGAGCCCTAGGGTATCGTATTTATTTTCGGCTATGTTTTCTTCATGTGTGGCGGTGTCGTGCGCAGTTTTTGCCGCTACTTTTGCTGTTGTAAGCTGCGCTTCTAGCGCAAAGCGAAGATGTTCGATAACGTGGGTTTTATTCATGGGGATTAGTACAATACAGGCTGTAAAAATAAGGCAGCTAGTTTAACATTTTTGCTAGGCTTAAAACCATTGTTTTAAACCCCGCAAGTTTGGTGGGAATACTAGCGGGGTATAAATAAGCATTAAACTAACAAAGAGCCGCTGATTGGTTGGTGCAGCTCTTTGCTTATGCTTTATTAAAAACCTTATGGCATATCTAATAATGTTTGCGTGTGGGCATCTACTTTAACTTCGTAGTTTTTAGCGCTTAAGCCCAATAGTTCTGGCAAGGTTGCCGCTATACAAATAGACGAGAACGTACCCACTACAATGCCGGTAAATAATGCAATAGCAAAGCCTTGCAGTGGTGCGCCTGCAAGTAACCAAACGCTCGCGACCGTTGCAAGTGTGGTACCCGAAGTTATTAAGGTACGTGTTAGCGTACTCTTAATCGCATTATTAATAATAGTCGCTGGGCTAAGTACATTGTTTGATTGAACACGTAAAAGCTCACGTACTCTATCCCCTACTATTATTGAGTCGTTAAGTGAGTAACCAATAATAGCCAGTAAACTTGCTAGTACGGTTAGGTTAAACTCAATTTGTAATAGTGAAAATAACCCAAGTACGAGTATTAAATCGTGCACTAGCGCTACCACAGAGCCGAGTGCTAAGCGCCATTCAAAACGCACTGCAAGGTAAATCATTACCGCAATCATTGCAGCAAACATTGCTAAACAACCTTGATCAAATAACTCATCGCCCACTTGTGAGCCAATATAAGCTGACGATAATACCTGTGCGTTTATATCATCGTTTTGTGTAACAGCGCTTTGCCAATCAAGGCTATTAGCTGTTGTTGATGCACTTGGCGCTTCTCTTAATTGAAAATGACTATTACCTTGCGCGGTTAGCTCAAACTCACCATTGTGATTTTTAGCAATAAACGATTGAAGCTCTTTTAGTTCAACACTTTGGCTGGTTGTAAACTCAGTTAAATAACCGCCGGTAAAATCTAGGCCAAAATTTAGACCTTTTTGCGTAAGCGTAAATACGGATAGTAGCACTAAAATGGCACTTAAAAGCATACCCATAAAGCGTAAACGTGTGCCCTTTTCACCTTTCAAAAAAGTGTTAAGCATGTGCTTTTTCTCCTACTTTTTTACCCATTTTTAAATACAACGTTTGGCTTAATATTTTTGATACGTACACACCTGTAAATACAGACGTTAAAAGCCCCAATGCGAGTGTAATGGCAAAACCTTTAACGGGCCCATAGCCTATGCCGTATAAGATAAGTGCGGTGATCATGGTGGTTATATTGGCATCAAATATTGTATTTGCGGCTTGTTTATAACCCTCTTGAATAGCTTGATATGGTGCACGGCCTTGGCGACGTTCTTCTTTAATGCGTTCAAATATTATTACGTTAGTGTCTACCGCCATACCTATGGTTAGCACCAGACCTGCAATACCCGGAAGCGTTAACACAACCCCTGGTAATAATGACATTAAGCCCACAAGCGACGTTAAATTTAATATAAGTGCCACGTTTGCAATAAGGCCTAAACGGCGATACCAAAGCGCCATAAATGCAAGCGTAATACCCATGCCTAACATAAGCGCGGCTAAGCCATTACTAATATTTTCGCTGCCGAGGCTTGGCCCTATTGTTTGTTCGTGCACAATTGTAACGGGTGCTGTAAGCGAGCCTGCACGTAGTAATAATGCCAGATCGGCTGCCGCTTGTTGGCTTTTCATATTGGTAATACTAAAACGCGAACTTAAATGCTGAGCAATATTGGCAACGTTAATAACTTCGCTTTTTTTAACTACTTCGCCTTTAGCATTTTGAGAGTACTCAGAGTAAACCGTCGCCATTGGCTTACCAATATTGGCTTTTGAAAACGCCGACATTGCATCCCCGCCTTGGCCGTCTAGGCTTAGTTGTACAAGTGGTTTACCCCAATCGTCGCGGCCTATGTTTGCATTATTAATATGATCGCCTGTAAAAATTGGCACAGGATCGAGCTTTATGGTTCCGCCCGATTGCATATTAAATGTTTGCCCGCCAATTTCTTTTAATTGATAAAAACCAAGCGATGCTGTTGCACCAATAATACGTTTTGCTTCGGTTGGATCTTGCACGCCTGGTAGCTCTATACGAATGCGGTGCTTTCCTTGGCGCTGTGTTACCGCTTCGGTAATGCCTAACTCTTCAATACGTGAACGAAGGGTTGTGAGTGTTTGCCCCATTACTTCTTTATCAAAGCTGCTGCGGCCTTGCTCCGAATAACTAAATTTGGCAGTTTTAACGCTGCCGTTATTGCTTGTTACAACGGCTAAATTAGCAAATCGGCTTTGTAGCTCTTCAATAACGGGGGTTAACTTGTCGGTTGCATTAGGCAATGCGTTTATTTCAAACCCCTGCTGAGTTTGCTGCGCTTTTACGCCATGTGCTTTTTGCTTAATGATGATTGATTTAGCTTGTTGATACGCACTGACTAATTGCTCATCAACGGCTTTATCTAAATCTACGTCTAATACAAATAGCACACCGCCATTTAAATCAAGGCCCAGCTTTATTGGTGATAAACCAAAATCTTGTAACCATGTTGGGCTGGTTGCATGCTCAACAATTTTAACTTGCGTGTTTGGATATTGCGCTTTTATAGCCGCTTGCGCCTGAGCGCTTTTAGTTGGCTCGTTTAAAAGTATATTAATAGTGGATTGCTTATCTAAACCCTGCTCAACCTCTAGCCCTTGTTTATTTAAAAAAGTAACTAGCGTTTTAGTGCTCGGTAAAGATTGCGTTTCGCTGTGGGGAGCAGCACTGATGTGCAACCACGATTTATTTGGGTATAAATTTGGTAATGCGCTGATAGCTAATAAAACCAATACTATTAGCATGGCTATATAGCTTAATTTGAACTTAGCCGTAGACGGCTTTTTATCTTTTTTAAAACTTAACATGTTTAATCCTTATTGCCAGAAATGCTAGCAACGTACTTTTTAAAAGCACAATTAATCTGCAGGCTAAAACTTTAAAAGTTAAAACCTAATAAAATTAAATAAGGAAAATTAAGCGTGGTAGGTAGTTACAGCTCTGTAGAGTAAGTTTACGTCTTTCCAGCCACTCAAGCGCGACTTTTTACTATTAGTTACAAGCGTATACCAAGGCTGTATAGGATTAATCGCTCTTGGTCGTAAGAATATATGCCTAACAAGATTTTGAGCAAAAAATTCAAAAACCACATCGTATTCTGGCTCACTTTGAACAGTGTGCAAAAACAATGATGAATTATTGGCAGTTAACCTTGGTTGGTGCGCGTCAAAATCGGTTTGATGCGTTTTTTTATGCTGCGAAATATCTACAGACTTACTAATAGGCTGTATTTTAGTTAAATCGGCAATATCAGTAAGCGAAACCTGCGTACTAACATTGATATTTAAATTTTGTGAGGCGCCCATAGCATTGCTCTGCACACTAAAAAGTGCAGCAAGTAGCAAAAAGGCAGTTAAAAACACTCTAAATTTAAACATTCACGTTTTAAAACTAAAATAAGGGATGCGTAGTATATAAGGGCTAGTATTTGAAATACAATAGCCCTTAGCTATTTACTATCTAATTTAATTTTACTGAGACTTTTAATGCGCCCCAGACAAAGCAGTGAAAAACGACCAGACGCCATGAATTTACGCCAAAGTGTAAAAACACTGTGGCCCTACCTTACAAAATTTAAAGGCCGTGTTTTTATTGCACTTATGGCGCTTATAGGCGCAAAAGGTGCCACGCTTTTAATGCCTTGGGCGCTTAAAGAAATAATAGACTCTGTAGATAAGTCAATTAACCCACTGTTAGTTATTCCTGCTTTATTGTTATTGATGTACGGTGGACTGCGTTTTGCTAGCGTATTTTTAGGTGAAATAAGAGATGCTGTATTTTCTCGTGTAACCGAGCACGCTATGCGTGATATTGGTTTAAAAGTATTTAAGCATTTGCACTCACTTGAGCTGGCTTTTCATTTAGACAGGCAAACCGGTGGCATTAGCCGCGATATAGAACGCGGTACGAGCGGGTTAAGCTTTTTAATGCGCTTTTTAATGTTTAATATTGTGCCTACTTTGTTTGAAATACTGACCGTTGCGATTATTTTTGGCACGTTGTTTTCTGTTTGGTTTGCGCTTATTACATTACTGGCAGTCGCTATTTATATTACCTTTACTGTGGTGGTTACCCAGTGGAGAAACCGCTTTATTAGAGAAGCAAATGCTGCCGACAATCAAAGTAATACCCGCGCAATAGACAGCTTGCTTAATTATGAAACTGTAAAGTATTTTAATAACGAACAGTTTGAAGCAAAAACGTACGACACCTTTTTAGCAAACTGGGAAAAAGCCCGTTTAAAAAATAGAATGTCGCTGCTCGCCCTTAATTCAGGCCAAGCACTTATTATTGCTTGTGCTATTACCGCGTTAATGTGGTTGGGCTCAACCGAGGTAGTTGCAGGTACGCTTTCTATTGGTGAACTTGTGATGATTAATGCTTATATGATTCAGCTATTTTTACCGCTCAATTTTTTAGGTTTTGTGTACCGCGAAATAAGACGCGCCCTAACCGATCTTGAAAACATGCTTGGGCTACTTAACAAAAAGCCACAAATAACCGATGCACTTAATGCTAAAGAGCTCAATATTAGCCAAGGTGAAATAACATTTAACAATGTAAGTTTTAGTTACGATGCGCACCGCCCGATCCTTAATAACCTTAGCTTTAGTGTTAAAGCTGGCAGCAAAGTAGCCATTGTTGGTGCCAGTGGTGCAGGTAAAAGTTCATTAGCGCGACTGCTTTATCGTTTTTATGATGTAAGCGCTGGTGAAATTAGTATCGATAATCAAGCAATAAACTCAGTAACACTTAATAGTTTACGAAAAGCCATTGCAATAGTCCCGCAAGACACCGTGTTGTTTAACACCACTATTCGTGAAAATATCGCTTACGGTAGACCATCAGCAAGCGATACAGAAATTGATGAAGCCATTGCTATGGCGCATTTAAAGGACTTTATAGCGACACTTGATAAAGGCGATAAAACACTGGTTGGCGAGCGCGGTTTAAAAGTATCCGGCGGCGAAAAACAGCGTATTGCTATTGCGCGCGCCATTTTGAAAAAGTCCCCTATTTTAATTTTTGATGAAGCAACATCTGCCCTCGATTCTCATTCTGAGCAAGCAATACTCGCGGCAATACGTGAAGTTGCCAGTAACCATACGAGCGTTGTTATTGCTCATCGCCTTTCTACTATTACCGATGCAGACACCATTATTGTGCTCAAATCCGGACAAATTATTGAGCAAGGTAGGCACGATGAGTTACTTACACTCGCCGGAGAATATGCCCGTATGTGGGAGCTTCAGCATAAAAAATAAATAGTGTGTGACCCTTCTTAGCTCGGATACTTTCAAGTATTCGAGCTAAATAAAGCTTTTATAGCACCTATTAGCCTTTCTCTTTTCCTCTATATTAGTTTTATCGAGCACTGTGGTGATTCACCTCAAAAGGTTTGTTTGTATGATTAATATCAATAACAATCGATAAGTTAAATATTCGTAACAATAAAAATGATTCACTGCTGCTTTAATTCAATCAGTGATACTCAGGAGTAAGTAATGAAAAAGAGTTTAATTGCCGCAGCATTAGCTGCCACATTTATTACCGGTTGTTCAGAGCCGCAAACAACAAAAACAGACGAGCAACAACCTAAAGTAGCCACTGCAGCAGTAACAGAAAAAGCAGAGTTAGGTAGTTTTGGTGTTGACCTAACAGCACGTAACGAAGCCGTTAAACCAGGCGATGATTTTTTTATGTATGCCAGTGGCACGTGGTATGACAACTACGTAATGCCTGCAGATAAAACCCGCTACGGTGCATTTTCAGGATTAGCTGAGCGCAGTGAAGACGATGTTAAAGCTATTATTGAAGAAATAGCCGCACGTAAAGATTTAAACGCAGAAGAAAAACTAGTTGCTGATTTTTACAATGCGTATATGGATACCGAAACACTTAATAAACTCGGTGTAGCGCCTATTAAGCCATTGTTAAGTGAAATTAATGATATATCGTCGACTGACGATTTAGCTGAAATGTTTGGTAAGTCTTGGTTAACCGGTAATAAAGCCCCTTTGGGTGGCGGCATGTGGTTTAACCGCTTAGACCCTAATAAATATGAAATGTCACTAGGTGCGGGTGGGTTAGGCCTACCAGATCGCTCTTACTACCTTGAAGACGCTGAGCGTTTTGTTAAAACACGTGCAGCTTATGTAGCTCACATTGCTGACATGCTTGAGTTTACAGGAGTCGAAAATACCGCTGAGCGCGCTCAAGCAATTGTTGATCTTGAAACCAAAATTGCACAAGGTCACTGGCCACGTGAAAAGCGTCGTAATCGCGATTTAACCTTAAACCAAGTTGAACGTGCTGATTTAAGCACTGCTTATCCTGGCTTTAACTGGGATTTATACTTTGCACAAACAGGTTATAAAGTACCTCAGTTAAATGTGTCTCAGCCAGAGCCAATAAAAGCGATGATTGAGCTAATCAATCAAGAAGATATTGCAGTATGGAAAGACTACCTAACGTATCACGCTATTAGCGGTAACGCAGGTTTACTATCAGAAGACGTATTTAATACTAACTTTGCTTTTTTTGGTAAAGAACTAAACGGACAGCAAGAGCCTCGCCCTCGTTGGAAACGTGCAATAAGTGAAATGTCGGGCACAAGTTCGCTTGGTTTTGCTATTGGTAAAATATACGTAGCGCGTTACTTCCCTGAGTCATCAAAACAACAAATGTCAGAGCTGGTTGAAAACCTTCGAACAGCCCTTGGTGAACGTATTGATAATCTAGAATGGATGGGTGATGCAACTAAAGTAAATGCGCGCGCTAAGCTGGCTGCATTTGTACCAAAAATTGGTTACCCCGATGTTTGGCAGTCTTATGAAGGTTTAAGCATTACTAAAAACGATTTGATTGGTAATGTGAAAAACATGCGTGAGTTTTTCCACGCTGAAAGTGTTGAAAAAGAGCTACAAAAAACAGACCGTAACCGCTGGGGCATGACGCCACAACGCGTAAACGCTTACTACAATAGCTCGTTTAATGAAATTGTATTTCCGGCTGCGATATTACAACCGCCGTTTTTCGATCCAAATGCCGATCCGGCTGTAAACTATGGCGGTATTGGCGCTGTAATTGGTCACGAAATGGGTCATGGATTTGACGATCAAGGTTCAAAATCAGACGAAAACGGTGTGCAACGTAATTGGTGGACTGATGCTGACCGCGCTGCATTTGACAAAAAAGCCGATCAACTGGCTGCGCAGTACAGTAAATACGAGCCAATCGAAGGTAATTTTGTTAATGGTCGAAATAGCCTTGGCGAAAATATTGGTGATGTGGGTGGTTTGTCAATGGCCTATCATGCGTACAAGCTAAGTTTAAATGGTAAAGAAGCGCCTGTAATAGACGGCGTGACTGGCGATCAACGTTTCTTCCTTGCGTGGGCACAAGTATGGAAAGAAAAACGTACTGAGCAAAGCATGCTTAACCAACTGCGTGGTGGCACGCATGCCCCAGGTCGCTTTAGAGCACAAGCGCCACGTAACCACGATGCATGGTACAAAGCGTTTGATGTAAAGCAAGGCGATGAGTTATACCTTCCTGAAGATGAACGTGTACGTATTTGGTAAGTAACACTTACATTTTATTACTTAGTAAGGCAACCTGTTATACAGGTTGCCTTTTTTATTGAGTTAAATTTACAATAATAGATATAATTCCAACGTCTAAATCCCTCGATAATCCCTCACTAAAATGCACTTTAGATGGACTTTAAACGCTACAGTTTTAATCGGCTTTAATACTTACTAGCCCTTGAATGCATTTACCTTTAGAATACGCATTATAATTTTATTCTATTATTTACATATATTAAGGCGAAACGCAGATGGGAAGAGCTTACCAAAACAAAAAAGATTCAATGGCTAAGACTGCGGGTGCTAAAACTAAAGTTTATTCTAAGTACGGCAAAGAAATTTATATTTGTGCTAAAAACGGCGGTGTAGATCCAGATGGTAACTTATCATTACGTCGCTTAATTGAACGCGCAAAAAAAGACCAAGTACCAGCACACGTTATTGACCGCGCAATCGACAAAGCAAAAGGTGGCGGCGGTGAAGACTACTCAGCAACACGTTACGAAGGTTACGGCCCTGGTAACTGTATGATTATTGTTGACTGTTTAACAGACAACAACAAGCGTACCTTTGCTGATGTACGTGTTTGTTTTACCAAAGCAAATGCTAAAATTGGCGCTCAAAACTCTGTTTCACATTTATTTGATCACCTTGCTATTTTTGTATTTGACGGTGATGACGACGAAGCAGTACTTGAAGCATTAATGATGGCTGATGTTGATGTAACTGACGTAGAAGTAGATGACGGTAAAGTCACTGTTTTTGCTCCTCACACAGAGTACAACAATACACGTACAGCGCTTGAAGAAATGGGCGTGACTGAGTTTGACGAAGACCTAATTAGCTTTGTGCCACAAATTGAAACGCCGATTGAAGGCGAAGACGTTGAAGTTATGGAACGCTTTTTAGCCATGCTAGAAGATTGCGACGACGTACAAAACGTTTACCATAACGCGCAATTCTAAAACCTGATTTACTAAGTTAGAACGACTTTAAGCCAACAGCTATGTTGGCTTTTTCATTTTTAGAACATGGTATTAATATGAACTCCCTTAAAGAGCTTAAAAGTGGCAAACTTGCTGGTGCTACTCACCTGCAATTAGTAGAAGAGTTAACAATATTCCCGGAAGAGATTTTTAGCTTAGCTGACACGCTCGAAGTACTCGATTTATCAAATAATAACTTATCAACACTACCTGATAAATTTGCCTGCTTAACACACCTTAAGCGTGTATTTTTATCGTTTAATCAGTTTAAGCATATTCCTACTGTGCTGGCTAAATGCCCTGCTTTAATTATGGTCGCGTTTAAGGGTAACCAAATTTCTGAGTTTGCTTTAAACAGCCTGCCAAAAAATATTGAGTGGCTCATACTCACCGATAATACGTTAAGCGAATTGCCTGAAGACTTTGGTAATTACACCCAACTTAAAAAGCTCGCGCTTGCGGGCAATCAACTTAAGCAACTGCCAAGTAGCATGGCGCAGTGTAAAAACCTCGAGCTTGTTAGGCTCTCTGCTAATAACTTAACACACGTAGACGACTGGCTGTTTGAACTGCCTAAACTTGCTTGGCTTGCGTTTGCCGGTAACGATTTTAATAAAGCCCAGTGCCTTACAAAGTGCAGCTTAGAAAATAAACCTCTTAACGATTACACGCTTAGTCATGTTATTGGCCAAGGTGCATCGGGCGTTATTCATTTAGCACAAGCTGCTGATAGCGCTGTAGCGATTAAATTATTTAAAGGTGCAATTACCAGCGACGGCTACCCGCTTGATGAAGTAAATTGCTGCTTACAAGCAGACGATCACGCTAATTTAATTAAAGTACTTGCCTACATTGAACAAAGTGATCAGTTAGGTTTAGTGATGGAGCTAATAGATAAAAGCTTTGCTAATTTAGGCCTGCCTCCAAGCCTTGAAACCTGTACGCGTGATACCTTTAACAATGATTGCCATTACTCAACTCAAGCTATTTTAAAAATTGCACAGCAAATGGTAAGTACACTGCATCACTTACATGTTCGTGAAGTAAGTCACGGCGACATTTATGCGCATAACACTATGGTTAACCAAAACCATGACGTTCTGTTTGGTGATTTTGGTGCTGCAACTAATTTAACGATGCTAAGTGAGTATCAACAAAAGCAACTAGAGTGGATAGAAGTAAGAGCTTTGGGCTGTTTAATTGAAGACTTATTAGGCACGGTAACCGGTGATGATAGACAAAGTGAGCTATTTGGTGAAATGTCCGATATGGCAAAGTGTGCTATGCAACCTTCATTAAATCAAAGACCTACATTTACTGAGTTATTAGAAGAGCTAAATATATAATTGAGTAGAGTCATAAAAAAGAGCAACGTGTAACACGTTGCTCTTTTTTTAGTTTATGTTTATTGAATTAATCGAGCTCATTTAGTGCGCTTAAACGGGTAAACCTGTTGTTTAAGCATACCTACCGGCATGTAATCCCCGACTACGCCATACGCTTGTGGCCACTCTTTTTGGCCTTTAACAGCAGTACCAAACGCGTAATCTAAAAACGAAAAATGCGCAGCGTAATTGCGGTCAATCGCAGCTTTATCTGACGCATGATGCCAATGGTGAAACTGCGGTGTAACCATAAAATACTTTAACCAACCAAATTTAACACGTACATTTGCATGATTAAACACAGCCTGCAAACCCACAATTATTACGTATAAACTAATTATTTGCTGTGAAAATCCAAGTACAAATATGGGTGTGAGCACTAAGCTGCGAGTTACGAGTATTTCAAGAATATGTTGGCGAGAGCCCGCTAACCAATCCATTTCTTTAGCACTGTGATGTACGCCATGAAAGCGCCATAATAAAGGGACTTCGTGATAAGCACGATGCACCCAATACTGCATTAAATCAGCCACGAGTATTATTAAAAACAACTGCACTACAAATGGTGTTTGCTCTATATAACCTTGTACTGTAGATGATACAGCCCAGCCAAAACCATAATGCACAAAGTGGTTAGTAACGAGTAACACAAAACCAATAATTAAATGGTTTACGAAAAAGTGGTTTAAATCGCCTCGCCATTCGCTACGTAATATTTTTTGCTCTTTTCGATGGGGTAGCAGCTTTTCAATAACAATAAATATGAGTGTTGAGCCGAGTAAATCTAAAATAAACCAATCTAGCCCTATGTAAGGTGTGTCGCTAGCAAACTCATTTACCTCAACGTTTGGTCCGCCAAACATGATTGCCAGAATAATAAAAAACCACGCTGTAGCCCCTAAACGCTTATTGGTATTACGTACAAAGTTAAGTAGCCCTAAACTGCCCGAGACCAATAATGATGCAAACATAAGCTGACGTAAAAAGTCGACACTGTAGCTTTTGCGTAGTTCTGGTGTGGTTAAGTATTCAGGAAAGTGAAACGCTAATACGCCTAAGCAACTCAGTATTGCTAAAAAGCAGGCTATGTAGCCACTTATGTTGCCCTCACCTATCTGAAGATGATTTGTGCGAAATACCTTTCGTGATAAAGCTCTGATCATTTTTATTATTCCTTGCTTCGTTGAGTTGATTAAATACAACGAAATTCCATTGATTTACACACCCACATATTAACAAAATTTAGGGTATAAAAAATACAAATAGTTCCCTCCATAGTCTGAGTTGCAAATATACAGATAAACCAAACGCAAAAAAGCCACGCAATGCGTGGCTTGGTTGGATAAAGCTAAAACTTTACATCATTAGGGCTGTATTATAAAAACGCACCTAATGCTTTAACTTGGTCTAACATGCGGTTTGAGAAACCCCATTCGTTGTCGTACCAAGCCATTACTTTAACTAGATTACCATCGGCTTTAGTTTGCGTTGCATCAAAGATAGATGACGCTGGGTTATGGTTAAAGTCGATAGAAACAAGCGGAAGCTCATTATATTGTAAAATATCTTTCATTGAACCCGTTGATGCTTCTTTCATGATTGCATTGATTTCTTCTGCAGTCGTATCGCGCTTAGTAATAAACGTAAAATCAACTAAAGATACGTTGATTGTTGGCACACGTACCGACATACCGTCTAATTTACCTGCAAGTTCTGGTAATACTAAACCAACAGCTGCCGCAGCACCTGTTTTAGTTGGGATCATAGATTGAGTCGCACTACGAGCACGGTATAGATCTGGGTGGTATACGTCAGATAAGTTTTGATCATTCGTATAAGAATGAATCGTTGTCATACTCCCCTTTTCGATACCTACGGTGTCGTTAATTGCTTTTGCAAGTGGTGCTAAACAGTTAGTAGTACACGATGCATTTGAGATGATTTGGCTATCAGCGTTAATTACATCGCTGTTTACACCATGAACCACTGTTGCATCCATATCTTTACCTGGAGCAGAAACGATTACTTTTTTAGCACCCGCTGTAATGTGCTTAGCAGCGTCATCACGTTTAGTGAAAAAACCAGTACATTCTAAAACGATATCTACGTTTAATGCTTTCCACGGTAAATTTGCAGGGTCGCGTTCTTGCGTTAACGTAATTACGTCATCGTCAATTAACATGGTGTTATTTTCAAGTGTTACTTTTTTAGAAAATTGACCATGAACTGAGTCATACTGCGTTAAATGTGCATTAACGTTAGCAGGTGCTAAATCGTTAATTGCTACAATTTTAATTTCGCTGTTTTGAGCTGACTCATAAAGTGCACGTAAAACATTTCTACCGATACGGCCGTAACCGTTAATTGCTACATTAATCATTTTAGACTCCTATTTAAGTTCACTTGCTTGGCGAGCAAGCGCTTCAATTGCTTGCCAGTCTTTATTTTCAATTAGTTGTTTATCTAGCATCCACGTACCACCCACACAAATAACGTTGTTAAGCGCTAAATAGTTCGGTGCAGTTGCTAGGCTAATGCCGCCAGTTGGGCAAAAAGTAATATGTGGTAATGGGCCACCGATTGATTTAAGCATTGCTGTTCCGCCTGCAGCTTCTGCAGGGAAGAATTTTAAATACTTAAAACCATGCGACGCAAGTTGCATAACTTCACTTGCAGTTGCAGCGCCCGGTAAAAATGGTATATCTGATGTTTTAGCCAAAGCAATAAGCTCATCGCTCACACCTGGACTCACCATAAAATCTGCACCTGCGGCAACCGAAAGATCAAAACTTGCTTTATCTACTACCGTACCTGTACCTACATAGGCTTCAGGTACTTCTGCTTTCATCAGCTTTACAGCTTCTGCAGCAATAGGTGTACGTAGTGTTATTTCTAAGGCTTTTAAGCCACCGTTATATAACGCTCTTGCAAGTGGTGCTGCATCTTCTAATTTTTCGATTACAACCACTGGCACTACGGGTGCCGATGCTAAGATTTTTTCAATACTCATTACTTGTTCCTCATTACCCAGTATGGCTAATATTTATTCAAGTCCAAAAGCACTCGCGCCTAAATCGGCACTGCTTACGATATTTCTAAATCCAGTAAATAATTCGCGACCTGTACCAAATGTTGCACTTGGCAGGCTAAGTTCTGCTTCACGTTTAGCAAGTTCTTCGTCGCTAACGTGTACTTTTAATATTCCGTTTGGCGCATCAAGTGTCACTAAATCACCTTCTCGGATTTTAGCAATAATGCCGCCTTCTACTGCCTCTGGTGCTAAGTGAATAGCAGCTGGTACTTTACCTGATGCCCCCGACATACGACCGTCAGTAACAATGGCTACTTTAAAGCCTTCATCTTGAAGCGTTGCCATTACTGGCGTTAATTTATGTAGCTCTGGCATCCCTTTCGCTTTAGGGCCTTGCTCTTTTAGCACGGCAATAAAGTCTTGGTTCAATTCGCCACGCGTGTATGCATCTTGCAAAGCACTTTGTGAGCTAAATACTTTTGCAGGAGCAGTAACAACCTGATGTTCGATAGCAACAGCTGACACTTTAATAACAGCTTTACCTAAGTTACCCGTTAGAAGTTGCAGACCACCTTGCTTACTAAAAGGGTTACTCACTGGGCGAAGTACTTCTTCATCATGTGAGTTTGCTGGGCAATCTACCCATTTAACTTTAGTTGGGCCGGTTGAGTTGCTCATGATCAGGCTATCGTCTTTATCCAAACGAGGTTCTGTCATGTAAGGTGCTAAACCATCGCCTAGCATTGTTTTAACATCTGTGTGTAAGTAACCAGCGCTTGCTAGCTCTCGCATTAAGAAACCCATACCGCCAGCTGCTTGGAAGTGGTTTACATCTGCAGAGCCGTTAGGGTAAATACGTGTAAGTAGTGGTACAACTTCTGATAAATCAGACATATCTTTCCACGTAACCTGAATGCCCGCCGCTTTTGCTATCGCAACAATATGAATTGCATGGTTAGTAGAACCACCTGTAGAAAGTAGGCCTACTAAACCGTTTATAATCGTTTTTTCGCTGATCACATCGGCTAAACACGGGCTTTCTTTATCATCTGTAAGCTGCTTAAGCATAGTTTCTACAGCATTACCTGTAAGACCATCGCGAAGCTCAGTGTAAGGATTAATAAACGAACTACCTGGAAGGTGTAAGCCCATTATTTCCATTAACATTTGGTTTGAGTTTGCAGTACCGTAAAACGTACAAGTACCTGCGCTGTGGTAAGACGCGCTTTCAGCCTCTAATAAGTCTTCGCGACTTACTAGACCTTGTGCAAATTTTTGACGAATACGTGCTTTTTCTTTATTAGGAATACCTGATTGCATTGGACCTGCTGGTAAAAAGAACACAGGTAAATGACCAAACGACAATGCACCAATTAATAAACCCGGGACGATTTTGTCGCAAACGCCTAAACAAAAAACGCCATCAAACACATCGTGTGAAAGGGAAATTGCCGTAGACATAGCAATTACATCACGAGAAAAAAGCGAAAGTTCCATGCCGTCACGCCCTTGCGTAACACCATCACACATTGCAGGAACGCCACCAGCAACTTGTGCTGTAGCATCGTATTTAGTAGCAATGTCTTTAATTAAATCTGGGTAATCTTTGTATGGCACATGAGCCGATAACATATCGTTATATGAGTTGATAATAGCAAGATTTGGCTGCTCATCAGCCTTTAAGCGCGCTTTGTCATCACTGCTACATGCAGCCATAACATGGGCTATATTTCCGCAACCTAAACCGGCACGAACTCTTGTTTGTTTTTTTGCGTGCGAAATACGTTCTAAATAATCTTGACGGGTATTTTTACTGCGTTCGATAACGCGCTGGGTAACTTCTTGAATACGAGGATGTAACATAATTTAACTCATCTCTATTAGTTAGAGGATAAAGGCTCAGTAGCAACTACAGACTCCACGTAAATAACTGTACTGAGCATCTTTGATTTACCCGTTCAAAGGTACGCTACCAGGGAGCCTCTCACAACAGCCCTGACACCGGTGTCACTGTATTAACGCATAGCAATGACACCGGTGTCAACCCCGGGTAACAAAAATAGTTTAATATTTTAACATGACCGAATAATGACCTAATTGATTTTTAGGCACAAAGTATATTTTAGCAAGTTCAGAGCAAAAAAAAGCCCGAATAAGCGTCACTCATATTCGGGCTACTGTGAAAGTGTTTTTAACTCACTATTTTATCGCAGAGGTAGACTCACGTGTAATTAAGCGCGACTCAAGCGTTACCTGATACGGCTGTTCTTGCGGTTGAGCTATGTGTGAAATAAGTTGAGTTACGGCTTGTTTAGTCATTTCTTCAACAGGCTGTGCAATAGTCGTTAAACCAGGCCAAATATGACGTGCAATGGGTGCATTATCAAAGCCGGCTATTGAAATGTCATCCGGCACTTTTAATTGCCGCTGGGTAGCTAATTTTAATACCGCTGCCGCCATGTAATCGTTTGATGCAAATACAGCTGTTGGCCTAGGAGACAAATCTAATATGCTACGTGCACTATCTACACCTGAGTGATAACTAAAGTTACCCTCCTCTACCAAGCGCTCATCAAACTCTATTCCATGGCTTGCAAGTGAACGCCTGTAGCCTTTAAAGCGTTGTTGAGTGGCACTGTGATCCGGGTGCCCTTTAATAAACGCTATAGATTTATGCCCAAGGCTAATTAGATGCTCAGTAATTTCAAATGCGCCTTGTTCATCATTACTACGAACTGAAATAGAATCATCTTGAAGTAAAGCTGACGCAACCCTTGCGTAAGGAATTTTTTTAGATTTTAAAAAAGCAACAAGCTCAGCAAAATCACCAAAAGGAGGTGTTAGCACAATGCCATCTAATCGAGAAGTCTGTAGTAATTGCTCAATATTATTTATAAGGGCTTCACCACGAAACTCACAAGGGTGTATCAATAAATTATAGTTATTTTCTTTGCATGCTTCTAAAGCACCCGTTTGCACGCGAGTAATGTAGCTTTTACTTGGGTTATCGTAAAGACACCCAATAATAAAGCTACGATTTTGTGCAAGGCCTCGTGCAATTGGATTTGGGGTGTAATCGAGTTCTTTAAATACCGCAAGCACCTTTTCTCGGGTTGCAGCACTAACATTAGGCTCGTTATTTAAAACGCGTGATACGGTTTTTTTAGAAACACCAGCATGACTTGCCACACTGTTTATTGTTACTTTTTTCATCACTCTATTTTTCCAAATGCGAACAAGGAAAGCTCCTTATTTGCTGTTGTGCAAACACGCTGCGGCACCAATTAGTGGAATATTATCTTGTGTTACAAGTATTACAGGAATTTGCCCTGCGTATTGCGACATAATACCCTTTTGCGAAAATCGTTCAACAAAACGGCTCTCAAGAAGTCTTGCTTGCATACGAGGCAGTATTCCACCGCCAATAAATAGTCCGCCTAAAGCGCCGTAAACAACGGCTAAATCGCCAGCTACACTGCCGATCCAATCACAAAATTGATTAAGAGTTGCATCGCACACAGCACATTCACCGCTATTTGCTAGGCTACTTATTTGCGCAGCATCTAAATTTTTAGCTGTTACACCCTTAACCGCAGACATCGCTTTGTATAAATGCGTTATGCCAGGGCCTGAAAATACAGTTTCAATAGAAACATGGGGATGATCTTTACGTAATTCATTTAATAGTAAAGTATCGAGTTCATTAACAGGTGCAAGCGATATATGCCCCCCTTCTGAACTTAAAACAGCGGTAGATTGCGACGTTCTAACTAAGCACGCGGCACCAAAACCAGTACCGGGACCTATAACACCAATGTTTGCATTATCATCAGCTTGACCTGATTTAACAATGACATTTTGTTTAGGATCTAAGTAAGGAGCCGCATATGCAAAGGCAGCAAAATCGTTAATGACCTCTAGTTGCTGTAAATCAAAATGAGTTTTAAATTCACTAACACTAAAATGCCAACCTAAATTGGTTAAATGTACCTGCCCAGCTTTTATTGGACCTGCAACGGCTAAACATGCGCGTTTGGGTGTAATATGCGAGACTGTTTGTAAATATTGCTCAAGCGCACTTTCAAGTGAACCAAAATTAGCACTAGGAAAAATATTAATGTGCTCTATTACAAATTGGTTAGTGTGCTCATTAAAAGCAGTTATTAAAGCAAAGCGGGCATTGGTGCCGCCAACATCAGCAACTAAGATGGGATCAAATTGGGCAGAAGAGTTTAGGCTCATAGTATTATCTCTTTTGTTAAGCGACTCGTGCTTATTATTTTACAATGGTATACCATTGTTATTTATACTTTGAGCTATCACCTCAAAGTAGCTATCACAGTAAAAAATGCTGCCTATAAAATATATAAACAGCGAATACGTTTTGACAACAAAATGATAAAACATTTATATTATGACACCGGTGTCAGCCGTTTATCAATAAAAATATACGTTAATTCACAAAAAGCTTGAAATTATTCATTAATAACCGAAAATGGCACAATTATTTATCAAATTAATTAAGTTGTAACAATGAAAGGTAAAGCCACCTCATTTGATATTGCCCACTATGCAGGGGTATCTCAATCAACTGTATCTCGCGCTTTACGTAACAGCCATCTTGTTAATGAAGAAACACGTAAACGTGTTTTCGATATAGCTAAAAAGCTTAATTATAAAGTTGATAAAAATGCCAGCAACTTGCGTACACAACAAAGCAGCACACTTGCATTACTTCTTTTCGAAGACCCTACTTCTGATGAGTCACAAATTAATCCTTTCTTTTTAGCCATGCTTGGCAGCATTACCCGTGCTTGCGCTAAAGAAGGTTACGATTTATTAGTATCATTTCAATCGGCCAGTGCTGATTGGCAAGCAGACTATGAAGATAGCCACAGAGCCGATGGTATTATTTTACTCGGTTATGGCGATTACATTGATTACCAACCAAAATTTAATACCTTACTTGAACAAAACACTAAGTTTGTTTGTTGGGGTGCAACGGTCGATAATCGCCCAGATTTAACTGTTTGTTGTGATAACTACGGTGGCGGTAAGCTTGCCGCTGAGCACTTTATTGCTCACAGCAGAACTGACTGCGCTTTTATTGGTGATGCATCTGATCATAGCCCTGAATTCTTTAGTCGTTTTCAGGGCTTTAAAGATGAGCTACTGGCTAACAACGTAAAAATAAACGAACGTAAAATGGCTAATGCTATATCTACTGAAGAATCTGGATATCACGCCACTCGTTCGCTTATCGCTAATAATATTAAATTTAACGCCTTATTTGCTGCAAGTGACTTAATTGCTATTGGGGCTATACGTGCACTTAAAGAAGCAAATATTAACGTGCCAAAAGATGTTGCGGTAGTCGGCTTTGATAACATAGCCATTGCTAGTTATGTAAACCCACCGCTGACGACGATAGAGCAAAACACCACTGTTGCTGGGCAAATGCTCGTAGAGAACTTATTAAAACTGATACGTGGTGAAGAAGTACAAAGTACCCTATTAGCTCCTATTCTCATTCCTAGAAGGTCAAGCTGAGCCTATTTTTTAAGCAAACACCGGCTACATCTGTTCACATCCATTTACAAACAATAAAATTGTATAGTAAACAATAGATTAAAATAAAAATAATCTGAAAAACTATACTTTTCCGTCAAAAAGACATCAATTCCTCCCCCCTTAGCAATAGCTAGTCGTTAACTGTATTTACTATTTTGTTTCTGTAATGTAAATTTATTGTGCCGCTATAACCTTACTCTGTAACTTTATAGCTTAAATAACAATAATATCTCAGGGATTTACATATGTTTAAAACTAAAGCTCTATCAAATGCAATAAGATACTCTTTATTGCTAGGCTCTGTAGCCTTAGCGCCTAACGCGCTAGCTCAAGAAAATGACTTGAATTCAGACGTAGAATTAGAAGAAGAAGCACCTGAACGAATAGTTGTAACAGGCTCACGTATAAGAAAAGCTGAATTTTCAAATGCATCACCAATTCAAATTATCAATGGCGACTTATCTCGTGAAATGGGTTTATTTGATGCAGGCTCAATGCTTCAATCGACCAGCCAAGCGGCTGGTGCTCAAATAGATAATACATTTGGTGGTTTTGTACTAGATAACGGTCCGGGCGCTGCAACAATCGGATTTCGTGGTTTAGGTGCTGAACGAACTCTTGTGCTTATTAATGGCCGAAGAATGGCTCCTGCTGGCGTTGGTGGTGCACCAACATCCCCTGATTTGAATTTAATACCTGGCGTAATGATTGAGCGTGTAGAGAATTTATTTGATGGCGCATCAACCGTTTATGGTTCTGATGCGGTAGCGGGTGTAGCTAACGTAATATTGAAAAAAGATGTTGAAGGTTTTATTTTTGATGCATCTTATCGTCAACCTAAAGGTGAAGGCGGTGAAGAAACTGTACTTTCGGGTATGTGGGGCAAAACCATGGATAATGGTTTTATCACTGTAGGCGTTGAATATTCAGAACAAAAATCTCAATCTTTATCTGGTAACCCTTTTGTTAAAGGGTGTGAAGAGCGTATTTGGGAAGCTGAAGATGGCAGTATCGTAACGAGAAACAGTGGCTATGGTCCTGTGGCGAGTGGTGAAGATTCATGTGATATTTTCCCTCTAACAAATCGTATTAGCGTACCTTCTTTCTTTGGTAGTGTTTATTACACTCCTAACTTCACAAATACTGGTATTCCAAACTTCAGCGAATCAACTGTACCATCAAGTCTTGAAGGATTTTTACCTTCATGGGTAGCTGGCGATTTCGATGGCGATGGTATTAATGATGGTGTATTTGTTGATGGTAACGGAGATGGTTTCCGTGACGTTGATTTCCAAGACCCTCTATACGCTTTCCAACAATCTGATTACTACAAAAGTGGTGATTACAGAAGTAAAAATGAACGTATTTCATTAATGCTTAATGGTGAATACAACTTCCAAGACGATAACGACACAACTTTCTACTATGAAGGTTTATATGCGAGTCGTAAATCACCAATTTTTAGCCCTGGTGCACAAATATTTCAACAAGTAGCGGCATCAAATCCGTATAACCCTTGTGGTACAAACGGTATTGACTGTTTTGGCGTGTTAGGTGTGGGCCCTGGTGGACCAGAAGCCGTTCAGCCAATCATCAATATTCGTGGTGACCGTGATCAAACTGAGGTTGAAGTTTCACAATATCGTTTAGTTACTGGTGTTACTGGTAACCTCGGTATGTTTGAAAACATTGGTTTAGACAATTGGTACTACGACGCGTCTGTATCGTACAGCGCATCTAAAGGTACTGACCACCGTGTTGGTATTGATGAAGAACGCTTAATTAACTCATTAGAAACCGCTGTTCTTAATGATGATGGTACTGTTACCTGTGGTACCGGTTCTGATGGATGTGTTCCTGTTAATTTATTTGCAGACAGTATTTACCAAGAAGGCGGCGGTACGCTTTCACCTGAAGAAGCGGCCTATTTATTTATTGACCGCGACATCGAAACTAAAGTAAACCAGTTTGTTTTTAATGCATTCATGGGTGGTGACTTCTTCGCACTACCATGGAATAACGAAACTGTTGCAGGTATCGTTGGTATTGAATATCGTCGTGATGAGATTGAATCAAATCCTAATGCAGCAGCATCACAAGGCTTACTATGGGGCTACTTTGCTGACCAAGGCGCTGATGGTTCTCGTAATCTAAAAGAAATATTCACAGAAGTTGACTTTCCTTTACTTAAAGGAGTTAAAGGTGCTGAAGAACTTACATTTACAGCTTCTGGCCGTGTTTCTGAAGAATCTTTCTACGATGCTGAATCAACTTATAGTCTTAAAACTATCTACCGTCCTGTTGATTGGTTTACTCTTCGTGCTACAAAAGGTACTTCTTATAGAGCGCCAAACTTACGTGAACGTTTCTTAAACGGTACGTCTGGTTTTAATACAGTTGCCGATCCATGTGTTGTTCCGGAAGATGCTCGTAATATAGACCCATTGAACCCAGGTTCAGCAGCTACATATAATGCAGCTGAAGAAACACGTGATACAGCGGTACTAAACGCTTGTCAAGCATCAGGTATTGATCCAACTACTCTTGGTTTAGGTCAAGGTGGGACTGATTCATATACTGCTACTTACAGCGCTGAGATTGAAACTGGCGGTACAACTGAGCTTAGTGCTGAAACATCAGTGGCTAAAACATACGGTTTTATCTTTGAACAACCGTTCACTGATGCATTTGATTTAACAATGTCATTAACTCGTTTTGATATTGAAGTAACAAATAGTATTGCAGAGCCAAGTGCTTTCTACAGTATTGGTCAGTGTTATTCTGCAGATGGTAATGATGCTTTTTGTAGCCGTATAGGCCGTGACGAAAATGGTCAAATTGATTTAGTTGATGCTAGCTTTATCAATATTGGTTTAATCTCTTCTAAAGGTTTTGATTACAATATCTACTTTGAAACAGATACGGTAATTGCAGAAGAAAACTTAGGTATTACACTAGACCTTCAAGCCACGCGTATGACAGAGCAAGTTTTTGATGTACTTGGTACTATTGATGACAATATGGGTGAGCCAGATTCACCAGAATGGCGCGGTACAGCACGCTTACAACTTAAATATTCTGATTTTAGGTTTAACTGGGAAACACGTTTCATCGGTAAAGGTCGTGAAGATGAAGATGATTTAGGTGAATTCGAAGAAGGTACTGCAGGTTGTCGTGGTTTAACTGACGCAAATGGTGCTCCACTTAAATGTCGCCCTGTTGGTTTCACTGATGACTACTTTGTACATAACATCGGTATGACTTGGTCTAACGATGCTTATAAAGTGAACTTTGGTGTACGTAACGTATTTAATGAAGCTCCACCAAAAGTAGATCCAAATGGTTCTTTCTCAAATACTAACATCCCTCTAGGTGTTGGTTATGATACTTCAGGACGTAGCCCATACATCAGTTTTACAGCTTCTTTTTAATTAGAATTGGCTGAGTATATATTCAATCCAGATGGCCTAAAATTTTAGGCCATTTTTTTTGAGGGAATAAAAAATGAAACTTAAAAAAAGAATGTTAGTAGGATTTACCTTACTAAGCCTATCTTCTTTCGCTAATAGCGAAACTGAAGATGCGACACAAGTGAGCAGTATCGATGCTTTCTCAATGTCATCGGCTATCCGTAGTGTTGTAGCATCACCTGATGGTAAGAAGCTTGCTATTTTAAGAGCGACTACCAAAAATGGTGACTATATAATTGAGATAAGAGATCCAAATAACCTAGAATCAGACCCCGTAAGGTTGGGCGCTGATAAAATGCTGATATCTTCCATCGTATGGTTAAACGATGAAAAAATTGGCGTTATGTTTAGACAAATACTAGAAGATGGAAGTCGCAAATACTGGGTTAATAAGTTTGCAATAACTGATGCAGATGGTAAAGGCGACTGGTTATTACCATTTAAGAAAAAGCGAAATGTTCAATTTAATATAATAAATATACTTCCAGACAAAAAAGATGAAGTACTTGTAGAAGTTGATATTAATAATAACTACATTCCAGATGTAGTGAGATTTAATATTAACACTGGACGAAGCGTTACTGTAATGCGCGGAAATGAAAAAGTCTCAGGCTCGTTTGTTTCTGACTACGATGGTGAAATAAGAATAGCCCAAGGTTGGAATAAATCTGATAACGCAATCGATTATTATGCCCGAGATAAAGGCAATGATGATTGGAAAGTAATTAAGCAAGTTAGTCCTAAAAAGCGTGAAAACTTTGAGATATTAGGATTTGCAAAAGGTAATCCTAACGAAGTTTATGTTAACGCCAACTTAGGCGAAAATACGACTGGCATTTATATTTACAATATTAAAACAGGTCAGTATTCTGAACGTCAATTTGGTCTTAAATCTGTAGATACAGACGGTGTTATACTTGATACCGACGGTACTTTACAAGGCTTTCGCTATACAACCAAGCAGCCTAAGTTTTATTTCACAGACCCAAACCTTCAAGCACTTAACGAATCTGTTGCTTCTTTATTTAAAGATAAATTTGTACAAATCATTAGTAGCTCTGATAACGATAACGTATTAGTAGTAAGAGTATCTGCTGACGATAATCCTGGCAGCTATTACATTGTTACTGATAAGCAGAAGCTGACTAAAATTGGTGATCGACTTCCGTTTATTGATAAAAGTAAATTAGGATCCGTTAAATATATCTCTTATAAAGCAAGAGATGGACGCAAAATAAAAGCATATGTAACCATTCCTGCGACTAAAGGTCCTTACCCTGCGATAGTACTTCCTCACGGTGGTCCTTGGGTGCGTGACTCTGTTGTATTTGATGACTGGGCGCAGTTACTCGCCTATCATGGTTACGTAGTTATTCAACCAAACTATCGTGGATCTACGGGGTACGGTCTGGAGCATTGGATAGCCGGTGATAATAACTGGGGTTTGAAAAAACAAGATGATTTAGACGACGCGGCACAATATTTAATAGATAAAGGTTTAGCAACAAAAGATAAGCTTGCTTTATTTGGTTGGAGTTATGGCGGTTATGCTGCATTTGCTGCATCTATGCGTGAAAACAACATATATAAATGTGTTGTTGCCGGTGCCGGGGTAAGTGATTTAAGTCGTATTAATGCAACTCTTAACGAAAATCGCTTTTTAAGTATCTTACAACGCCCTACGATTACAGGTGTCTCTCCTGTAGAGCAAGTAGATAAAGTAAATATTCCTATACTGGTTGTGCATGGTGATATCGACAGTCGTGTTCCAGTAAAACACAGTAGAGACTTCGTATCTGAGCTTGAAAAGTACAAAAAAGACTTTAAATATATTGAGCTTGAAGATGCCGATCACTTTTCTGATACGCTTTTCTACGATCATAAAAAAGAATTTTATACCGAGTTGTTATCATGGTTTGATAATAAGTGTGGCCTCAAATAATGTAACTAAAAAGTGACATTCATTTTATTTGAAGAGCATTCTTTTGTTTTAATATTAAGTGAGTACATAACAAAAAGGCTTCTAAATTTATTTAGAAGCCTTTTTTAATAACTACAGCATGTTTTATATTAGTCTTTAAGCGATTCGGCAACCACCGGATAATAGTCCCAAACTTGTTTATCACTGAGTGAGCGTACAAGCTTAATGTATTCTGAATGTGTCCAAGCTAGAGGTGTTGCTGAGTTTGTGCCCTCACCTAACGCATAACCTGCTTCATTTACACCCACGCCATCCCATACTTGCTCAGGTAGCATCATGCCGCTATTGGCAAACTGCTCTAAACCTTTTACGTAACTATTTTTAATGTCCGCTTGTTTTGCATCATCTAGCGTATTATTTGCGTTTGCGGCCGCTATTTCATAGTGTCCGCGTTCGCCTGTAAAAAATGGCCATACACGACCACGTTGGCCTGGCGTGTTGCTCCCGCTTTCGGCGTAATTAGTACCTGTGGTTTCATCTTCACCGTAACCGTCGTTGCCATAACGGCGATAGCCTGCAAATGTGCCGCTACCATCGGTAAAGTTAAAGCTGTATTTAACTTGTAAGTTATCTTCAAGCGTTTCGTCGTCATACTCAGGTAGGGTTTTAACTATACTTGAATCGTTGGCACTTCTTACTCCATAGCGGACTAATTCTAAAAAACCACCGTCTAAAATCTGCTTTTTGTTAAAACCTTCACGGCCATTGTTGGCGTTAATTTTAGTATTAGAGTTAGCGTCGGTGTCTTGACCTATACGAATAAAATACTCGCCATCGGTGCTATCACCTTTTAAATTACCTTCGGTGGTAAACATTTGCGATTCTATATCACTGTTGTACTTTTTAGCCGTTGCTAAATAACGATCTGCATTTTGAGTATCACCACTGAGTGTTGCTATGTCACTGGCTGTTATAAGGCCAGCAACAACGGCAGCCGTTGTAGAGGGAGAATAACCACTTTGCTCTTCCCAGCGCTCTTGCTGTGTAGCAGGTGGAGTGATTTGCATGTCGTTCCATAAAATTTTAGCTCTTCCGCCATCAACTAAAAAGTCAGCTGCCGGTTTTAGCATGCGTGCGTACCAATCTTTAAGTTCGTTATCACTTAGTACGTTTGCTTGATGTAACTTCCACGCGAGCATAATTGGCATAGCTGTTTGATCTAGCTGTACCCCTACCCATTCAAGTTCACCATCAACATGTGTTTTTTGTAAAAACCATCCTGTATCACCATTGTTACCGGGGGTTTTGCTAGTAACTTGTACTTTTTCAAGGTATTCGAAGGCCGTTTTTGCAGTGGCGGTATCGCCTAAGGCCATAAATGCCATAGCTACTTGATAAAAATCACGAACCCATACCGCTTTGTAACCAGTCGAACCCTCTTTGGCTGAAACAGTTTCACCCCAAGGATTAGAAAGTGAGGCAATGAGCGCACCCGCATTAGTTTTGTCTTCTTGCGCTTTTAGTACCATTGCACTGGTATAAAGTAGCTTACCGTCATCGGCTGTTTGCTTAACCATTGTATTTAATGGCTCAAGGCTTTGTAAATAATCTTCCCAGCCTAGCGCTTCACCTTTACCGTTGTAGGCATCAAGCACATTTTGATAACCTTTAGATAAGCTCTGTGCACCTTGTTGCTGGCTTTGCTGCTGCGTTTTACCAAAGCTTAGTGCTAAATCAAATGTGGTATTACTATCGATATTACCAAGCTCTGCCAGCAGAGTGACGTTACCGGCCTTATCGCCAGTGTTTGAATATTGTTTGCTTAGTGTGTGTTGTTTTTTAAGTGAGGTGATGCCATCGCTCACACCTGTAAAGCCTACACTTTGCATTTTGAATGGCGTAGATGATTGCAACGTTAAAAAATTATCATCTTCCCATGCTACTAAGCCTTGCTCAGTGGTTTTTGCAAAATCACCTAAGCCGTTGTTGTTTATATAAGGGTTAACAGCAACATACGCTTTCACGCCTTTAAGTGATGTATTAAAAATACTGCGTACAAACAATGTTTGTCCGTCAGGGTCGGTGAATATGTGTTTTTCGAGGGTAAAACGCCCTTTCTTATCTGTACTTGTTACTTTGTAAGCAAGCGATAGTGGTCTGCCTTTATCGTCTTTATGTAAGTAATCAATTGTAACGTCTAAGTCGTCAGCTTCAGTGACTGTAAAATCTTTACCGGTTACTACAAACTGCATATCTTTAATTTGAGCTTGGTGAATGAGTCCAAACATAGTTTCGGTGATCATACCTTTGGCAATTGAAAACCATACTTTTGATACTTCACCTGTCGCAGCATTGTTATTATATTGGCCGTTTTGGTATTGCTCAAAAGAAGTACCAATTCCGGTTTTACCCGCGTAAGCCCAATATGGTTCAGCACCTGGTGCGCCAGGAGCTGCTGAAACTGTAGCGTCAATATTTTCGTTATTCGTATTTTGTGCACCACAGGCTGTTAAGCCCAAAGTTAAAAGAGCGGTAGTAATAAGGTTATATTTTTTCATTGTGTGACCCTTAGTTTGAATTTTTAACGCGCATTACAGCAATCGCAGCAACAACGAATGATGCAGCACCAATTAATAATGCGTAAATAGGCTGGTTAGAAAATACGTGGCGTAAAATAAGCCCTAAAATACTAGCAGCAAGCAATTGCGGTATAACAATAAAGAAGTTAAAAATACCCATATACACGCCCATTTTATTACTCGGTAGTGCGTTACTTAACATTGCATAAGGAAGCGATAAAATAGAAGCCCATGCAAAGCCAACGCCTATCATTGGAATAAGAAGCATTTTTGGATCTGTTATAAACATAAAGCTCGCAAGGCCCAATGCGCCTAGTAATAAGTTAAAGCAATGTGCGCCTTTTAAGCCCATCTTTTTAACTAAGAATGGAATACACATAGCGGCAATAGCCGCAAAGCCATTGTAAGCTGCAAATAAAATACCGACCCAATCAGCCCCATCGTTAAAGGCTTTACTTGTTGCATCACTGCTGCCGTAATGAAAGCTTGTTACTGCGGCTGTGGTGTATATCCACATAGCAAACAACGTAAACCAGCTAAAAAACTGCACCCAAGCAAGCTGCTTCATTGCCTCTGGCATGGTAAATACATCTTGTACTACTTGGTAAAAACCGCCTTGTATTTTGTTAGCAGCCTTTAATGCGCTTGCTATCCACTGCACAATACCAAACGATAGTAAGCCACCAGCAAGTAGGTATAACTCTTTTTCAAGCGATAAACCCATTACTAATGCAAGGGTTGCTAAACCTAGCACCACAAAAATAATGGCACCTTTATTGAAGTTGATATCTACTAATGCTGTGTTAGTCGGTTTGGCAGTGTGGTTTTCAAAAGCAGCTAATTGCTCAGGGCTATATTCTTTGGTTCGCATAACTGTCCAAAGAACTGCGACTAGCAATACGACCCCACCCCAATAAAATGAATATTTAACAGATTCAGGGATTTGCCCTGGCGCAGCGGTATTACTTACGTCAAACCAATTGGTCATCATCCATGGTAGCGCTGAGGCTAATACCGCACCAATACCAATAAAAAAGCTTTGCAAGCCATAGCCCGTAGCACGTTGTTTTTCTGGCAGGTTATCGCCTACAAGTGCTCTAAAAGGTTCCATAGTGACATTGATTGAGGCATCCATAATCCATAACATACCTGCAGCAATCCAAAGGGTTGGTGAATGCGGCATGATAAAGAGTGAGATAGTAGTAAGTACCGCCCCTATGAAAAAGAATGGACGACGACGACCAAAACGCCCCCATGTTTTATCACTCCAATAACCAATTATTGGTTGCACTATTAAGCCCGTTAGCGGTGCTGCAACCCATAAAATAGGAATATCATCCACTTGTGCGCCTAGGGTTTGAAAAATACGGCTCACATTGCCGTTTTGTAGTGCAAAACCAAATTGAATACCTAAAAAGCCAAAGCACATATTCCATATTTGCCAAAAACTTAGATTTGGTTTGTTGCTGTCAGAATTATTATTTTGATTATTCATGATTAGCCTTATTAGTTAAAACTGCGCTACTAAATGCATCTAGCGAAAGCATAAGCTTTGTAACTTCTTTGTCAGTGATGATCTTTACCGTATTTTGCTCAAGTAAGTCGTGTAGCGGTTTATTTCGCTCAAAGGTATTTGCTTGCTCTGGTGTTAAATTAATTAATACCGTTTGTGGCTCCTCACTAAAATTACTAAAAACATAAATAGATTGCTGTCCCAGCGAGCGTACAAAACCAACAACGCGTTCGCTATTGCTAAGTGAAAGCTCTGACATGGTTCCACCTACAACAGCGGGCAAACTATTGAGAGCCATTATTGATTTATAATAATCACGAAGTGATGCTTGCTCGCTCGATAAGTTAGCGCCGTCGAATTTGCCGTTGTTCATCCATGCTTGATGCGCTGGTACACCAATATAGTCAAAAATACTGGTGCGAGTAGATGTGCCAAAACCTGCGTTTTCAGATCCGTCCTCCCCCACATCTTGGGCAAAATATAATAAAGTAGGTGCGCGACTCATTAAGCTAGAAACGACCATTGCTGGTTTCCCCCAGCGTGCATCACCTGCAAAATCAGGGCTAGCAATGCGTTGTTCGTCGTGATTTTCTAAAAAGTTCAGCATGTGCGCTTCAATATCAGCCACTTGGCTTTGGGCTGCAAAAATAGTATTAGCCGCTTGCTTACCCTGCATAATAGCTTTTAATGTGTCGTAAAAGCCGACTTTGTCATACAAGTAATCCATTTTTCCTTGCTGAATATACGCTCTGTACATTTGTGGGTTGTAAACTTCAGCCAATAAAAACGCATCGGGCTTTTGCATTTTTATTGATGAATTTAAAAAGCTCCAAAATTCAACCGGCACCATTTCGGCCATATCGTACCTAAAACCATCAACGCCTTTATCAAGCCAGTAAAGAGTGATATCTCTAAATTTATACCAGCTATTAGGCAGTTCCTTATTTTGCCAAAACGCATAATGAGAGCGATAATCTTGGTTTTCTAACTCTTTAGGTAATACAGGAAAGTCATAGCTGCCATCAGGCTTAACGCCATAATTCACTCTTACGGTTTCGTACCAATCGTTAATATCTGGCTTGGGTGCACGCGCGCCATTCCCCGTCCATTTCGCTGGCGTTTCATCAAAAAAACCGTCAGCTAAAGGGTGAGTATTACCCCCTAAAACTGTATAGTTTTGTGATGTTGGAACCTGAAAAGACTGACCTGGTACATAATAAAAGTTATTATTTTTATCGTACTCTTTGCTGGTGTCGTCTTGCTCACCAAAGTCTTTTATTCCTTTGGGTTTTGCTACTGATTTATAATTACGAGCCACATGGTTAGGTACAATATCTATAACCACTTTCATGTCATGCTCATGAGTGCGCTCAATCAGATCACTAAACTCACCCATTCTATTAGTCACATTTATGGCTAAATCTGGGTTTACGTCGTAGTAATCTTTTATTGCATAAGGTGAACCTGCACGGCCTTTAACTACATCAGGGTCGTCTTGCGTAATCCCATACTCGGTATAATCGCCCACTAGCGCATGATGTAAAACACCGGTATACCAAACATGGGTCGTACCCAATTCTTTAATACCTTTAAGTGCAGCATCGTTAAAGTCGGCAAATTTACCTACGCCATTTTGCTCTTTTGTACCCCAGGGCACATTCGCGGTCTGTGTGTTACCAAATAAGCGTGTAAATACTTGGTATACAACAGGCTTTGTTAACTCATTTTGTGCCTGTTTAGGCGCTTGCTGTTGTTCGGTTTCATTATTGTCTGAGCACGCACTTGTTATAAGTGCGCTACACAGTAATGCGGGTACATAAACTGATTTTTTCATTGTGTGTCTTTTTGTCAGTAGTGTTATAGCTTTATACTAAAGATATCTGCAGCAACCATACAGTTGCTGCATACGTATTCACTTAAACATTCACGGCGTATTAATCACTAATACCGTAGCAGTCATTGGCTCTAAGTTAATACTGTTAGTTAGTTTAAAAGTGTGTTGTGTGAATAATGCCTGCGCATTGGCATTTTTTGGTATAACTTCTTGCATGTAATCAAGATTATGCTTTTGTGTTACTTTGTTTTTATTCATAAAAACTAATACTGTTTGCGTATCACTAACGCGAGCATAACTATAAACACCATTGTTCGGACTGAAATGAACGAGCTTACCCTTTGCAAGCGCCGGGCTTTGCTTTCTAAAGTTAAGTAGCGTGCTTATAGTTTCGTGCATATCGCGCTGATTTTTACTTAACCCGACTCCAGTAAACGCATTAGCGTTTTGATTTTTGAACCCACCTGGAAAATCAATGCGTATATCACCATGATCTTTACTCGGCGTATTATCCAATAATATTTCGGTTCCATAATATATTTGAGCAATGCCGCGCGTTGTTAAAAACAAAGTCATCGCCATTTTAGTTTTAGCTAAGTCTTGCCCAAATTCCGTATATAAACGGCTCATATCGTGGTTATCAGCAAACACCATAATGTTATTGGTGTCTGGGTATAAAAAATCGTTAGCTAATGACTGATATACTTTAACCCAGCCTGTGCTCCAACTTTCATCTTCATTTAAAGCTCGAATTACCGCCTCTTGCAACGAAAAGTCCATCACACTGGGTAAGCTTGACACATACCCATCTTGATTTACTTTACCGCGCTGCCAATACGACGCTATTGCAGGGTTTGAAGTCCACTCTTCGCCAACAATATTAAAGTGTGGGTATTCATCCATAATGGCCTTGGTCCAATCACTTAAAAATGCTTTGTCTGAGTAAGAGTAAGTATCAACTCGAATACCGCTTAAATCTGCGTATTCAATCCACCAAATTGCATTTTGAATTAAATACTCATTTAATAATGGTTGGCGCTGGTTTAAATCGGGCATGCTAGCGACAAACCAACCATCGCTAAACTGGCGTTTATCGTAGTTACTTGCGTGTGGATCTTGAATTGTTTGGCGCGCATGGCTTGTGGCATTTTTACCATTTTCAAACTGCCCATTAAAGTTAATCCAATCTTGAGTTGGTTTATCCTTCATCCACGGGTGCTCAGCACCAAAGTGATTAAGCACCATATCCATAACAAGCCCAATGCCCTGCTCTTTAGCCTTTATTGATAACGTTTTGTATAAATTATTTGATCCCATTCGCGGATCAACGTTGTAAAAGTCTGTAATCGCGTAACCATGATAAGAGTAATCTGGCATGTTGTTTTCAAGCACTGGAGTAAGCCAAAGCTGTGTTACACCTAAATTATTTAAATACGGTAATGCGTTAATAACACCTTGAATATCCCCTCCATGTCGCCCGCCTTTAAAACCTGGATTTACAGCTTCTAGCATGCTTTTAACGGTGTCATTTGTGGAGTCGCCATTTACAAAGCGATCTGGGTTAATTAAATATAAAGCATCTGCACTTGTGAAACCTTGGCGTTGCGCGCTATTTTTATCTCGGGTAAATAAAGGAAACTCAAAGCTATGCGCTGTATTAGTGCTGTTAAACTTGAGCGTTCCTGCTTTGGCGTTATCGCTAATATTTAAATGAAGGAAAGCATAATTAGGGTTGTCGGTACGTGTTACGTTATTAAGTTCAACCCCTTTATACTTATCTAATTTAAATTCTTCGTTAGCTATATTTTGCTCATGCACGAGTACTGTAATGTTATTTTTATTCATTCCGACCCACCAATTGGCAGGCTCTACATTAAGTGCATAACTAAAGCTTGGTAAGCTACATGCGCTTACTAGTAAAAGTGTGTTTAAAAATCGCATTGTTATACCTTTTTAATGCTGGCTAAAAAATTCTGGTGAGTTGGTAATTGCGTTACAGTTGAGCTGATCAACGTTTTTAAAGTAGAGAATAAATCGCTCAGTTGATCATCACTTAGTGAATCAACAATACTGTTATAGTCATCAGGGATAAGCCCTTGCCCTATCATGACTTGCTGCCAAGCAACTTCGGCGAATAGTTCATCATCTTCACGTATTACTTTGCCTGTGTGTTTAAATAAATTCAGTTTATGGGTAAGGGAATTTGGTATATCCATTTGCATGCATTGACGCCAAAACGGGGAGTCTTCTCGCTCGGTGAGTTTATAATGCAAAATAATAAAATCACGTATGTGCTCTAATTCAATAACGCTTTGTTTATTAAACTCCGTTACTAACGCATCGCTAATACCGTTGTGTGGAAATAGCTTAATTAAACGCGTAACCGCAGTTTGAATTAAATGAATACTGGTTGACTCTAGCGGCTCTAAAAAACCACTTGAGAGGCCAACCGACACCACATTTTTATGCCATTGCTTTAAACGCCGACCTGTTTTGAATTTTATAATACGGGGCTCTGTAATTGGCTCAGCGGGTAAGCTTTTTAGCAGTAACTGCTTAGCATCATCATCTGACAAGTATCTACTGCAATAAACAAGGCCATTACCAATACGATTTTGCAGTGGTATTTGCCATTGCCAACCAGCACTATGTGCAATAGATCGCGTATAGGGCTTAAGCTCATGAGTACTTTTTGTTTGTACGGCTACTGCACTATCGCATGGTAAGTAATGAGACCAATCAATAAAACCTGTATTTAGTGTTTGTTCAATTAATAGTGCACGCAGCCCGGTGCAATCTATAAATAAATCCCCACTAATTTGACTGTCGTTATCCAGTGCTAGGCTTTTAACATTGCCTGTATCGCATTGTTCAACGTGGCTTATTTTTGCATCTATGTGTTTAACACCGCGCGATATAGCCAACTTTTTTAAGTATTCAGCGTAAAGCGTCGCATCAAAATGATATGCGTAACTCAGCCCAGGTAGTTGGGTATTAGGAATTGTATTGAGGGGTGCAAATTTATGCTGTTTAGCCGCTTGGTAATTGAGTGAAAAATCCCATAAGTCGTCTTCGCAACCCGTAATTTGACCTTTTAGCCAAAAGTTATAAAAATCGCAGAAGGGAAAGTTTTTACCGAACGAGCCAAACGCATGCATGTAGCTATGCCCTGGCGTTTTCCAGTTTTCGAACTCTATACCTAATTTTATTGAAGCATTAGTGGCATTAATAAAATCTTGCTCGTTTATACCCAGCGCGTTATTAAGTTGAATAATGGGCGGTATCGTTGCTTCACCCACTCCTACCGTACCAATAGCTGATGATTCTATTAGTGTGATATTAATTACTTTACCTAACACTTTATTAAGCAGTGCTGCTGTTATCCACCCTGCGGTACCACCGCCTGCAATTACGACATGTTTTATTGGTTTCATATTATTGCCCACGCTTTAATACAGCGCTCAATAAACTTAATTAAGCGAATTGGTATTAATCAGTGTTTGATAAATTAGCTATAAAAAAGCCCTTGTAAAACAAATCACAAGGGCTTCTACACACAACTTTTATTATAGCTTGTAACTAAAGCCTAACAAGTAAGTACGACCGTAATCTTGGTAGTCACGTACTTGTAGAGCATTATCGCCAGAAAGTGACGTAAACGGTTCTTCAGTTAAGTTTTGTACTTGAAACTGAACAGATAAACCTTCAAGGCTCTCAACCCCTGCTTCAGAGAAGTCATAACCGGCCTGAATATCCCAAATTGTTTCGCCGATAATATTCACTTGCTCTGTATTAAAGCCTAATCCGTAAACATCACCTTTGAAGTCACTACGCTTACGCATGCTGGTCCGTAATTGCATACCATGCATCTCGTAGTAAACCGTTAAGCTTTGAATTTTATCTGATAGACCCGGTAGTTCGTACTCATTGCCATTTCCATCTTCAATATCAGATTCAATACCTGTATGACTAGCAATTAAACCAAAGCCTTCAAGAGACGGGTGGAAAATTTTAAATGGTAACGCTAGAGATAGCTCGTAACCGTATAGGTCACCGCCACCGCCATTTACTTTACCACTACCAGTACCTGATGATGTTGCAGGAACTTCACCTGTTGAAGGGTCTGCTACGCCCGACATATCAATTGCGTACGTGCCGTCAAAAATCCACTGGGTTAAGTCTTTATAGAAAAATGCAGCAGAGAAGTAACCTTCATCACTAAAGTAGTTTTCATAAGATAAATCGTAACCTGTTGCTTCTTTAGGTTCTAAATTAGGGTTACCACCCGATACAGACCAAAAGTTACCGTTTTCATCCGGTGTCTCATTATATGATGCATTAACAGAAGCGTTCATTTCATCTATACGCGCACGTGAGATTGTTTTAGCTGCGCCAAAACGTATTGTTTGCTGCTCATCAATCGCAAGTGATAAATTTAAGCTTGGTAAAACGTGAGAATAATCGTGACCAATATCTGTAGGTGAAGTAATGACTAGACCAGTATTACCATCTACACCAAAAGCATTACCTTGAGAGGATTGATCTGTATGAACATAGCGCACACCCACATTACCCGTCAATGCAAGACCGCTTACTTCTGCATTAATATTAGCTTGTGCAAATGCTGAGGTAATTTCTTCTTTTACTGTCCACGACTTAGTTGCATGAGTTGAGCTAGTTAAACTTTCGTCAAGGGTTTCATAATAACCATTATTAACTAAACCATTTACATCGTAGGCTATCATGTCGCCTAGCCCAATAAAGTCTAGGCCAACACTGCCTAAACGGTATTGCTCAGGTACACTAAGCATTCCTGGGTTTTCAAGAGAAAAATCAGTTAAAGTTAAAAAGTAACCTTGCGAAGATTTAGACTTTTCACGCTCTTTATAACCTAAGCCAAATTCAATTGAGCTAATGTATTCGTTTTCTAGTACTTTAGACGCTGCAAGTTTTAATGTAACTAATTCATCTTCAATAGTTGGAGCATTAATAAAACCGTCTTGAGCTTGGTTTTCATACTCTGTGCCAGTTAATCCATATGCATCATTTAGTGCAGAGCTTGCGCCCCACGAAAGCGGTCCACCTAATTGGATTAAATCATAATCGCTGTAATCTAAGTCATGTGAAAAAGTAGCGCCAGTATTGCCACCATTAAAAGCATAACCTAAGTTATCTGCAACACCGCGAGAATCACCACGCCCTGTACCTGAGTAGCTTTCTATACTCCAAATTTTACGGTCAACTTGCGAGTAGCTTACGTCAAATTCTACTGACCATGAATCATCTATATCATATTTAGTATTAAAACCAAAAGCTGTAAGTTCAGCATCACGCTCTTGGTAATCGTTACGTACTACAACACGTTGGCCTTGTGTCACAGCACTTGTTATAAATCCACTTTCCGCATCTACAGTAGCGCTACTTGCATCAATGCTGCCTTGACCCCAAGCGAAAGGAACTTCAATGCCGCGCAAAATTTGCTCATCTGTAAAATCTACATATAACGCATCAAACGTCATATTTAGTTTATCTGTAGGCGCGGCTTCAAGTACTAGCATTGCCGAATCACGCTCAAGTGTTGATGAACGAACATAAGGTTTAGCGCCGCCTAAAATGGAATATGAGTTCCCATCTTCAGCAGTGAATTCAGGGTACCCCCATGAATTCCAACGTTTTTCTTGGTTTGGTGAGCTCATGGTGTTTAGTGCAAATGCAATACCAATGGTGTCATCAGCAAACTGGTCGATGTATGAGAAAGTGCCTCGATAGCCGTCATCATTACCATCTGGATTTAATTTATCAAAGCTTGTTTGTTCATACTGTCCATTGACTTGAACAACACGTTCGCCTTTACTTAGTGGGCGAACTGTTTGCATATTAATTACGCCCGCAATACCCTCTGCATCTAAATTGGCACTTGGTGTTTTATAAACAGTTACACCGCTCATTATTTCTGATGGGTAAAGGTCAAATTCTACGCCGCGGTTATCACTAATAGATACCTGCTCTCGGCCATTAAATGTGGTACCGCTTTCGTTTTCGCCAAAGCCACGAATAGATACTCTACTTGCTCGGCCGTCTAAGCGCTGCGCTGTTAAGCCTGGTAAACGTGCAATTGATTCAGCAATTGAAGAGTCTGGCAGCTTACCTATATCTTCTGCAGAAATAGATTCTACAACCTGTGTAGAAAAACGTTTTGTGTTGATTGATTCTACAACACTGCCACGAAAGCCTTTAACTTCGATAACTTCTACATCATCTTTTTTTATTGTATTTTCTTGAGCAGCCTGTGTAGCAAAGCTTGATAAGCCTGCGGCTGTTAATGCCAAAGTTAATATACTTGGTTTGAACATAGACATAATGTTTTCCCGTTACCCATATTGTGATACCCGCGTTCAATGTTTAAGTGATAGTTAAACAAGGCGAGCTAATTTTGTTGTCAGGATGAATATTAACGCCAGATTTATTTTATTAACAACTTTATGCATACGTATTCAACAATCTCAATATAGCCTAACATTAACATACATTACACGAATATAATTTTAACCATATGATTTTATTAAAAATAAACAAAACAAAAAACACTGAAAGGGCATGATAGATTAAATCTATTTTGTAGAAAACTAATAGCCTTCCTACTTGAATGTAAACAAGATGAAATTAATTAGCGCTGTTATATAACGTTTAAATAATTGCACATTTACTAAGTGTTAAATTGGTCAGACCATTTCTAGTAAAACCAAGGGTATATTTCCTTTATAGTACAAACTGTTAGGTTAAATTTAACTAAAAAATGAATGAATAACATAATTGGTAAATATTAAACACACAAAACGAACACCGCTAAAGATGCGCTAAGCGCTTATTTTAAATAATTTTATTGCATTATTTTTAGTGCATACGTATGCAGACTTTTTACAGAATTAAAGGCTTCACGTATGCTTTTTGAAAATAACGTGATTAATCGTAATCACAATAAAGAATAGTCTAAATACTGTGTGGAATGACGGAGAAAAGCATGACCAAAAAGCAGTGGTATAAAGGTGCGGTTATTTATCAAGTTTATCCGCGTAGCTTTCAAGATAGCAACAACGATGGTATTGGTGACTTAAAAGGGATTATTAATCGTATTGATTACATTAAAAGCTTAGGCGTTGATGCAATTTGGATTTCACCTTTTTTCAAATCGCCGATGAAAGACTTTGGCTACGATATTAGTGACTACCGTGACATTGACCCGCTTTTTGGTGATTTAAACGATTTTGATGAACTTATTAGCCAAGCCCATGATCGCAACATTAAAATTATAATTGACCAAGTACTAAGCCATACATCAGATCAACACCAATGGTTTACAGATAGCCGCGAAAATCAAAATAACGATAAAGCGGATTGGTATGTTTGGGCTGAAGCTAAAGATGACGGCACAGCACCTAATAATTGGCTGTCTATTTTTGGTGGTGGCGCGTGGCAGTGGGAACCTCGCCGTGGGCAATATTATTTGCATAACTTTTTAACCGAACAACCCGATTTAAACTTTCATAATCCTGACGTAAGACAAGCTGTACTTGATAACGTAGAGTTTTGGCTTAAAAAAGGCGTTGATGGCTTTAGATTAGATGCTATTAACTTTTGTTATCACGATGCACAACTTCGCGATAACCCAGCTAAACCAAAAGATAAGCGCCAGGGTCGTGGTTTTAGTGAAGATAACCCATACGCATTTCAGTATCATTACTACAACAACACTCAGCCAGAAAATATTGAGTTTATGCAAGACATTCGCACATTACTTAATAAATACCCAGGTACTGTATCGCTTGGCGAAATCTCATCAGAAGATTCATTGGCGACAATGGCGCAGTACACCCAAGGTGGCGATAAGCTGCACATGGGATATAGCTTTGAGCTCTTAACAAATGATTATTCAAGTGAATATATTAGAACTACGGTTCAAACTCTTGAACAACGTATGACTGAGGGTTGGCCGTGTTGGGCATTTAGCAACCATGATGTAGAGCGCGTAGCAAGTCGCTGGAGCGAAAATGGCGAAATAAACCCTCAGCAATGTAAAATGCTAACCGCCCTACTTGCCTCCCTTCGTGGCAGTGTATGTATGTACCAAGGTGAAGAATTAGGTTTAGGTGAAGCAAGTGTTGCCTTTGAAGACTTACAAGACCCATATGGCATAACATTTTGGCCTAATTTTAAAGGGCGTGATGGCTGTAGAACGCCAATGCCTTGGGAGCAAACTGATTCACCTCATGCGGGTTTTAGTGACGTAAAACCTTGGCTACCTGTTGATGATGCACACAAACAGCAATCAGTCGCTGTGCAAACTAATGATAGCAACTCAATTTTAAACGCCTACCGTGAATTTATGGCGTGGCGCAAAAGCCAAACTGTTTTACTTGAGGGTGATATTGAGTTTATTGAAACGCCTGAGCCTGTGCTTGCTTTTTATAGAACGCTTGGACCGCAAAAAATGCTGTGCATGTTTAATCTAAGCTCTCAACAAACAAGTATTGATATGCCAACATCAATCGTTAAAGAATACAATGAGCTTAGCCACCACAGCGCAAAATTAAGCCAAGACACACTAACACTTGAGCCTTTCGCTTGCTTTTATGCAAAGTGTTAATGACATCAATAATTACACTTAATATTACAGCTAAGCTCTAAACATAAAAAGCCCAAGTAAATTACTTGGGCTCTTTTATGCGTTTAATTTTTCTAATGACTTTGGGTTTTACTGTTTAAGTAGTCAGTTAAAGCAAATAAAACGCCTGACATTACAAACGTGACATGAATAGTCACTTTCCAAAGTAGCTCATCACTTGGATATGCGCCTGAGTTTATAAATACTTTTAATAACTCAACAGCCGAAATAGCGACTATCGCACTTATTAATTTCATCTTTAGACCTGAAAAACCAACTTTTCCCATCCAAGATGGTCTGTCTTCGTGATTATCAATATTAAGCTTAGAAACAAAGTTCTCGTAACCACTAAATGTAATGATCAGCAATAACCCCGCTAATAATGCCGTATCAACTAAAGTTAGAATACCGACAAGTAACTCTTGATTGGTTGCTGTAAATGTCGCAATACCCATTAAATAAAGCTGCTTAAAAAACTTTATTAACAACAGTACAACTGCAAATAGTAAACCCACAAAAAATGGGGCTAGTAGCCAACGCCCTTTAAAAATAAAAGATTCTAATGCATGCTCTACTTTATTAGCTTGGCGTGGTTTTTTATTAGGGGTGTGTGATGACATTGGTTTGTCTTTTAATTAAAAAAAGCGACCTTAGCTTATAAACCACTGCAACACAATGCTGCGAAATCCTGACAAGTAAATTACTCATCCTCACGATAAAAAAATTTCGTTATCTTTTATTTCGTTTTCGTTTAAAAATCAGTGTACCAACAGAGTTGTTCTGGATTGGGCACTACTGGTTTAAACCTAATCTTAAACTGGGTAAATCAGTCATCACACCATTTTTTTAGGAATAAACGAATGAAAAAAGCATTGCTAGCATTAATCGTAGCTCCACTATTTGCAGTATCTGCGACTTACGCGGTAGCAGACGATGCACCAACAGCTTCAGCCGAAATGGTAAAAGAATACACAGAAATGTGTGTTAACTGGGCTAAAGATGATGACGTAAGCAATGAAGAGCTAAATGCCTACGTATTAAAATGCGTAAATGATGAGCTTGAATCTGAAGGCTATAAAAAAGTATCTTCTGTTAAGATTTAATCATACCAATTGCATTAAATTAGTGATCTATTATAGCGCTAAGAAAATAGCTCAATAGCAAGTGAAATAGCATGACATATAGTTGTTTTATATGAATGTTTTTTAACGCAGTGAGTGGGTTATTTAGTGCAATATAATGACCATGTTTTTAATAAAATTGGTATCTCCAATACGCTTAGTTGAATGTACTGCTAATAAAGCCGTTGCGAAAACATTTAACTAGGCACAAAAAAACCGGAATAGACACAAGCTGTGCGTTCCGGTTTTTTTATGGTTTTTTAAAACCTATAAGAAGTTATGAATAAGCGATAACGTGCTTATTCATCTTCTTTTTTAGCTTTCGCTTTAGGCTTTGCTTTAGCTGGTGCCTTTTTTGCAGCAGCTTTCTTTTTAGGTGGTGCCTTTTTCTTCGCTTCTTCTGTCCATTTACCTGCTTCATAATGAGCAGTCCAGCCAGTAGCTTTACCGTCAACTTCAGTCATAACATACTGAGCTTTATTTTTACGGCTGTAGCGTACAACAGCAAGATTACCATCAGGATCTTTAGCAGGTGCATCTGCTAAGTAATAAAACTTAGGCGAGATACGGTCTCTAAAGCGTTTTAACTCTTCTACCTTAGGTGCACGTGTTTCACGAGACTTAGGAAAAGTATTTGCAGCTAAAAATATACCAGCGGCGCCATCACGTAATACGAAATACGCATCTGACTTTTCACACTCTAACTCAGTAATGTGAACAGGATCTTCTTTTGGTGGAGCAGCTTCGCCACTTTTAAGTAGTTTACGTGTGTTTTTACACTCGTCATTATTACAGCCAAAATACTTACCAAAACGACCCGATTTAAGTTCCATGTCAGAGCCACATTTATCACATTCGATAATTGGTCCGTCATAGCCTTTAATTTTAAAGGTGCCTTCTTCAACAATATGCCCTTTACATGCGGGGTTATTACCACACACATGTAATTTACGGGTTTCGTCGATTAGGTATGAATCCATTGCAGTTTCACAAATAGGACAACGTTTCATCTGCATTAACTTTTCAGTTTCTACATCTTCTACATCAGCTGCAACTGCTTCATCACCCGACACCAAGTTCATTGTTGTAGTGCAACGCTCTTTTGGCGGAAGGCTGTAACCAGTACACCCTAAGAAAACACCAGTTGATGCCGTTCGTATACCCATTTTTCGGCTACACGTAGGACATTCAATATCGGTTTCAACCATCTCGTTAAGACGCATGCCACCGTTCTCTGGCTCGTCTTTAGCGACAGTTAATTGCGTTGAAAAATCAGCATAAAACTTATCTAGAACTTGAGTCCATACACGCTCGCCTTCAGCGATATCATCTAAACGGCCTTCCATTTTAGCTGTAAAATCAAAGTTCATTAAATCAGTGAAATTTTCAACCAAGCGATCGGTAACTATTTCACCCATTTTTTCAGCGAAGAAACGGCGGTTTTCTACACGTACATAACCACGATCTTGAATCGTTGATATAATTGACGCATAAGTAGATGGACGACCAATACCGCGTTTTTCAAGCTCTTTTACTAAACTTGCTTCACTAAAGCGCGCTGGCGGTTTAGTAAAATGCTGCTTAGGATCGAGTTCGATTAAAGTAAGGACTTCACCTTCTTTAACAGCCGGTAGTGATTGATCTTCTTCGTTTTTCTTACGTATCGCAGGTTGTACTTTTGTCCAACCATCAAAGCGTAGCACACGGCCTTTCGCTTTAAGCTGGAAGTCGTTAGCTGCAACAGTTAGTGTTGTTAAATCGTATTCAGCAGGTACCATTTGGCACGCTACAAACTGACGCCAAATTAGCTCGTACAGCTTTTTAGCATCGGCGTCTACACCTTCAACATGACCAGATAACACGGTAACGCTTGAAGGACGTATTGCCTCATGCGCCTCTTGTGCATTGCCTTTAGAGCTGTAGCTAATTGGATCTTTTGGTAAGTATTTAGCACCAAACTCGTTTGTTACATACTCACGACACATTTCAACGGCATCTTTTGAAAGATTAGTTGAATCGGTACGCATATACGTAATATAACCACCTTCATACAAACGCTGAGCAAGCATCATGGTCTTTTTAACGCCATAACCTAAACGCGTACTTGCCGCTTGCTGCATGGTTGAAGTAATTAATGGCGCACTTGGGCGACTTTTACTTGGTTTTTCTTCAACGCTAATTACTTTGTATTCTGCATTCTCAAGGCTTTTAACCGCTGCGCTAGCCTGAGCTTCATTTACAGGCTTAAAAGGCTTTCCTGCTTGTTTGGCTACTTCTAAACGTAATTCAGACTCAGTATTTTTAACGTCAGCATGGATATCCCAAAATTCTTCAGGGATAAACGCCTTAATTTCGCGCTCACGCTCTACTAATAAACGTACCGCAACAGACTGAACTCGTCCTGCAGAAAGTCCACGGGCCACTTTGGCCCACAATAAAGGTGATACCATAAAGCCAACAACACGGTCTAAAAAGCGACGTGTTTGCTGAGCATAAACCATATCAGTATTAAGCTCGCCAGGTGTTTCAAACGCTTGCTGTATTGCGTTTTTAGTAATTTCGTTAAAAACTACGCGCTTATATTTAGCAGGATCACCACCAATGATTTCTTGAAGGTGCCAAGCAATTGCTTCCCCTTCTCTATCCAAATCCGTTGCGAGATATATTTGGTCTGCATTTTCAGCCAGCTTTTGTAATTCTTGAACAACTTTTTCTTTACCAGGCAGTATTTCGTAATGCGGATCCCAGCCTTGGTTTGGGTCAATACCCATACGCGCGACTAAGTTTGTATAATCTCGTTGCTTTTTATACGCTGCTTTCTCTTCAGGTTCCATTTTACGAACTTCTGCTGGCGTTTTAGTTGCCGGCACTTTAGCTTTGCTCGAACCTGAAGTAGGTAAATCTCGTACATGCCCAATACTGGACTTTACGATGAAGTCATTACCTAAATATTTATTAATTGTTTTAGCCTTAGCAGGAGACTCTACAATTACTAGCGATTTGCCCATAGTTGCCTATTTCTAACCAAATATTAAAAATGTGTTTTGCCGACATAAGCGGCGCGAATATTTATAGGTATATCTACAAACACTAGTTGTTACAAGCTTTTAATACAAACTTTTCAGTATTTACTGAATAAACGAACAATTTTTGTCGTTAAATTAAACAAACTAGTGTTTTTAGATTAATTGATGTGGAATATATAGAACAGAAACAAAAATGCCAACCTAAAGGTTGGCATTTTTAAAATAAAGCCTTATTTACTATCGTAAATTTCAACTCCTTTGGAGACTGTTTTAGTGCCACCAGCCTGAGTAGTAAACTCAAATGTTATTGAAAGTACACCGTCAAATTTATCATTACCATCTGCTTCTCGAGAAATACGAACATCTGAATACATTGGCTTATCCGTATTGGTACTTGGGATGATCGCGTTATTTTCGATAATAGATAAGTCACCATTTGTAGATGATATTGATACTGTTGTACCTGCAGGCAACGGATTACCAAACTCATCCGTGTAGTGAATACGAACAGTAATACCAGCTAAACCTACTTCTAATTGTTCAGGATCAGTTTCATCTGGGTCAGTTTCGTCATACGCAGGGTTATCTGCAAAAACATTTGACAAATCAACTGCTGAGATATCACAACGCTCAGATACATCGGATGGCTCAAGTACTGCAACAACTGAAACAGAGCAATCTGCTGGTACATAAACAGGATATGGTGCATCAAGAATATCCGTTGTTTTCAACACAGAAAAACGAACATATGGGTTATCTCCAGACATAACCAATTCAATTTGTTTACGCACTTCAATTAGCTCTCGAGAACACTCACCTGCAGTTTCAGCAGCTTCACCACATAATAGGCCATTATATTTACCATCAGCAAAGTCATAAATACCGTCATTATCTAGGTCTCGCCATGTTTCATTATGACCACCACGTGAAATTAGCTCAGAACACTCATCTGTAGAGGGGTCATAACTTGAAGCGTCTGCATCACTACAGTTTGCTTTATCAAAGGTCGCATTTTCATTGTGATCTATAAACGCTTCAGGTAAATCGTAACTTGCGTAATACTCACCAATATCAAATAAACCATTGGTACGCTTAACATCATCAGTGGTTTGCTCATCTACAAAGTTCTCTTGCCCTTTAGTGACAGCTAGAATACTTACACGTCCTCCCATAACAACGCCATCAGCATTATTTTTAGCGCGTGTAACACCATTTATACAAGGAGCTGCAATACCAAAATATGGGTCACAATTTATAATACCTGTTTTTGGATTTATTCCTTCCGTCGTGGTTGAATCACCATCGATGTCACCAATTCGGTTACCCCATTTATAATCATAAAATGGACGGTCTCCTTGAGAGCGCCAGGTTACAACACAAGTAGCATCGTCAGTTTTACAAGTAACTTCATTGCTAGAAGAGCCAATGACCCCTGCTTCAGCTAAAATAGTTGCTTCTACACCGTCACCATTATAATTATTAAATTGGTCACCAAAATATACCGTAATATCATTTAAAACACCGTTATAGTTAAGTGAGTTAGTATTGAACGTATTTGGGCTTGCATCAAAACTGTTTTGGTCTGTTACGCCCGAAGCCAGTGTTAATTGAGCCGATACAGAACTTATCTGCTCGCTTAATGGTACTAAAGTAAGTGTTCCGTCTGGACAAATTTCATTGCTTGGTTCTGATGTACACAGTTCTACATCATCAACCCAACACGTTAAATCATCACCTTCAGGTAAATTATTAACATCTTCTTTAGAAATAAAACACGCTTTTACCACTAATGGACCAGGCACTATGCCAGATTCAACCGTTGTCTGAACAAAGCCTTCATTATTTGTATCACTTGTTCTAAGTGACAGTTTAGCTGCCCCCACTGAATCTGTTAACTTGAAATCAATACGTTGCTGCGTAGATGCAAGACCATCCGCATCTATTAGCTTAAATCTAACGATCGATTGAGTCGGGGCGCCGCCTTCACCTGGAGGTAATGCAATAAATGTTTCACTGACATCAACAAACTGTATTGATTGTACCGCTGATGTTTCCACAGGAATAATCGTAGTAGCAGTAAAGTTTTTACCGCCTGTCTCAACCGTGATATTAATATCATCGTCAATACTACAACCTGTAGCTCGGTATGTTGATGTTGCGATACCACTTGATGATTTTACTGATGCATCAATTACTGAGTCGCCGCTAATTACACAAGTTGAGCTGAATTCAACATCTGTTGGAGTTAAGTATAAATTACCATCTTCATCTAAAAGTGTTACTTCAATAACGGTACTACCACCTGCTTTTAGAGGAATAACATTTCCTGAAGAATCTTTATTTAGCCCGTTATCAACCTCTAGGGTTAAATCAGCAATACCTACAGCAAAATTAGTTGAATTACTTTCACCTACAGACGTTACAGTAACAGTACCTGCGCCACCAGTATTACCAGGTTGCAACTTTAGTAAAGCAATACCAAAGTTATCGGTAAGGGCTGTCCCAGATGAAGGGAGAACAGAACCTAAATTTGTTGAAATATTAACAAGCGAATTTTTACTACCTTCACCACTTTGCTCATCAATGACTTCAACAAATAATTCACCTAGTTCTGATGAAGAGATAGTATTAGCTACCGTACAACCCGATGCTGTTTGTGTAGGGTCAAGTTTTACGCTAGAACGATTATCGTCCCAGCCTGCGTTACAGCCTGTTAAGAGCTTTACTGATATAGAAAATTGTGCCAAATCAACTGGTGCAGAATCACCTGATGAATAAAATACAGCTGTATTACTCACTTCTGTAGAGTTAGTAGGGTTATAAGTTGCAACAACTTGACCTGCACCTTTAAAACTACCACTAGAGAGAGTTACTTTTGCCTCACCCGCTGAGTTAGTAATTGCAGTACCTAAGTCAGGCGTTATTTTACCTGTGAAGTTTGTAGTAAATGTAACAAGTTGCTCGCTAAGTGCAACTCCATCATTTTTTAAAGTCGCTGTAACCGTGCCTAAGTTGTCAGTTGTAACCGGATTTGTATCCGAATACTTAGCACCACTTTCATCGACTATATTTACCGTTAAGGTTGTTGAACCACTAACACCCGTATCATCACCTTGCCCACCACTTGATTGAAAAGCAAAAGTACTTGTATAAGATTCACCATCGACTGTATAAGTAGCAGTTACTTCTCCAGCACCGGCTTCAGTACCGGCGGTAAGTTCAACCGTTGCAATACCATCGTTTTGAGTTAATGCACTTGATGGAGACAATTCACCAATTTCATCTTCTAATGTAAAAGTAATACGTTTACCCGCGACAATTACCCCGTCTTGAGTAAGAGTTGCACGTAAATCTAAAGAGGAGGTAGCAGTAACAGAATTTGACTCTGTTGCGTCTGTTTGAGAATATCCCTTCAGTGAAACCAAATATGTACTAGTCTCTGTAGTGGAATCACCATCACTAATAGAACCGTCTTTTTCAAGTGACCCACCGCCACCACAGGCTGTGAGTAAAAAACTTAGCAATGAAATGCCGAGCAGTCGCATTAAAGGCATGAACCTCTCCCTAGCGTTGTTATTATAATCAAAATTAATTTACACTTAATATTAACCTATAATTTAGTCTAAAATCACAGTTTTTTATTACTTTTTTGTGCAAAATATTTTTAAATAAATACTAACTTTTTCTGTAGTAAATATTTCCTTGCTGGTAGTCTATGGCAAATTTATAAAAATGTAGATCAGGAAATATGTCAAAAATCCGTTCAATGAGTTTAACCACTCGCATCATGATTGGTATGGCGCTTGGGGTTGCAGTAGGTTTTATATTTCAGGCTATATTAGCTGGTGAAGACGATTATCTAATACCACTTGGGTTATTCTCTTTGCCAATTAAAGCCTTTTTTGTTGATGGTATTTTCCATGTTGGTGGTCAAATATTTATTGCCAGCTTGAAAATGTTAGTTGTGCCTCTTGTTTTTGTATCGCTTGTTTGTGGTACCTGTAGCTTAAGCGACCCTAAAAAACTAGGTCGATTAGGTGGTAAATCTATTGGTTTATATTTATTAACTACAGCTATTGCTATAACAGTAGCAATTACGCTTGCCTTATTATTTAGCCCTGGTGAGGGCATCAGCTTGCCATCTAATGCAACTTATGATGCTAAAGAAGCGCCTACTCTTGCCCGTGTAATTATAGATATGTTTCCTACAAACCCTTTTGAAGCAATGGCCAAAGGCAATATGCTTCAAGTTATTGTGTTTGCACTTTTATTTGGTGTAGCAATGGCATTAAGTGGTAAAGCAGGAAAACGTGTTGCTACCGTATTTGAAGATTTAAACACTGTGATTTTAAAACTAGTTACGCTTTTAATGAATATTGCCCCTTATGGCGTGTTCTTTTTAATGGCAAAACTGTTTACAACAATTGAGCTTAACTTAATTGTGAGCTTAGCGAAGTACTTTGGCGTTGTAGTGCTTGCACTGTTATTACATGCTTTTGTAAACTACACATTGCTTTTAAAAATATTAACGGGCTTAAACCCGCTTATTTTCTTAGCAAAAATGAAGCACACATGCTTATTTGCATTTAGTACCTCGAGCTCAAGCGCAACTATGCCTATTACACTTGAAACTGCTACTAAAAAGTTAGGTGCTAATAACTCGGTTGCCTCATTTACTATCCCACTGGGTGCTACCATTAACATGGATGGCACTGCCATCATGCAAGGTGTGGCTACCGTGTTCATTGCACAAGTGTTTAGTGTCGATTTGACAATATCTGATTATTTAATGGTTATATTAACAGCAACACTTGCCTCTGTAGGTACAGCAGGCGTACCTGGTGTTGGTTTAATAATGCTGGCAATGGTACTTAACCAAGTTGGCTTACCTGTAGAAGGGATTGCAATTATTATTGGTGTAGATAGATTACTTGATATGACACGTACAGCAGTTAATGTAACCGGTGATTGTATGGTTACCTGTGTTGTTGCCAAGTCTGAAGGTGAGCTAGATGAGAGCATCTTTAACGACCCTAATGCAGCTAAAGACTTAGAAGATTATCATAAATCTATTGACTCATAAGCTACATTTATACAGCTATAAAAAAACCTTGATGCAATCCATCAAGGTTTTTTTTCGAGTAAAAATAATTAAACTGAATCCTGAAAAAGATTCTAATCTAAGGATTTAACGACTTAAACTTAGAAAGTAAGTTTATTCCCACTTTATTTACACCACTACTCAAGCCAAGAGCTAGCTTATCGCTCAACCCTTTTTTAACTTTGTATTTAATCTTATAAATTTGGCGCTCATGTTGCTGCTCTAGCAATGCATCATCACTTGTTTTTATAACATCTACCAAGCCTTTATCAATCGCTTGAGTTGCAAACCAATGCTCACCTGTCGCAACTAAGTTTATATCTAAGCTTGGACGTTGAGTGCTTACAAACGTTTTAAATAAATCATGTGTTTGTTCAATTTCTTCACGAAATTTTTCACGGGCCTTATCTGTGTTTTCACCAAATAAAGTAAGTGTGCGTTTAAATTCACCTGCTGTTATTTGCTCAAATTCAACATCATTTTTCTTTAATATTTTATTAAAGTTAGGTATTTGAGCTATCACACCAATAGATCCAACTATTGCAAAAGGCGCTGCAAGTATCTCGTCCGCGACACACGCCATCATGTAACCACCACTTGCTGCCACTTTATCAATTGCAACACTCAGAGGAATACCCGTACTTTTAATACGCTGTAACTGAGATGCAGCAAGTCCGTAGCCATGTACAACACCGCCACCACTTTCTAAACGAATAAGTACTTTGTCTTTACTTGGATCGGCAATAGAGATAATGGCCGTTATTTCTTCTCGTAAGCTTTCTACTTCGTGAGCGTCCATACTACCCACAAAATCAATTACATATAAACGAGGTTTAGGCTCATCTTTATCTGCTTTTTTACTTTTTGATTTAAGCTGTTTTTGATGCGCTTTAAGCTCTTTTTTACCCAACGTATTTTGTAAAAAACTTTCTTTAAGTTCAACTAACTGCTCTGATATATCGTCAATTTGTATTTCACCTTTTTTGGCCTTTGGCTTAACTGCAGCGCCAACTATTAGCATTAAAATAACTGCTATAGCGATAACAAAAGTAACTGTTTTAGCAAAAAACAAACCGTATTCGTATAAAAATTCCAACTGGTTTCTCCATTTATAAATTTCAGCTAATTTAGCATGCTTTAAAGCAAAAAAAAGCCACTTTTCAGTGGCTTTTAAAGGTTAATTATTTTACTGGTTATTAATCAGTCACAACCTCAGGGTTTGAAACTAATAACATCCGTCCGCGAGCAGCTAAGTAAGTAGCTACTTGCAACTGCATTTCTGCATTAGCGGCAGCACTGCCTTCAACAGTTGCAGCCTGTGCAGCATCTTGAGCTGGTGTTAATATAGAACCATGATGCCCTTTAGTAAATTTAACTAAGTAGCTTGCTGGTGTTTCACTCAATGCTTGCGAAGAACTTACTGTCTCAAGACCCATCAAGTTAGCTAATGGAATTGTGCCAGAAATAGGATTATTAGCTGCCATTGGTGGTATCACTTGGTCAGGCTTGTTATCAACACCATCACCCACAACAACATTAGTATAAACAGGAGTACCTAATGCTTTCACAGTGGCTGCGTAGTTAGTTGGATCACCACTATCTAGCGCTGTTTGCGCCGCAAAAGCAAACTGTGTAAATACACCTTGAATGTTAGTAAGTTTAGTCGTTTCACCCGCAGTGGTAAGTGATGCAATATATTCGTTGTAACCACATGTCAAGTAAGCTTCCATGTCTGGTATTAATGAGCCACAGTTAGAAACTGCATCTCCTTGTAAGTATGCAGTAAATTCATCAGCTTCTGTTGTACCCGCTTGTGAAAGTACTGAACCTTGAATAAATGGACCAAACGCAGCAGATTCAAGTAAGAAGCTTGCTATACCGCCACCACCACTTGCAAGAGCTACCGTGTTTACATTAAATAGCGGATCAAGCGTTTCTGCCATTGGCGTATTAGCTTGAGCAATAAATGCTGGAGCAACAATAGAACCTAGCGAATGCCCAATGTAGGTAACGTCTTTACTATTAATAGTTGTATCGTTAATAAAGTTTAAGCCTAAACGAAGGCCTAATAAATCAGCAGCCGATTGACGTAAGCTATCACGTGCAACAAGTAATGAACTTAAGTTCATGTAACTAAGCACAGAACCCGTTGTTGCATTAAAGTCGTCTGTTCCGTCACCATCAACATCTATTCCGCGCTCACCATGTCTTGGATGGTCAATAGCAACCGTTGCAAAGCCTTGAATAGAAAGCTGCGCAGTTAAAGCAAGCATACTTTCTTTTTGTGTTGTAATACCGTGCTGCATAATCACAACAGGCCATCCACCTTCAGGCATTGCGATAGGATCTAATTGTAACTGTGCACGGACACCATTAATTATCGGTAAAATAGGTTTAGTAACTTGCACTGGCACATTTGCCATGCTTTGTACTTTTGGAATTGAGTTGTATTTTGTTAAATGGCGTGTGCTGTCTAGTCCTAAGTCACGTAATTGTCCGTCACTTAATGCAGAACATAAACCATCATTTTCACTAATAGGATCTGCAGGAAATGCATCGCCTGCAACGGCCTTATAACCAATTATTGCCACCGCGTTATCACACATACCTTGCCAATATGTATCACTTAAATCACTAATATCAGTACCCGTTGGTGTACCTAAGTACATCGGTAACATAATGCTACCTTTTTGATATTGCACACCAGAGAAAGCAGCAGAGACTTCTACACCCTGAGAAGCAAATACTTGTTGTACATTTACCATAGGCTGTTCAGGAACTTGAAGCGCAGGAGTTGGTAACGCAGGCTGTTGCAAGCTTGCAGCTAGTAACTTTTTAATTGTCCCAAGTACAGGGCCTGCTGATTGAATAGTCATCGCACTAGAAAAAATAATATCTTCTTTTGTGATATCTCCTGAACTTACAACTACATTTTCGTAACTGTTAACAGCACCCTGCAAACCAAGTTGGGCTTCTGTAATTAATGGCGCTTCTTGTTTAACCAGCCCATAAGTAGAAGAAGGCTCAATAGAACGCCCTAATGAATCTTTAAGACCAGTAGTTAACACATTGATGTATGAGCTACCCGCCGTAAATGGTTTTAAAGGAATAATTGCAACGCCATCACCTGAAGCTTGAGTAACAAAGTCAACACCAAAAGTAAGCTCACCGACCAATTTACAAGCAGTACCGGCAGCTACAACTGAACATTCTGCATCAGTTAAACTTGCACCCATTACAACTTCAAAAATTCTTACTGTACCAGGGGTCCCAGCAGACGCTTCATCTAAACTTACATTTGGTGGGAATGTTAAATCGATTTTATAAGGAACCTGCGAAGACCAACCATCAAGTGCACCTAGTGCAAGTTGAGGGTTTGCATAAGCTGCGCGCGAAATAGACACATTGTTGTCATCTAATTCACCAGGAATATTAAGTGTACCGTCTTGAGTTCCACTCATTAATAAATCATTAGGTACCGATAAGATACCTGCTGCTGGATCAAATGTAACTGTTGCTGTTGGGATAACTGGTGCTGTGTCGTTTTTGACATCTGTTAACGTTTCTCCACCGCCACAACCTGCTAAAGCAGCTGTAACCGAGAGTGAAAGTAGCATTTTTTTCATATTGTTGGCTCCGCACGTATTTTATTTTTATAGTGTGTTTAATCAGTGTATTAAGTTAAAACAATGTAATCAGGTTATTAATGAGACATTAGACCAGTTAAACTTAACGTAAAGTTTCTATTTTCGCCACCTAATTTTACAATAAATTCGATTACTTCACGTTTCGCTATGTTAAAATCAAAAAAATTATATGAATTGGTACTTTTATGCACACATATCAAGCAGCTGAAAACGCACTTAAAGATAAAGTTATTTTAATAACAGGCGCCGGTGATGGTATTGGCCGAGTTGCAGCAATTACGTATGCAAAATACGGCGCTACAGTTATCTTATTAGGAAAAACAACTAATAAACTTGAATGTGTTTACGATGAAATTGTTAATGCTGGCTACCCTAAACCTGCAATAGTCCCTATGGATTTAAAAGGCGCGACGAAGCAAAACTACCGTGACCTTGCTGCAACAATCGAATATCAGTTTGGACGCCTTGACGGGTTGCTTAATAATGCAGGTATTTTAGGGTCACTCGGTCCGCTTGAACATTTTTGCTCATCTACGTTCGAAAACATAATGAAAGTAAACGTGACTGCACAAGCAATGATCACTAAAGCACTTTTTCCTGTTCTTCGTAAGTCTGATAATGCATCGATAGTATTTACGTCATCAGGTGTAGGCCGCAAAGGTCGTGAATTTTGGGGGCCTTATGCCATCTCAAAATTTGCAGTAGAAGGTATGATGCAAACATGGGCATGTGAAGTAGGTAAAACGAATATTCGTGTAAACTGTATTAACCCAGGCGCTACTCGCACTTCAATGCGAGCTGCTGCATATCCAGGTGAAGATAGAGACGCACTTGCTACACCAGAGGATTTAATGCCTACATATTTATATCTAATGAGTGACGATTCTAGTGAAGTGAATGGCGAATCGTTAGATGCTCAAGTAAAAAAGTAATTTGGAGTTTAAATAGTTTAAATAGTTTAAATAGTTTAAATAGTTTAAACAACTCACATTAAAAAAGCCGCAATTA
>NZ_PJBK01000031.1:0-38106 GCF_002836155.1 Pseudoalteromonas sp. GutCa3 | reverse complement strand
CTATGTGAAAGTAGGACATTACCAGGCTTCAAATTGTAGAAAGCCCGAATCTAACGATTCGGGTTTTTTTACGTCTGCAGAAAAGTAAAATACGCGTAATTAATACACTCACATCAACACATATCACGTAGGTCGGGCGAGCGCAGCGACTCCCGACGTTAAAATCACAACAAAAACCCTTAATACCCCATTCGGCCAATAAATTAGCATTTGCTACGTGACTTTCTACTGCTGTGGGCACTATGACATTACACAAGCTTCACATTGTAGAAAGCCCGGATCTAACGGTTCGGGCTTTTTTACGTCTGCAGAAAAGTGAAATGTGCGCAATTAACACACTCACATCAACACATATCACGTAGGTCGGGCGAGCGCAGCGACTCCCGACGCTAAAATCATGAAAAATCTCCGCTCAGCAATGAGTGCGCAGCATTTTCACTATGACTCTCCACCGCTGTGGGCACTGTGACATTACACAAGCTTCAAATTGTAGAGAGCCAACATCTAAAAATTCGGGCTCTTTACGTCTGCAGAAAGTAAAATGTGAACCAATAACGAACAATCAATGCCATAACATCATCGAGTAATTGCATTAAATACCTTCATGATGAAACTAAACCCGAAAGGTTCTCGTTTTTGAAAAGTGTAGTAAGGTTAAACGTAGGTGAATAGCGTACTACTTATTTAACTATCTTAATTCATATTTAATCTTTTTTACTTTCTATAAAAGCTAATTACTCTCATTTCCTTAGATAACAAATTTAATTTTGCTTTGTTACTGTCTTTGATTTAGGATCAAATCAGTTTAAAACCAAGAACTAACAGCCTGTGTATAGATTATTAATTAGCGCCATATCCATTTTATTTTGTTTTTCTGCGTCGGCAGTTGAAGTAACTGATCTATATCAAGATATTTTAAAAGTAGATGACAAAACACGAGACACTCGATTAGCTGCGAGTCGTAAAGCTTTGCTCAATGTTTTAGTGAAAGTAAGCGGTGATGAAACTGCGGATCAAAATAAATTAGCACAGCAACGCACTAAAGATATTTCTGATTATATGCTTAAGTTTGAATATGACGAGAGAGCAAATGGACAATTGAACCTCGTTGTTAAATTTGAAGCTCGAAAGATCAATGCGTTAATCAAAGAGTTAAACTTACCTTTATGGGGAGTACAACGCCCGTTAGTCGCAATATGGTTAGGTATTGAAGACAATTGGCGCAGAGAATTAGTAACACAAGAAAGTTACCCGCAATTAGAGCAGTTAATTTATGACAAAGCAGGACGCCGTGGTCTGCCTGTCGTTGTGCCATTACTTGATTTACAAGATAGACGTTTAGTAGGTATTCCTGAGGTATGGGGTAACTTTTCAGAACCAGTAGAAGAGGCCTCTAGACGCTACAGTGCTGAGCGAAGTATTACAGCAAGAATGTATAAAGAAGCGGATAGCGAAAATTGGATTTTAGATTGGCGTTTTACTAATGATGATCAATTTGATTCAAATAGATTAACGGGCGATAAGCAGCAAATAGTGAGTCAAATGATTGATACCTTAGCTCGAGGCCTTGCAAGCGAGTACGCTATTGATCCAAATGCTTATTATGAACAAGCCGCGGCCACGCTAACATTAAAAGGCACGCAAAGTTTTGTTGATGTTGAATTAGCAAAACAAAGATTATTGAACTTAAGCGTTGTTACGCAAGTTAAAATTGTTCGTAAAACACCAGAATTTGTAGAATTTAAACTAAACCACACTGGTAACCTAAGCGATCTTAAAAAAGGGTTAGGGTTAGACTCCTCATTTAAAGATTATGAGGATCCACGCGCTTTTTATCATGTTGTTGATAAAAATAGCTTAGAGTATCAATGGATAACGCCATAATGCTAACTTCTGAGCCGATGCAAATGGCATTACCGGTTACCTTGCCGGATGACGAAACATTTGCATCGTACTTTGGTGGGGAAGATTCGTTAGAGGTTAACCATTTAAAAGATAGCTTTTCGAAGTTAGCTAAAAAGTTTCAGTATACTTATTTATGTGGGTTAGGTGATTCGGGTAAGTCTCACCTTTTGTATGCAACCTGCATTAAAGCACAAGAGCGTGGCCTATCTAATATGCTGCTGTCTATGCGCGAAGTAATTGACTTTGGACCTATGGTATTAGACGGTTTAGAAGCACTTGATGTTCTATGTATTGATGACGTGCATTTAGTTGCAGGCAATGATGCATGGGAAAAAGCACTATTCAACTTTTTTAACCGGTTTAACGAACCCGGAAAAATGTTAGTAGTAACTGCCGATTTACTTCCTAGCATGCTTAATATCTCGCTGCCTGACTTAGAGTCTCGCTTAACGTGGGGAACAACCTTTCAAATTCGTTCTATGAGTGACGACGATAAAGCACAAGCACTTGTTAAGCGCGCTCATATGCGCGGCCTTGAATTAAGTGATGAGTGTGCACGCTTTTTACTAACCCGTTTAAGCCGTGATATGCGTGCTTTATTAGATGTACTCGACAAATTAGATCATGCATCTATGGCAGCACAGCGAAAATTAACTATTCCTTTTATAAAATCAACGTTAAAGCTGTAGTAGGTCTAGAATCTAGACCCTTCTTTCAGTTATCATAAGCTATTATCAGAGCGTGTTTACCTTTCCTGATTGGAATTTGTTTAACTTAAGAGTGCTTTAATCGCGTCGTGAGGGCTTTAGCGTAGTATTTATATGCGAAACCCGAACAACAAAGAACGTAGCCTCCGAGATAAACACTTCAAACTGCATGTGTTTGGTCTTTATTTAGCGTTATTGCATCACTTATGTAGGAAACTACAGTCCAATGCTTAACCTTATTTAATAACCAACCACACTGTTGTAAAGCAATCTTGAAAGGCCAACACGCTCTTAAGCAATCACCTTCTGTGAAAGATCAGGTATCGAATGAACTTAGAAAACATATTAGCGCAAGCACTTGAGGCGGTAGCCAGTGCCAGTGAAATAGCGCAGTTAGAAGATATCAGGGTTAATTACCTTGGTAAAAAAGGCGAAATCACTAGCTTACTTAAAACGTTAGGTAAAATAGCACCTGAAGAACGTAAAGAAGCAGGCCAAGTTATAAACCAAGCTAAACAAGATGTACAAGCTGCTATCAACGAAAAGCGTGAGTTGCTAGCAAGTAAAGCACTTGAAGAAAAACTAGCTGCTGAAACTATAGATGTAACTCTACCAGGGCGTGTTATGCCTACTGGCGGTTTACACCCAGTTACGCGCACTATTGAGCGCATAGAAAGCTTTTTCGGTGAGTTAGGTTTTGAAGTTAAATCTGGTCCAGAAATCGAAGACGATTTTCATAACTTTGATGCGCTAAATATTCCAGAGCACCATCCAGCACGTGCTGATCATGATACCTTTTATTTCAATCCTAAATTAGTACTACGTACACAAACAAGTGGCGTGCAAATTCGTACTATGGAAACTGAGCAGCCGCCACTGCGCATTATTTCACCTGGACGCGTATACCGTAACGATTACGACCAAACACATACACCTATGTTCCATCAGGTTGAAGGTTTAATGGTTGATACCGATGTTAGCTTTACTGAGCTAAAAGGTATTTTGCATGATTTTTTACGTAACTTTTTTGAAGAAGATATGGAAATTCGTTTCCGTCCTTCATTCTTCCCATTTACAGAACCTTCGGCTGAAGTAGATGTTATGGGTAAAGACGGTAAGTGGTTAGAAGTACTAGGCTGCGGCATGGTACATCCAAATGTACTTAAGTCTGTGGGCATTGACCCAGAAAAATACACCGGCTTTGCTTTTGGTATGGGTGTAGAGCGTTTAACTATGTTGCGCTATGGCGTAAACGATTTGCGTGCATTTTTCGAAAATGACTTAAAATTCCTGAACCAGTTCCGTTAAGAGTGAAACAATAAAATGAAATTTAGTGAAAAGTGGTTAAGAGAGTGGGTTAATCCTGCTATTGATACGCAAGCTCTTTCGGAACAGCTTTCAATGGCTGGTTTAGAAGTTGATGGCGTTGAGCCTGCTGCTGCCAAATTTAATGGCGTAGTTGTAGGTGAAGTTGTTGAATGTGGACAACACCCTGATGCAGATAAACTGCGTGTTACCAAAATTAACGTAGGTGGCGATGAGCTACTTGATATCGTGTGTGGTGCACCAAATTGTCGTTTAGGTATTAAAGTTGCTGTTGCAACTGTGGGCGCTGTACTGCCTGGTGACTTTAAAATTAAAAAAGCCAAACTACGCGGCCAACCTTCAAATGGAATGCTATGTGCTTTTGTTGAGCTAGGTATTAGCGAAGAAGGCGACGGCATTATGGAATTGCCAAGCGATGCACCAGTAGGCACTGATTTACGTGATTACCTAGGTCTTGATGATAATATTATAGATGTTGATTTAACACCAAACCGTGGTGACTGCTTAGGTATAAAAGGTCTAGCACGCGAAGTAGGTGTTTTAAATAGTATTGACGTAAACGTATTAGATATTCCAGCTGTTACTCCAACAATTGATGACAAAGTATCAATTGAGCTAGTTAATGAAGATGCATGTCCTCGTTACCTTGGTCGTGTAATAAAGGGCATTAACCTTGATGCAGAAACACCGCTTTGGATGGTTGAAAAGCTACGTCGCAGTGGCGTACGTTCAATCGATCCGGTTGTTGATGTGACTAACTATGTATTACTTGAACTTGGTCACCCAATGCACGCGTTTGATTTAAATGCGATTGAAGGTGGTATTAAAGTACGTAGTGCAAACGCAGGCGAAGAACTTGTTTTATTAGACGGTAACACCGCTAAATTAAACGACACAACACTTGTGATAGCCGATCATAACAAAGCACTTGCAATTGCAGGTATTTTTGGTGGTGAGCAATCAGGTGTTACAGATAAAACATCTGATATATTACTTGAAAGCGCATTTTTTAATCCTGTAGCAATTGCAGGGCAAGCACGTAGCTACGGTTTACACACTGATGCTTCACACCGTTATGAACGCGGTGTTGATTTTGCTCTACAACATGATGCAATGGAACGTGCAACAGCACTTCTTCTTGAGATTGTAGGTGGTCAAGCAGGTCCTGTAGTTGAAGCTGTTGCGGCTGACAAATTACCAAAAGTGACTGAAGTACGTCTTCGCCGTGCACGTTTAGACCGTGTTATTGGTCATCATATTGAAGATACTAAAGTAACAGATATTCTTACGCGTTTAGGTCTTGATGTTAAAGTAGAAAATGAAAGCTGGAGTGCGGACGTACCAAGCTACCGTTTTGATATTCGCATCGAAGAAGATTTAATTGAAGAAGTAGCACGTGTTTACGGTTACAACAGCATTCCAAATGTTGCACCAACTGCAAAACTTAAAATGACGACACATAACGAAGCAACTATTGCGCTTAGCAAGTTCCGCAATACGTTAGTGACTCGTGGTTACCAAGAAGCAATTACATACAGCTTTGTAGACCCTAAAGCACAAGCTATTTTACACCCAGAGTGTAAAGCAATGGTATTACCGCATCCTATTTCAATTGAAATGTCAGCGATGCGTGTAAGTTTAATGCCGGGTTTATTAGCGTCTGTAGCGTATAACCAAAATCGCCAACAGCCTCGTATTCGTTTATTCGAACATGGTCTTAAATTTATAAGCGACGAAAGTGCAGAAAATGGTGTTTACCAAGTCCCGGTTATTGGCGGCGTTATTACGGGTCTTGTAAATGGTGAACATTGGGTTGAAGAAAAACGTAACGTTGATTTTTACGACCTAAAAGGTGATGTTGAAGCCTTACTTGCAATTACTAATGACGTTACTCGCTTTGAAATTAAAGCCGAGCAGTCAGATGGACTTCACCCTGGTCAATCAGCTGTAATATATGTTGATGGCAAAAAGGTTGGTTTTTTTGGTGCTTTACATCCTCAAGCTCAAAAGTCGTTAGATATCAACAACGCAACTTTTGTTTTTGAAATTGAAATGTCAGCAATAGAAAAAAGAAATTTACCGCAAGCAGAAGGGGTGTCTAAATTCCCTTCAAATCGCCGCGACATCGCGATTTTAGTGGCAGACAGCGTTAAATCTGGCGACATTTTAAGCGTGATCGAAAAAGTTGGCGGAAATCAATTGGTTGACCTAAACTTATTCGATGTGTATAAGGGCAAAGGTATTGAGCCAAATTATAAGAGTTTGGCGATTGCTCTAACACTGCAAGCGGTTGATAGAACACTCGAAGAGAAAGATATCAATCTAGTAGTTGATAACGTGGTGGCCGAATTGGCCGAACAGTTTAATGCATCGTTGAGGGACTAGATATGGCGCTTACTAAAGCCGACATAGCTGAACACCTATTTGAAAAGCTCGGGATCAATAAAAAAGATGCCAAAGATTTAGTTGAAGCGTTTTTTGAAGAAATCCGCTCAGCGCTAGAAAAAGGCGAGCAGGTTAAGCTCTCTGGATTTGGTAACTTTGATCTTCGAGACAAAAAAGAAAGACCAGGCCGCAACCCGAAAACAGGTGAAGATATTCCTATTTCGGCACGTCGCGTGGTGACTTTTCGACCAGGTCAAAAGCTTAAAACCCGCGTAGAAGTGGGCACAAGCAAAGCAAAATAAAAAAAGGCAGCGTAAGCTGCCTTTTTATTTGCCTGAATAACCTAGTTATTAAATTATACCAACCTGCATAAATCTTTGATCAATTTAACGAATTAAATTGCACTATAACGTCGTTAAAAATTTTTTATTTAGAACAACTAGATACAAAAATTTTTGGCTAGTTCTAGCGTAATTTCCTTAACGTTAAATAGACCCCATATATAAGCAGATTGGTATTAGGTTATTTTTGCGATTATAAATTAAAACTCTCGAGGAGATACAAAATCACCTGCCATTATTTGCTGAAATGTTTGCTCTGCAAGTACATCTAGGCTGTCTAAGCTTTTACCATTCGTTATTAATTGCTGCTCAATTTCAAACACGTCAATATTTTCAATCCCCGACATTTGCGCTACTTTAGAAAATATATATGCATGCTTAAATTTATCATGTTTATAAAAAAGACTAATAAGTGATGTATACACTTCAGGATTCGGTACGTTGTCTTTTTTATTGAGCTCTAAAGTTTTATAAAGCAAATCAATGGTTTTTTCATCGTCGAACTTAATATAGTACGATGCTAAAAAAAATTGCATTTCGGCACTTTGCGTTACACTTTTGTCATTTTCTATCGCCAATAATTTAGTCAGTGCGTTTTGGTTATTATTTCGTGACCATTGGTAGTAGAGCAAACCTGGATGGTTCGTATTTTGGGTATCTTGGTATAACCGAGTCATTTCTTTAATGCTCGTTAATTGACCGTCAATACGTGACGTTTTTTTAGCTTTTAACTTAATATGTTCAATTTTGGCAGCCACAGTTATACATTGGTTATAGGATTCAAAGTCTTTGAGTAATTGGTATTTATTTTCATCAGTAGGGTCTTTGTATTCTATGTAACGTTTGATAATTACATCAGAACGCTCATCCTTGCAGTGGCTGTCTTTGTTTAAGTCGCTACAAAAGCCAGGTGTTTCTTTGCACACTTGTGCGAGTGTCAAGGGCTCTTCACACCCTGTCAACGTTAGCAAACCCAATAGTACACTTGCTTTTTTAAGCATCCCTTAACCCCAAATGAATATCTACCTTGTTATTCTAACGCAATCATTTAACGCCTAACAGTAGAGAATAACTTCAGATTAAATTAGAATAGCCCTGCCTGAAGTGCATTACTCTCAAAATATAGTGCATTTTTAAAGGCTATCCGTTCAAAATGATAAACTTAGGTAAATAAAATGACCTCATCTCACGAGTTAGAATACACAAATAGTTGGCAAGAGCGCCAAGATTACGCAGAAAGCATGCAACCAATCATTGGTAAACTTTACCGTAATCGTGGTATCGAAATCGCTGTATATGGCCGTCCTCTCGTAAATGCCAGTACTATCGATATTATCAAATCTCACAAAACTGTTGCTCAGTTTGAAGGCACTAAATTACGTTTGCGTGAAAGCTTCCCATTTTTAGAAGCTATCAGCAAAATGGAATTAAACTCTGCACGTATTGATATTGGTAAGCTTGCATATAGTTATTTGTTCACTGAAGCTGCAAAAGGCCGCTCAGTAGAAGAATTTGTAAAAGATGAACTTGCAGAAATAGCTGACTTACCAGCGAAAGAACCACGCGATGTTGTATTGTATGGTTTTGGTCGTATTGGTCGTTTACTAGCGCGTTTATTAATTGAAAAATCAGGTCCATATTCAGATTTACGTTTGCGCGCTATTGTTGTGCGTGGCGGTAAAGATGGTGATCTTGAAAAGCGTGCAAGCTTACTGCGTCGTGATTCAATTCACGGTCCATTCAATGGCTCAATCACTATTGATAAAGAACGTAACGCAATTAAAGCCAACGGTAGCTACATTCAGGTTATTTACGCTAACTCTCCTAGCGAAATTGATTACACCCAATACGGTATCGACAATGCATTAATTGTTGATAACACCGGTATTTGGAAAGACGAAGCGGGCCTTGGCCAACATCTAGAGTGTAAGGGCGCTGCAAAAGTATTATTAACAGCTCCTGCAAAAGGTAATATCAAAAACATCGTATATGGTGTTAATAACAAAGATATTTTACCTGAAGATAAAATTGTTTGTGCAGCAAGCTGTACAACCAATGCAATTACACCAACGCTTAAAGCACTAAACGATAAGTTTGGTATTAATAATGGCCATGTTGAAACTGTACACTCGTACACGAACGATCAAAACCTTATTGATAACTACCACAAAGCAGAGCGCCGTGGCCGTGCCGCAGCACTTAACATGGTAATTACTGAGACAGGGGCTGCAAAAGCGGTTTCAAAAGCATTACCAGAGCTTGAAGGCAAATTAACAGGTAACGCAATCCGCGTACCTACACCTAATGTGTCGCTAGCTATTTTGAACCTTAACTTAGCAACAAGCACATCAGTTGAAGAGCTAAACGCATTTTTACGCGATACTGCACTTCATTCAGACTTACGTGACCAAATTGATTACACAGCATCAACGGAAATTGTTTCTACCGATTTAGTCGGTAGCCGTTACGCAGGTGTTGTTGATTCACAAGCAACGATTGTTGAAGATAACCGTATTGTTTTATATGTATGGTACGACAATGAGTTTGGTTACAGCTGCCAAGTAGTTCGTTGTATGCGCGATATGGCCGAAGTGTCATTCCCAAGCTTACCTCGCTAATTTATTTGCAGTGACTTAAAAGCCAGCATGTTGCTGGCTTTTTTGGTCGTGTATTATTTTTAAAGCGTATGCCTTGTGATAGGCTTTAATTAAGAAAATGCACATTCGTTTTACTATTTACAAAATAATGTCAGTTCTGTGAATTAATAAGCAGATAAACTTATTCAACCTAAAGGTTTTTTTCATGAAAATCAGCAGCAATTTCGACAGTGGTAATATCAAAGTTATTGAAGCCACCGATCCTTTAAATATTCAATTAGAAATTAATAAAGATCACCAGTCTGAATTTTATCAGTGGTTTCACTTTCGTCTTGAAACAACGCCTTACCAATTGCATAAGTTAAATATTAATGAGCTTGATAAATCAGCTTACCCAGATGGTTGGGAAGGGTATCAAGCCGTTGCATCATATGACCGCCAAACATGGTTTCGTGTACCATCAAGCTATGAAAATGGCACATTAAGCTTTGAAATTGAACCAGAGTGCGGCAGCGTGTATTTTGCTTACTTTGCGCCATACAGTTACGACCGCCATTTAGATTTATTATCTTGGGCACAAAGCCAAGGTGCTTGCCAATTAATAACACTTGGTGAAACACTCGATGGCCGCGATATGAGTGTGCTTAAAATTGGTGAGCCAAGTGAAGATAAGAAAAATATCTGGATCACAGCACGTCAACATCCAGGTGAAACAATGGCAGAGTGGTATGTTGAAGGTCTACTGCACAAACTTCTTGATGACGAAGACCCACATGCAGCTGCGCTTCTATCAAAAGCAGTGTTTTACGTTGTGCCAAATATGAATCCAGATGGCAGCGCACGGGGACATCTCCGTACTAATGCTAAAGGCGTTAACTTAAACCGTGAATGGCAGACACCAAGCATGGAGAATAGCCCTGAGGTTTACCTAGTACTAAATAAAATGCGCGAAGCTGGCTTAGATATGCACTTAGATATACACGGCGATGAAGCTATTCCGTATAACTTTGTGGCAGGCAGCGAAGGTATTCCAAGTTACGATGCTCGTCTTAAAGGCCTTGAAGATAGCTTTAAAGCTGCGCTTTTAACTATTACTCCAGAGTTTCAAGATGAGCATGGCTATCCAAAAGATGAGCCCGGCCAAGCTAACCTTACGGTAGGTTCATCAGCTACTGCTGAAGAATTCAAAGCATTAACGTACACAATTGAAATGCCATTTAAAGACAACAACGATTTACCTGATCCAGACTATGGCTGGTCAGACCGTCGTTCGTATCAATTTGGTCAAGATACGTTAGCGGCAATTGTTAATGTTGTTGATAATTTAAGATAAAACGTTTATTTGAAGGGTATCAATAGTTTTGATGCCCTTTTTGCTTTTAGTAAAACCCCTTTTACAAAAAATAATAATCATATAGCAACTTCACTCCAAAACGTTTTTAACGTTTCTTCGCCGCGTATCATCACCGTATCGGTACAAATCAATCTACTTTCCTTTAAATACTGCTGATGTAGTGCCTTGCAATAGCTACGTAATTAGATATTTTGAAAATTAAGTGTTAACAAAGTTGGGGTACTTAAGTTAAGATTAATTAAATAATGAGTCTGGACGGGAGAGGTAAAACCTTATTTCGTGAAACTTATGTTGCGTAGTAGCTAAAGCAGAGTCTCGTAATTAAAAATAATAAATATAACTATAGAGGATATCCATGGAAGCTTTTGTAAGCGCTGTTAATGATGTTGTTTGGAGTAATGCACTCATCTATTTATGCCTAGGCGCAGGCTTGTTTTATTCAGTATTAACTCGATTTGCTCAAGTTCGACATTTCAAAGAAATGTGTAAGTTATTATTTAGTCCTAACACGTCTGATAAAGGTATCTCATCTTTTCAAGCCCTTGCAGTATCGTTGTCTGGACGAGTTGGCGTAGGTAATATTGCAGGTGTTGCAGCAGCTATCGGTTTTGGTGGACCAGGTGCTATTTTTTGGATGTGGGTTGTTGCTTTTCTAGGTGCAAGTACCGCATATGCAGAATCTACTTTAGGCCAAATTTATAAAACAGAAGAAAACGGGCAATATCGTGGCGGCCCAGCGTATTATTTTGACCGTTGTTTAGGGCAAAAATGGCTAGCTGTTTTATTTGCTGTTTCGGCAATTATTGCATGTGGTGTTTTTCTGCCAGGCGTACAAGCAAATGCGGTAGGTAATGCGTTTACTCAAGTGTTTGGCGATGGCAATATGGTTTCTACTAGCTTTGGTGACGTAGGCAGCTTTAAATTGGTCGCTTTGGCAATTATCCTTATTGTTTTGGCGTTTATTATTTTCGGCGGAATAAAGCGTATTGCGAACTTTACGCAAATAGTAGTGCCATTTATGGCGCTTGGTTACATAGTATTGGCACTAATCGTAGTATTTTTAAATTTAGATAAAGTGGGTGATATATTTTATTTAATTATTAGTGATGCGTTTACTGCGCAGGCCGGTTTTGGTGCTGCTATTGGTTGGGGCGTTAAACGCGGCATATATTCTAACGAAGCAGGCCAAGGTACTGGGCCTCATGCAGCAGCCGCTGCAGAAGTTGATCACCCTGCTCAACAGGGGTTAGTACAAGCTTTCTCTGTTTACGTTGATACCATCTTTGTGTGTACTGCAACAGCATTAATGATTTTAATAACGCAGCAATACAATATTGTGGGTGAGTTACCAGCAGGGCAATTTATTGTTCAAAATGTTGATGCAGCCACTGAAGTGGGTTCAGCAGCCTTTACGCAAATGGCTCTATTTAGTGTATTTGGTAGCTTTGGGCAGGCATTTGTTGGCATCGCATTGTTCTTCTTTGCTTTTACCACAATACTTGCTTATTACTTTATTGCAGAGACTAATATTGCTTACTTAAATCGTTATTTTAAAGGCAGTATTCCGCTTGTTATCGTGAAGTTTGTGATTATGTTTATGGTTGCATACGGCATGGTAAACAATTCAGGTTATATCTGGACTATTGGTGATATTGGCGTTGGCTTAATGGCCTGGATCAACATACTAGGTATTTTAGCTATTTTCTTCGTAGCTAAGCCTGCTTTGTTATGTTTGAGCGATTATGAAGAACAGAAGAAAAAAGGCGGAAAAATCATATTTGATCCAGTTAAATTAGGCATTAAAAACGCCACGTTCTGGGAAAAACGCTTAGAGAAGCAGTCAAAAGACGCAGAGTAATTAAACTTAGTGGGCAACTTAGAAAATTATAGCCCCAAAATTAGTTATTGGTTTGAATTCAAAAAAGACAACGAGAAATAAAACAAGTACAATAAAGGCGCCGAAAGGCGCTTTTTTTATGCGTAGTATGGAGAGAAGTATGGCGATTATTCGTTGCCCAAAATGTGCAAAATCAATTTCAGATAAACATAAGCAATGTCCGCATTGCGAAAGCAACATTGCAGAGCTAAACGACGAGCAAGTTTTGCAACTTCAGCGCGAACAGCGAATTAAAAAAAAGCAGATGTTTATAAATCACTCCTTTTTGGCGCTTATCTTATTTTTAGGTGGTTTTTTCTGTTTGTACTTTTTACAACCGCAAGAAAAAACGCTTCAGTGGTATGCTTATACTGCGGCTATTGGCGTAGGGTGTATTTGGTATCTTATAAACCGAATTGTTTTAGTGACTCTAAAAAAGAAAAAATGACATGAATATCGACAATCTTGTACAAAATATTACTCCCGAATTATTCGAACGCTTACAATACGGTGCATCAACTGGCAAATGGCCAGACGGTACCGTTTTATCAGACGAGCAAAAGCAACAAACAGTGCAGTTGGTTATGTTGTATCAAGCAAAAGTGGCTCAATCAAACGAGCAATTTACGATTGGTGCTAATGGTGAAATGATCCAAAAGACAAAAGCTCAACTACAAAAAGAATTTAAATCAGACAACGAAATAGCTAGGTTTAGTGAACATGATCTTTAAGCACCTTTTTACACCGAAATGGAAACACCCTAAGCAACAAGTACGTCTTGATGCTATCGAAAAATTAGACATTGAACGTGATGCAACCATATTAAACACGTTAGCACTTGAAGACAGCTCAGCTGAAATACGCCGCAAAGCACTACAAAAAGTAAACGAGTTACCACTTTGGTGGAAAGCATATAAACAAGATCAAGCATTAAAAGATATCGCAGAGCTTCAAATATCTAATGCTGTTTTAAATAGCGAAAGTGCACTAACACCGCAAATTAAAAACGAATACATAGAGCGTTTTGCACCCGTTAAAACACTTGAAAAGTTAGCGTTTGCAGAAAAAGAACTGCAAGTACGCGTTAAATTATTAAAACGTTTAGCAAATCCAAAACTAGTAGAAAAAGCATTTAAAGAAGGTAGCGAAGAGCTACAAACTCAATTAGTTGAACTTGTTATTACCCATCAATTAATTAAGCCATTAGTAAAGCATGCCAAGGGTGGTGCAAAAGCAGCACTTGAAACGCATATTGAAAATGAGCGTTTAGCAATAGAAATGCCACTGCAGGTTGAAAGTGCAACACGTGTTATTTTAGCTAAGTTAAATGCCTTACGTGAAAAAACAGATTTTGGTGTTGTAAATCCACAAGCCGGCGAATTAATGGCCCAGTGGCAAGCACTTGAGCTCAAATGGCTAAGTGATGAGCGTGTTAAGCTTCTTGACGAAAAATATATTTCGATTACCACTAAGTTAGATGCACACATTGAACAGCTAAAAGTGGTACACGACAAAGAGCAGAAAAAATTAGCGCTACAACAGCGCCAATTGCTAGCGCTTGCAACTGTTGAAGCGTTAAGTGAAGAAATAGAAAACGCCTTACAGCTAGGCCTTGAAACACCAGAGCAAATTCAGCAAGATTGGCTTGATGCAAAAGTAGCGCAAGCTAAGCAAGCTATTAGCGAAACAGAACTTGCTAATAATGCGCAATCTAAACTGGCTGTAAGCAAGTTAGAAAAACTATTTACTCAAGTTGCTAAGTTACCTGAGCTAACAACGGCTATTAAAGAGTACAAACTCGCTTTTGCAGCATTATGCGAAATTAAGCCAGCAGAAGATTTAGCACAATACGATTCAACTCTAACTGAATTTAATAATGGTTTTAAAGCAGCGCGTAGTCATTTAAATATTTTAGATGGTGCACTGCAAAGTACCTTTAAAACACAGTTAAATACGCATAAAAAGCAATTTTTAGCACCAATGAGTGAGCTAGTTAAGCCACTTGAAAAAAACCAAAGCCAAGCAAAACGCAAAGCTCGTGATGTTAAACGCCTAATTGAAGAAGGTCGTTTTAATGTTGCCTTTGGCGTGTTTAAAGGGTTTGAAGAGTTATTTAATACACTCACTGAGCAATATCAACAGCCGCTTGTAAATATAAAAGCGGAACTTGAAGCGCAACTTGCAGATGCTAAAGATTGGCAAAAATACGCTGCAGCACCAAAGCGTGAAGCTTTATTAGAAGAAGTAAGTGCATTAGTAAGTGAAGAGTGTACTGACCCACAACAACGCGCAGAGCAAGTAAAAGTGTTACGCAAGCGTTGGAATGAGTTAGGTCGTTTAGATACAGATGAAGAAAAGCAACAAGGCGTGCAGTTTGATGAAAAAATCGAGCTGTTATTTGCACCTTGTCGTAGTTACTTTGCAGAGCAAGAAGTACAACGCGAAGCGTCAAAAGCACAACGCGAAAGTATTATTAGCGACATGCACGCGCTTCATTTACAGCCTACGGCTGAGGATGACTTTGATTGGAAACAATATGAAAGCCAATACAATCGTTTAAACAAAGCGTGGCGCAGTGTAGGTAAAGTTGACCCTAAAACATACCGTACACTAAACGATCGTTATAAAAGCGAGCAACAACAAGTACTGGCTTTATTAAACGCATTTCATAAAAGTAATGCCGTACTTAAAAATGAATTAGTAGAAAAAGCGCAGCAATTATCACAAAGCGATGATTTAGCCGCTGCGTGCCAAGAGTTGAAGCAAATGCAGCAGCAATGGCAAACAATTGGTTTTGCAGGTTTAAAAGCTGAAAATGCGTTATGGCAAAAATTTCGTCAATTTAACGATGAAACATTTACTAAACGTAGTAGTGAATTTGAGCAGCAAAAACTTGATCAAAATGAGTCAGATAAACAAGCAGTTGCAGAACTTGCTGAGCTTGAAGCAGCACTTAGCGATGTAAATCAAAGAGCACAGTTGCATGACCTAGAAACAAAAGTGAAAGGGTACACGCAATTTAGATCGTTAGCGCCAAAAGTTACTAAGCTACTAGCAGCTATTGACGATAAACTTGCATTGCTTACAAGCAAATCAGAGCAAGCTAATCTAGATGCGTTAATTACAGCACTTGAAAACAATGAAGCATTACCAAGTCAGTATCAAGCACCGCTTAAAACAGCATTAAATACAGATCAACTTATTACGCGTATGGAAATATTAGCGAACGTAAGTTCAACTGATAAGTCACTTAGAATGGCAGAACAAGTAGCCATGTTAGATGACAAACATCGTGGCGAACATGCTGATTTAAACTATTATTTAAAACAGTTATTAGCGCTCAGTGCTGGTTCAGTTGAACCTGACACACTAACGCGACTTAAAGCGACACTTGCAGCTTAATACACTAGGGCGTGTTGACCTTTCGTGGTTGAATTTGCAGCAGACTGTTTGGTATTTAGGCAAGGCAGAGTCTATGTAGTGTGGTTATTCCCCATAAATAGGCGATAACGCAGCATAAATGCCAAACATGCGCTGCCCTTTGGGTTCTTTCTAGGGACGATTAACTCTTTGTTGCTCGGTTTTGACTTAGCCCGCTAGGTTACAAACCTCACGCCGCGATTAAATCGACCCTAGATTGAACAAATTTCAATCCACAAAGGTCAACACGCCCTAGAACCAGCGTAATATATGCTGGTTACTATTTTAATAAGCCGCTTTAATAGCGGCTTTTTTATGTACTACTAATTTATAAACAAAAGGGTTCTCATGAGAATTTTAGTTATTATTGCAGCGTTATTTTTAACTGCCTGTAATACCACGCAAGGCATATCAGTATATTCATTTACTAATTCTGAGGTTGAATCTGTACTGGGTAAGCAATTACCAAAGTTAAGCGAAAAAGTAAGCTTAATGGGTTTACCCGTTCAGTTTGATGTAAACGACTTAAGTGTAAATATTGGGCCTGATAACCGCGATGTTGTTGTGCTTGGTGCCGATTCAAGCGCTGAAATTAATGCATTCGCACTTAAATACCCAGTGCGTTTAAAGCTACAAATTGAAGGCAGCCCATTTTACGACAGTGAGAAAAAAGCGGTATTTTTACGTAATATTAAATTACTTGATTCGAGTGTTGATGCCGGTGGTTTTAAAGGTAATTTAGGTGCACTTGATAGCCAAGCAATGGATGTGATTAATGCTTTTTTAGCGGTTAACCCTGTTTATACTCTAAATATGGATGACCCTAAAATGATGCTACTTAGTAAACTTCCACTTGATATGAAAGTGGTTGAAGGTGCAATTAAGCTAGTACCTCGTCTATAAGTAGATCTACCTACTTACAATATACGTATTAATTAGCCTGACTTTCAGGCTAATTAGGTTTTAATATTATGGTGGCTCCTCGTACTGTTCCCACTTCTCGGCTTTCTCGCTTTGCAAAATTAGGCTCACTGGCAACAGGTGTTGCTACCAATATGTTAGTTGATGGCGCTAAGAGCGCGCTAACCGGTAAAGGTTGGGACAATAAAAGCTTGCTACTACAGCCTAAAAATATTGAAAAGCTAGCCACACAGCTATCTCATTTACGTGGCGCTGCAATGAAGCTCGGGCAATTACTTTCAATGGATGCCGGTGATTTACTTAGTCCTGAATTGGCTCAGTTACTTGCTTTACTGCGCTCAGACGCGAATCCAATGCCTCATAAGCAGCTTGTTGAGGTGTTAAAAGAGCAATGGGGGGATGAGTGGCTAGCGCGCTTTTCTCATATTGAGTTAAGGCCTTTTGCAGCGGCTTCTATAGGGCAAGTTCATTTAGCTTATAGAGAAAATGGCGATCAGCTTGCTGTTAAAATTCAATATCCTGGTATTGCAAAAAGTGTAGTAAGTGATGTCGATAACGTTAATTCTTTATTAACGATTTCTCGATTATTGCCAAAAGATCTCAATATTAAACCACTTATTAGTGAGGCTAAAGCGCAGTTATTAGCCGAGGCTGATTATAAGCGGGAGGCTCAGTACTTAATACGTTATAAAAATGCACTAGCAACTAATCCCCACTTTAAAGTGCCTAACGTATATCCAGAGCACAGCACACAACAAGTACTTACTATGGAATATATAAAAGCAGAGCCCATTGAGAGCATTACAGAGCTACCTGATAGTCAAAAAAGCTTTGTTGCAGAGCAACTTATTGATTTGTTTTTTAAAGAAATGTTTGAATTTAAATTAATTCAAACCGATCCTAATTTTGCCAATTTTCATTATCAGCTTGATACACAAAAAATTGTTTTATTTGATTTTGGTGCAACGCGAGAAATATCAACCGAGCTTAGCCGCGCTTATTTAGCTTTATTTAAAGCGGGTAGTGAAAACAACAGAGAAGGTGTACTTAGAGCGGCTTCACACATTGGTTATTTTAAAAATGACTTAGTTGATGAGTATAAAAACAACGTTATTGATTTATTCTTAATGGCGTGCGAGCCACTGAGAGCAGAAGGGGAATTTGATTTTAAAAATAGCGAACTCGCGCTCAAAATTAAAAATGCAGGGCTTGCCCTCAGTGCACAATCTCAGCAATGGCATACACCGCCCGTTGATGCGCTGTTTATTCACCGAAAACTTGCAGGACTTTATTTAATTGCCGCAAGGCTAGGTGCAAAAATAGATGTAAAAACGCTATTTCAGCACTATTTATAGCGTTTTAATTTACACGTAAGTGCATTTTAAGTAATGAGTGCACTTAATGTATAAAATTGCCATAATGCTCGCGATATTTCGCGAGGTGCATTTATGATAAAACAATTTTTAAACGATCCTAAATTATTGCTAAACGCAGTAGGTGAGGGCATATACGGTTTTGACCTGTCGGGTAATGCGGTGTTTGTTAATCCTGCCGCTGAGCGCATGACAGGCTGGCGAGCAGACGAGTTATTAGGTAAAAAAATACACCAATATCATCACCATACTCATGCTGATGGCACACCTTATCCCGCTGATGAATGCCAAATATATTGCACCATGTTTGACGGAAAACGTCGTGAAGTTAAAAATGAAGTTTTTTGGCGTAAAGACGGTAGCTCATTTGCAGTGGAATACACCTCAACACCTGTTTATAAAAATGATGAGTTAATTGGTGCTGTAGCGGTATTTCGCGACATATCACTGCAACAGCAAACACAAAATGCACTGCAAGAGGCACTTGAGCAAGTAAAGCATTTAAGTGAGCAGCTAAAAGATGAAAACAACTACTTAATTGCAGAACTTAACGAAGATTGGCAAGACTCAGGGCTAGTTGGACAAAGTCATATATTTCAAACCATGTTAGATCAAATAAAACTGGTAAGTGAAACCGACAGCACAGTGCTTATACTTGGCGAAAATGGCACGGGTAAAGAATTAGTTGCTCGTAATTTGTATCGACTAAGCAAGCGTAGCGAACAAGCCTTTATAAAAGTAAATTGCGCCGCATTTACACCGAGCTTGCTAGAGTCGGAATTGTTTGGCCATGAAAAAGGCGCGTTTACAGGTGCCAATGAACGCCGTAAAGGGCGTTTTGAACTTGCTGATAAAGGCACCTTGTTTTTAGATGAAATAGCAGAGCTTCCACTTGAGGCGCAAAGTAAATTACTGAGAGTCCTGCAAGAACAAGAGTTTGAACGTGTGGGTGGCAGCAATACGCTAAAAGTAAATATTAGAGTGATTGCAGCGACTAACCGCGACCTGTGGGAAATGGTACAAAAAGGCACGTTTAGAATTGATTTGTATTATCGGCTTAATGTATTTCCTATAAAAGTACCCGCCCTTAAAGATCGAAAAGAGGATATTCCTTATTTATGCGCTAATTTAATTGCGCAGATAAATAAACGACTGGGTAAACACTTAAAAGGGCTAAGTAAAAAAGCAATTACGCAGCTGCAAGCCTACAATTGGCCAGGCAATATTAGAGAGCTGCAAAATGTACTTGAACGCGAAGCTATTTTATCTAATCAGGTTGTACTACAGCTAAGTCAGCCTTTGCAAGCGGGTGGTGAAGTAGTTATTAACCCTTCACTTACGCTTGATGAAGCGCAAAAGCAGCATATAACCTCTGTTCTTGTGTTATCGCACTGGCAAATATCGGGTGATAAAGGGGCAGCAGTTAAATTGGGCTTACCTGAGAGTACACTACGCTCAAAAATGCGAAAGTTAGGGATTGCTAAAAATTCGTGATATATCGCGAAGCGCGTTTAATATCGCGAATTTTATTTTACTGCGTTGAAATAAACTGTTTAGTATCAATGATGTAAATAAAGTTTCAGCTTGGTCTGAAAGTTGCAAATGCTTGCATAATACCCGTCATTATGAAGCAAGTACTATGAAGTTTGATATTAAAGAAGAAGACATGATCATTAAGCCCTATAACACCGAAGGGCCAATTTATATCCGCGAGCAAAAAGGATTTTTTCAGCGCATACGCCGTAATTTAGGTTGGCTGTTAATGCTAACTTTTATAGCAATACCGTGGATCCAATATAACGGGCAACAAGCTGTGCTGCTAGATGTGGCAACGCAAACCTTTACTATTTTTGGTTTAACACTCCTTCCTCAAGATTTTATGATTTTAGCCCTGCTATTTATGGTGGGGGCTTTTGCATTATTTTTTGTAACTAACTGGCTTGGTCGGGTTTGGTGTGGTTATACGTGCCCGCAAACTATATGGATGCTCATGTTTTCGTGGGTAGAGCAACGCATAGAAGGCACTCGAAATCAGCGAATTAAATTAGATAAATCACAGTGGACGCTAAGCACTTGGCGCAAAAAAATAACTAAGCACAGTGCGTGGATTATTATTTCAGTTTTAACCGCCACCTCGTTTATGGCATATTTTATTCCGGCAAAAAGTTTGTATATGGAAATGCTTACGTTTGAGTGGTCAGGTATAACGAGCTTTTGGGTGTTTTTATTCGCTTTTTGTACTTATGGCAATGCAGGGTTTTTACGCGAAAAAATGTGCACTATTGCTTGCCCGTATTCTCGTTTTCAGGCTGTTATGTTTGATAAAGATACGTTGCTTGTTACATATGATAGCGAGCGTGGTGAAAGCCGAGGACCACGTAAACGCAAAGCTGATCCAAAAGAGCTTAACTTAGGTGACTGTGTAGACTGTAACTTATGTGTAGAGGTATGCCCTGCAGGAATAGACATTCGAAATGGATTGCAATATGAATGTATAAACTGTGGCTTATGTATTGATGCCTGCGACGATACCATGGAGAAATTTGGTTACGAAAAAGGCTTAATTAAATACGCGAGTGAAAAACAAATGGAAGGTAAAAAAACCAATCCATTTAGGTTAAAACTAGTAGGATACGGCGCATTAACGGCTTTGTTAATCATTTCTATGTTTGCATGGATGCTGCAACGTACACCAATAGAAGCCTCAGTACTACGCGATAGGAATGCGCTTTATAGAGTGAACTACGAGGGCCTTGTAGAAAACCCTTATACACTTACTATTATTAATAAAACGCAGCAAGCACTGCATTACAGTATTGCCATAGAGGGTTTACCAGGGGCAAAGCTCTCAAGTCCGAGATCTACGCTTGTACAACCGGGTGCGATGAAAAGAGTCCCCGTTACTATAACAGCCGATGGTTACGATATTGAGCGTAAAGTGAGTAAGTTACAATTTATTGTAACAGCGCAAGAAAACGCCAGCATTACAATAACCAAAGATAGTCAGTTTTACAAAAACTAAGATTGATAAAGCAAGGTCAATTATTTTATATCAGTTGGCCTTGCTTACTTTTTAAGTTGTGAGAAATAAACTGTTTAGCGCTATCTAAATCGGTAAATAGGCACTCACTAAAATTAACGTTTCTTTTTGCACACTCTAAAATGCGCTTCATTTGATTTATAGCGATAGCTGATGTGAGTACAAACGCGCTACTTAGGCAGTTGTTTGCTTTCATTAAATGGCTAATATCTATCATTTCTTTTTCTGCCTCAGGCGTTGCAGCCAAAACATCAAAAGAATCACTAATATAGGCCCAAGGCTGATTTTTGAGTAACTTTATTTTTTCGCATAGTTCAATTTTAAACGCACGAAGAAGCCCTGAGGTGATGTATCCCGAAAAGTGAGCGATAACAACGTTATTTTCAGTATAGAGGCTTACCTGTCCATATTTGTTTTTAAACCCCAATGTATACTCCTTGAATTTGAGGGAAGGCTAACCTTATACCTTTAAATTCAATAAAACCAGTTCTTTTGGGTTGTTTTTTGTTATCAGATTGTTTCTTGGTTGGGGCGAGTACTTAATTTAATGAGTACCCGCTCTTGAACAGTGGTTAATCTTTTGTAGAGGTTGTAATGTAATTTAGCGCGCTCGTTATAACGGCTACTTGTGCCAAAATACATTCTTCATCGGTGGCAGTTGGGCTATCTGGGTACACTTCGGTAGTGGTTACATAGGGTGCATCAGTAAAGCCCATACATAAACCTAAATCGCGTGCTGCATAGTTAATCACGCCAAATTGCTCTTGAGGTACGCCTATTAGCTGGTTATTTTCATCGCTCGGTGCAATATGAGTGACCTTTGCAACGCTTTCTATAATGACTTTTTGAAACTCCGGCTCAGGCTTTTTGGTATCTGCAACTAAATAAAACCCGTCAGGTATGTTCCAGTTAGTATTTGTAGTGCCTTCACGCGCAGCGAGTGCGGGTCTAAATTCACTGTTATCACTATCTGTTGTTTCGTGTAAATCAATATGAGCGATTAAGTCAGTACCTAATGATTTTACAAACGCCATAATAGCGGCTGATTCTTGAGCTGGGCTTCCCTCGTAAAATGAGCGATTAGGATCAATAGCATCTGGGTTCCAGCGGTTTATAGTCTCATATCCCCAAGGGCTAATGCAGGGTGCAACAATAATATTAAACTGTTCGCAATATTGCATAGCCGATGTCTTAGCAAACCTAAGTGCGCCATGTACGCCACTGGTTTCGTAGCCATGTACACCACCGGTGATTAAAACAGTTGGTTTATTAGCATTAAAGTTAGGCGTTTTTAATATATATAATGGGTAAGTGCCAGCGGTGTAATTAAGCTCGCCGTATTGCTCTATATCTAAGGTGCTCTTAAGGTCATTAATTAGCGTTACGACTTCGTTTTGGTAACTGCGTTTAATGTTTTGGCGTGTTAACCACTGGGCTTTATCGTTGTCATTCCATTTTTTGCCAGGTGTGCCAATAGGGTATGTGCTGTTAGTCATAATAAACCTTTATATCAATTGTTATTAGCTCTCCTATAAATAAGGAGGGCAATTACAATTGGTAGAGTTACTTAATAAAGGCGTAGCTTAACGCTCAGTAAATTAGCGTGCAAATTAAAACGTTAAAGTCATATTTTTTATAGCGCGCGATTGCTGGGATTTAATATAGCTTTGGTTTGCGTATTCACCCGAAATACTACCGAATCGATCGCGTTTAACACTAATTGTTAAATCACACGTTTTACCTTGATCTACTTGCGAGCTGCTAAACATATCTAAACTTTGCAGATCTATTTCAAGGCGCGAAGTGTTAAGCGCAAAAAGCGTTGATTGTAAAAGTGTTTCATTATTATTGTTAGTGCAGCTACTGCTAAGTTCTACTTGGCTAGTACTATTAGGATCAGTGCCATCTAGCTGAACTGTAAGGGGACTATTAATATCAAAATTTTGATTGTTACTCGGGGTTAAAATAATAAAATTTAAAGGCAACTCCACGCTCGAATTAGCATTTATGCCATCATCCCGTTTAAATTTTATATCAAACTGTTGGTTATCGTCAGTGGCATTTATATACGCTTGGTAATCAACGTCTAAAAAGTCGGTATCTTTTGTAAGTACAATAGCAGTGCTATTAACAACAGCTTGTAATGAGTCGCTATCGCTTAAAACAATGTTAGAGCCATTAGCATCGCCTGCATTTAGTTCTGCGTTAACACGCGTGCGGTTACCGTCAGAAACTAGTTCAAAACCTGCCCAAATACCTTGTGTTTTTACTAAATCCGACTCTGTTTCTGACGTGCAAGCGCATAATGCTAAAATTAAAGCCGTTGTGGTAATGCATTTTTTAAGCATGTTAGCTCCTTTAAACCACTTAATTAGGCTGTAAATAATTGTTTAATTGGGAATATACCTAACAATTATATGAAGTGTAAGTTTGTATATGTGCATTGTTACACAACAAGCTATCTATAAATGTTTAAATTTGTTAATGGTTGTAAATAAAGTATTAACCACTAGGTTTAAAAACTAACTTACCAATTAAATTGTTTACTAAGTAAGCATCGATTTAGCGCTAAATGTATTACAAAAGAGTATGTTACAATTAAGGTAAAGCATATCTTCATATTGAGTATTATGGCGCAGTATATTGCTACTCCAAGTTGGCTAGGCCGTTTTTTTACCCGTATTAAACACGTAGCTATTGAACAAGAGCGCCTTGTTGTGCATTTTAGAGGTGCTCCCGCACGGACATTTTTAATTAAAGACTTTTATAATTACTCAATACTTAAAAACCGTTTATTTAGCGCCAAAATTAATTTGTGCGACAGTAGCAATACATCAATTAGCTTTTTAAACAAATTACAAGCGAACGCTTTAAATACGGCCCTTAACACGCGGTTTTCAACCCTGCTTGAGCAAAAGGTAAATAACGCAAAGATTTCGCTTAAGCGCTATGCTTTAGATGAGTTTTTACGTGATAGTTCCATAAAAACACTTAATAATGATGTGTTTTTGCTTACCAAGCAGTACGCTAAAAGTACAAGTGTGTGGCAACAACACTTATCGCCAAGTAGTATTAAATTTTTAAATATACTAAGCACCACACCCAATACTCACGATGCAATTGCACAGTTGCGCCATAAATATGAAAAAAAACAACTAACTCTTAAAAATGACTTTTTTAATCAAGTAGAGTCAAATCCATTAACAACAGAGCAGCGCTTAGCGGTAATACGCGATAACGATAAAAATTTAGTATTAGCGGCAGCAGGCACAGGTAAAACATCTGTGATGGTAGCAAAGTCTTTAGATTTAATAGCATGCAATATTGCCAAGCCTGAGCAAATTTTGGTGCTGGCCTATAATAAAACAGCAGCAAATGAGATTAAAGAGCGCTTTATTAAACGCGCCACGCATGCAAAATTGCATACCAAAGCACCCACTATTTTAACGTTTCATGCGCTTGGGCTTAAATTACTACAAAGTGCTAAAAAGCCAATCGAATTATCAAAATTTGCAACTGACCCAGTTCAATTAAATAGTTGGTTAACTGGGTGGGTAAGTAAAAAAATACAAACCGAACCACAGTTTTTAAAAGCATTTTTAGATTTACTCCATGAGCCGATTGATATATTTAGCTTTAAAGATAATGCACAGTACGAGCGGTACGTACGCGATAACGAATACCGTAGCCTTGCGGGTCATAAAGTAAAAAGTTATCAGGAAGTGCTTATTTCAAACTGGCTACATTTGAATTGCGTACCGCACAGTTATGAGGTGAATTATCACTTTAGCCAAGGCGCAGAGCTAAGTGGGCAATACCAACCAGACTTTTATATACCTCAATATGATATTTACCTAGAGCACTTTGGCATTGATAGGCAAGGGAATACACGTGCCGATATAGATAAAAAACATTATAACGAGCAAGTTGCATTTAAGCGCAAACTGCATAAACAAAATGGCACCACCTTACTCGAGACCTTTCATTACAACTGGGTAGAAGGAAAGCTAGAGCAAACCCTCGCAAAGCAATTAAAGAAGCATAATGTTGAATTAACACCTTTAAGTAACGACGAAATATTTCATACTTTAAATAACTCAGGGCAGTTACAGCAAGGGATTGATAAGTACATAAAATGTTTACAAGCTATTCGAGTGGAGCAACTAAGTAATAAGCAAATAGAACAGCGCATTAAGCAAAGTGGTATTAAAAATTACCAGCAATATGCAAACTTGTTAGTGCAAATTCATGATGCTTATATAAATGAACTAAACGCGCAAAGTACCATTGATTTTGACGACATGATTATTCAAGCAACAAAGGCGATAGTAAGCGGAGATTTTAATATTCCATGGAGCCACATTTTAGTTGATGAGTTTCAAGATATATCAAGCGCGCGCATGGCTTTCATAAATGCCATATTAAAACATGGTAACGGAATACGCTTTACTGCTGTTGGTGATGACTGGCAAGCAATTTATCGGTTCTCGGGTGGTAATTTAGCGCTTACTACACGCTTTAATGAATTAGTGGGCAGCCACTCTCTTACTATGCTGCAAAAAACATTTAGATATAACAATAGTATTAGTGATGTAGCAGGGCGTTTTGTAATGCAAAACCCTGAGCAATATAAAAAGCAGATCAGCACACATACACAAGTAACCACACCACAAGTTATTTTATTAGACGATTTATACCAAGGTACTAAATCGATAGAAATGAAAGTACAACAGAGCATAAGCACTATTCAAAAAAATGATGCATCAGCGAGCATTGCCATACTTAGTAGATATAGATACATGTTAAATAGCGTGCAGCAACATTTAAAAGATAAAAAGCATACAAACTCTCTTTATTTTTGGACATTGCATAGCGCTAAGGGGCTTGAAGCCGATTACTGTATTATTATTGGTTTTGAACAAGGTAAATTAGGGTTTCCTAGCGATAATCAAAATAATGTGCTGGTGGAGTCGTTATTACCAGAGCAAGATGAATTCACTCACTCAGAGGAAAGGCGTTTGCTTTATGTAGGTATTACGCGTGCTAAACATAAAGCGTATTTAATTGCAGACCCTTATGCATGCTCAGCGTTTGTAAAAGAATTAGTAAATGACAATTATCCCATTCAAATCGCTTCAACGTTGTTTAATAAGTCGCAACTAAAGCAAAGACAGTGTAGTACGTGCAGCGACGGTTTAATTGTGCCAAAAACGGGTCAATATGGTGATTATTATAGTTGTACTAATACGCAAATTTGCGAAACTAAATTACGAGTGTGTAAAAGCTGTAGTGGCCCATCGATTGATAAAAACACGTACTCACAATGTGTGAATACAGAGTGTAAAACGCAGCACCCAATTTGTGAAAAGTGTGGTCGCGAAATGCGTAAACGCAAATCTAAGCACGGTGAGTTTTTAGGGTGCAGTGGTTTCGCTCTTAAAGATGATAACTGTAAAAACACTCGAAAAATGATTGTTTAACGGCTAACAGGTAGGTTTACACCTGTCTATTTTATAGAACTATGTAAATAGAAATTATATTCATTTTATTGATTTTAACAAGTTATCAATGTCTAATAGAAGAATGAGCTTTAACTGTTGTTTATTATGCATTTTTTCAATAGGTTCTTTTTATTAAATGACCATTATTCAGCCCCTGGTCAGGTTGCCAATTGGCGAATAAGTGCACTGCGCATTATTCTATCATTAGTAATGGTGTTATGCTTTGCTGTGGCGTGCCACACGTACACAAGCGCTATTGAATTTAACTTAATTTATATTGTTGTATTAACAAGCAGCTTTCTTGCTACTGCATGTGGTTTACTTATAGCAAGTAAGCGTTTTTATCACTTTAGCGCTCATGCACTTTTAATAGCCATTGTAGCTGCTAGCGTGTCAATGAACTTATTTTTAACAGACCTAGAGCTTGCTAAAGTGGGCTCTATGTATATGTATTCTTGCCCGATAATAGCACTTATGCTACTTGGTTATAGAACAGCTCTTGCTTATGGCGTATTAAATATTGCGCCGTTTTATATGATCATCAATAACGTTGATGTCTCGGGTTTAACCGGCATAGCTCAACAACTTCCCGATGCTGACTTATACATTACAGGGCTTATATTTTTATTTTTTAACATTTGTATTCCCCTTGCTGTGGCGCGCACAATTGTGGCTGCTAAGCGTTTAAACAAAACAATGATAAGCGCTAATACACACCTTAAAGATAAAAATGAGCTTTATCGAAGCCTGTTCACCGAATCAAATAAAGCCAAAATTATTGTTGACGAAAATCTTGTCATTACTGATTTTAATCAACATGCTATTGATATGTTTGGTATAAAAAAAGAATTAAAAGAAGGAAGCGTTAATCTTTCTCATTTATTTCCTACCTTAGTCTTTGACGACTCTAATGCTCAAAATAAAATTGTGAAGTACAAAAAAAGTTATTTTAAAGCCAGTTATCAGCAAATAACAATGAGTACAAACTACCGTGTATACGACTTTTACGATTGCACGCAAGAGCAGCTCATTAAACAAAACTTATCGATGATGGAACAAGAAAATAAACGTTTACGCTTTAGAGACTCGCAAACAAAACTACCTAATAGAGAATGGTTTGAGCTGCAATGCGACAGATTAACAAGCAAATACCAAAAAGGTTTTTATATCGTTGTTGCGCAAAGTGCAAATAGTGAATACTTAAATTTGAAGCTCACTAAAGCCGACTCTCAAGCATTACTTATTAACGCGTACAAGCGTTTAAAAGCGATGCCAGATGGGCCCCTTTTGTGTGCTCATATAGGAGTAGGAAAGCTTGCTTTTATAATTGGGACAAACTCGCAAAGCGAGCTTGAAGATAAGCTATTAATGCAAATAAAAAATACATTAGATAAAACATATAATGTATTTGGCACTAAGTGTCAGCAATCATTTTTATTTGGTTTTGCAAAGTATCCTGATCATGGAAAAAACAGCACAACAGTACTTAGCAATGCATGCGAAGCACTTAAACTAGCAAATTGTAATATGCCTCTAAGTGGTTATAACGAAAAACAATCACAAGCTTTTATCGAAAAATACGAAATTTCAATGTTATTAGATGAAGCGCTTCAACAAGGCGATTTGTCGGTGCACTATCAACCTAAAGTAGATGCAACGGGTCAATGTATAGGGCTTGAAGCCTTAGCGCGTTGGAACAGTCCAATACTGGGTAATGTGTCGCCAGTGGTATTTATTCCTATTGCAGAAGAATACAGAATGGTTAGTCGGCTAACCGACCTGATTATTCAAAAGGTGTGCGCTCAAATTGCTGATTGGACTAAGGCGGGTTTACCGAGTGTGCCGGTGGCAATAAATATATCTCTAATTGATTTTAGCCAAACCGATTTTATGTCAAAACTGGTTAAATACCTTGCCGACTTTAATGTAAAGCCACCTCAAATAGAGTTAGAACTGACTGAAACCTCTCTTGAGGCAAACCAAGCGCATTCGCTAAAGCTTATGCAAACGCTGCAATCGTGGGGTTTTACTATTTCGGTCGATGATTTTGGGGTAGGTTATTCTAATATTGCACGCCTTGCCGATTACCCTATTAACAAGCTCAAGTTAGATCGCTCATTAATAAGCCAAGTAACGAGCTCTACGCGTCAAAAAAGTTTAGTTAAAGCGGTGCACGTTATGTGTGAAGAACTTGATATTAAGTGTGTAGCCGAAGGAGTAGAAACCCAAGAGCAAGTAGCAATAATGACGCAAATGGGGTGTAAAGAATTTCAGGGCTTTTACTTTGCTAAACCAATGCCGGCCGAAAATTTTGCAGAGCATGTTAGCCGCCATGGCTTAGTGTTTAACCCTAAAGAGATGACGGCTCAACTTTAAATGTATAGCGGGTATTTTACTACCTAATTACAGAGCTGTTGGGCGTTTATGGTTATTTCGCACTGATGAATAGCCTCAGCTCCCCAATGCTGTATATCTGATTGAGCAGTGCAGCCTGCATCTTCAATTAAAGCAGTATTGGCATCACATAAGAGTAGCACTGCGTTATCATCTTGTACGTTTACAATAAGCGTGTATTCCCCAAAGGGTGCAAGTTTTCTTAAATCGTTATTAACAGCAGCTTTTAATAACTCATCAGTTGTTGAATAGGGTGTTTCACTAAATTTTAATGTGCCATCAACGGCTGTAGCAATATCTTTTAATTGCGAGGCTAAGTCGGCCATCGCTTCTGGATTGTTATTTTTTGAAGTGTAGCAACCGCTAAGTAATACTATGAGGCTTATACAAAGTAAGTGTTTCATTTTATTTGCTCCATACCGTCATCGTGTTGTGTTCATCGTAGCCTGTATCTAGGTTCCAATTTTTAATTGCACTGTAATCAGTATCTAAAAATACGGCATTGGCAATAATGGTTATGTAGTGCTGAATGTTACTAACGGCAAAGTCAAAAATATCGTTGTAGTGCATAGGCTCGTGCGGCGTTTTTAGTTGTTCAATAAAAGTGGGGTCTACTTCGTTTGGGCGAGGATAAAACAAGCCTAAATCAGCAGCAACATGGCGTGCACAGGCAAATAATCGATAGCTTTCTTCAACATTATTTACTACAAGCTGAAAACCGTTATGCCATGAATTAAAGTTAGGAGCGTGTTGTGCTGCGTAGCTTGGGTGAACCGTTAATAAAGCATGTTGCCAAATTTTTGCAATATCGGTATCAAAATTATCGTCTTTGTTAGTACAAGATCCAATATTTTGTTGCACGCGATCAGCATAACCTAATTCACCTAAGTTTAAACGTTGCCAAATAAACGCATCTTGATTCATTTCGCAGGTACGGTGCGCCGTTTGATTTTGCTCATACGGGCCTACTTTTAATTCAACAACCGGATGCACTGTTATATCTGCAGCAACATGGGCCATATAACCGCATAACCAAGCAAAACACTTTTCAAATGCTTCACCTTCAAGTGTTTTACAGTGTTCAATCATGGCTTTAAGTAAATCGCCTGTGTGCTCATAGTGCATTAGGTCGGCCCACGCATTTTGGCTAGGCTGCGCTACAGCTAAGTAAGGATAATCGGGGGCTACACAGCCTAGTTCAAGGTATGCTTGGCGTTGGCTTAAAATAAGCTTTGCTTTTTTAGGCATATCCATTTTAGCGAGTGACTTGGTTTGCGTTGCAATATTAACGGCTGTGATGTGCGCAAAAGCACCTGGCATTGTCATATCCTTATGATTTATTAATAAGGGTACAGATTAACATTGAGAGGGGGTTAAATAAAGCCAAGTGAAGTGCTTGTGAGTGTTTAAAAGGGACTAAATTAACTGTTCAATTAGTTGTCCATCTTCGTACAGCTTAGCATATTGGCGTTTATGTTCTTCAAACAGATAGGCGCGTAATTGCTCTTGTCCGCTATGAATCTGAGTGATTTTTGCTGCAATCCCTAGGCTACTTTGCCTAACGGGTTCTACATCTATCGATATGCTTTCTTTGTTGGGTAAGGTAAAGCTCATGTGCTGTAATTTTTTTAAGCTCTCTCCACTTTTTAATGGTTTTAAAAATATTCCAGTACTGGAAATCGATTCAATATTAAAACCTTGGCTTTTAATATTTAGCTCACTCCAGCGCCAACTACGTTGAGTGCCCTTTGTATCAATTACTTCTGGTGCGCTCAAAGTGGGGTTAATTACACCTAACTCATCAATTTTTAATTGCAAGGGAAACCAAAGTTGGTAATTAGCAACTTCAGCAAGCAAAGTTAGATTAGCGTGGGTAAAAAGGTGAGCAATACTCGCGGGTATAGAGCTTTTCATTGTAAGCATATGGTCGCGAGGGGAACGTTGTTTTGTATTTGGTTTGAATAACTCAGCAAAAAAATTTATCTCTTCATTAGAGAAGTCCATATTTCACCCTAGTTACATAAAACAATGCACCACCGTAATTTAAACAATGAATTTGATCAATAAATGCTCTGTTTAAATTTGTTTAGTTAATATTTATAATGGCAAAAGGGCAAACTAAACAACGTATTTAAATGAAGTGCTTAACGCTATCGCTTTTCAGGGGCTTGAATTATTTAACATTTATAAAAATATATTTAGGCTCAAGTGGCTAGCTGTTAAACTACAACATATTAGTTTTATAATTTATATTAGAGTTTACATTATGATATGTGCATTTTTACGTGATCAACAGCCAAAGTTACTAGGTATGTTAGTGGCATTGTTTGGTGTTGGATATTCAATAAATGCAGTGGCTCAAGAGCAAAACCAAACTTTAATTTTAGTGGGGTCAGAGCTTACTACCTGTACTAGCGCAAAGCTTAACAATTGCCAAAAAGAGACTGCTATTGATGGTAAGTCACATAATTTATATGCTGTTAGCAACGCTCAAATAAAAAACATCACGCAGCACTGGCCTAATAATAACGTTGAGGCAAAAACGGCTGTATTAAAAACACTTAAAACCTTGCTAGGTAAATCGTCAAATAGCGTATCTAAAACAGATTTATTATGGCTATGGCGCGATATAAATAACCAGCAATTAGAAAGCCTGACTCAGCAAGAATACAACTTTGTATTTGATATGCTAGAAGTGCCGCTACTTGATAAAAACGGTGAGCGCTTAAAAGAGCAAGTAAATACCGATTTTAATATTGAGGTTGCGACTAATAATATTTTACAATTTGTGTCGGGCAGTTTAAAAGTTAATAACGCAAAACCCACCATACTTGCTATTACGGCATCGAGCCGCGACCCTTATGAGTCGGCAGATGTAGCGCAGAGTCTTTTAGCACAATCAAATATAAACACTCAATGGTTAGCACTAACGCCAGCACTTGCTAAAGCGATTACGAGTAACTCGTGCGATGAATTACCCGCTCTCAGAAATACATTAATGAATGTGTATAACCGAGAAGCAATTTATCCAGAGTACACAAAGGCCGAATACGCTTTATGCAAAAGTGGCACTAATGCACTTGTATCACTTATTAAAAATAGTACCGGTGTGATGTTTAATAGCGGTAATGCAGCATTAACTCACAAGGTATTATTTGATCAAAACAATAACCCATACCCGTGGACGCAAGCATTGCAAACTCGCCCAGTAATTGTAGGTGAAGGCGCGGGCGCAGCAATCCAAAGTAAAGTGACGGGCATGCTTACAAATACGACAAGCCTTGAGGCACTTCGCAAAAATGAAAATAACATTAATGCTGGTGGACTTGGCAGCTTTAATTTTGGTGTACTAGATACTCAATTTAGCGAACAAAACCGTACATTTAGGCTTACAGCAGCGTTAAATAAAAACGAAGTAAAAAATACTAAAACAGAGATTCAACATGGTTTTGGTATTGATGAAAATACGGCTTTGGTTGTTATTAAATCATCAGAAGGTGGTTTAATAACCGTAATAGGCAAAAGTGGTGTAGTGCATTTAGCTAACCAAAGTAAAGCACAACCTGAGAGTAAGAGCTATAGCTACTCGTACTGGCCTACAGGCAGCGTAATTGATATTACCAATAACACGTTTATTCTAAGCGAGCGCACCATAGACCAAGCGTTACCGGCTATAAAAATACCTCCATTGCCTGTGCAGCGCTTTGGTGCAATTTTAACAAACTCAAAACTGCGCTCACTTACTCAAGCTATGTGCCTAAGCCAAGAGCAAAGTGCGGTAGCTCAACAAGATGAGTTTATAATTAGCCTTACAGCAACGAGTGACACACAGTATCATCGCGTTAATGCAAAAGAGTTTGGTTGTGCGCTAAGCAATTTAGAGTTAGCTATAAAGTCGATTTAGTTACTAACCTGAGCCAAGGGTTTAAGTTTTTGGCTCTTCTCTATAAAATAGCCACCATAATGATTTAAAAGCCTAGCCAAGGCCTTACTAAAAGAGTTTTAAAATGAATAATGAAAATGACGTAATTGATACTTTAGCCGAACTAGAAAGCTTTTTAATAGATGTCGAAAACGGTGGTTTTGGACTTAAAGGTGTTGCCGGTGTTGGCATGGCTACTAATAACAAAGATGGCAGCCGTTTTGTTGCTGTGTTTGACGATAATCAAAAGCTACTTTTAGCACGCATGATTACAGAAGACGTATTCCAAACAGGGCAAGACATGGTACGTAATGGTGTAGGGCGCAAGCACTAGTATTATTTAGTTAGAAAGCGTCAATTGACGCTTTTATTTATTGGCTATTATAAGTTTAAAGAAATAACCCGCCGCGAAATTTTTAAAAGATACTTGATCCAATAACAGATAGAGGCGCAAAACGTAGTCTATTCTTACGCAAATGTTTAAAGAGGCTATTCAAGCATTTGAACGTCTCCCCCAGTTATGCGTAAGCCAACAAGCCATATACGCATTCTAATGCATAACTAACAGGTTGTTGGCCAATAGAGGTTACAGGCGCACAGTGGCAAGAGTTTAATTTTGACAAAATGATATGGACAATCCCAGCCGAGCGCGTAAAACAAAACAAATATGGCGAAAGAACCCATAAAGTACCGATTACTCAAAATATGGTTATTTTGATTGATGAGTTACGGGCAGCATTTGGCTATCTCAATTCTAAATATGTATTTCCGGGTACAACAACTAATAAATCAGGCCCAGGTGAGCAGCCTATTGATAGGCATTCATTATCGCGCTCTATTCGCCGTAAATTAGAACAATTGGGAGTACCAAAGTTTTGTACCTCACGATTTAAGAAGAATCGTAGCAACTCGTTTAGGTGATGCAGATATTGGAGCCGATCCCATAGTGATTGAAAAAATACTAAACCATCAATTGCAAGGAGTACAGGGCGTTTATAATATGCAGACGTATATGGACAAGCGCCGCAAAGCTTTGGAAGAGTGGGGAAGAAAACTCATAGTATAAATGCATGTATGCTTTCAAATTAAAAACTAGCCGTTTGTGCATAAATACTTTTTCTATCTCAGTTTCAATGAATTGATAGTTGATTTTGTGTATTATTAGATACTAGTAATTGTTGATTAGAACTTTTAATAGGGAAGATTTAAAGTGCAAATAGATGTTAAAGGTAAGGTACAAAATCTTACACTATCCCCAAATGATCGCCTTGTTCCTCTATTCGAGGCTATCGTTAACTCAATCCAAGCCACGAATGAAGGCGATAAGGCAGATTTAATTGTTAAAGCCTTTCGTCAAACAACCCAAGAAGTTTTGAATGGCGAAGACCTTGGATTTCAGCAGATAGAATCGTTTGATATTCTTGATAATGGGGCGGGGTTTAACGAGGACAATTATCTTTCATTTAAGACGGCTGAATCGACATACAAATCTAGCTTAGGTTGTAAAGGAGTTGGCCGTTTCACATGGCTTAAAGCCTTTGAATCAGTTGAAGTTGAGAGTACTTATGTAACAAATTCAGCAATAAAAAAACTGACTTTTAATTTTTCTGTTGATGATGTTGATTTTGAAAATGAAAAATTAATCGATGCTGATGCATCAGATAAGTTAAGAACTAAGGTTTCCCTTCTAAGAATTCAAGAACCTTATAGAGGACGATTACCTAAAGATTTAAATAATTTAGCTTCAGAAATTATAGAACATTGTTTGATTTATTTTTTGGAAAAAAAAGTTAAGTCGTTTAAATTAATAGATGATTGCGGGGGGCAGATTGATTTACTTCTTCTTTTTGAGACTACATATTCTAAAGAGATAGAGCAGAATTTTTTTTCTATCGGTGCTAATGATTTCAAAGCTTATTTCTTTAAAAATATTAGAATAAATAAACAAAAAAATCATAAAGTTTTTTTATGTGCTGACTCACGTTCTGTAAGAGGTTATACATTAAAAGAATACGAAGAAAATATCCCGCCCAGCTTTGAAGGTATAGATGGTAATAAGTTTAATTTCTCTATTTATTTAACATCGGGCTACCTTGATCAATACGTTAATCAAGAACGAACAGGTTTTATGATCGCCGAAAAATCAGACATGTGTGATGATGAGGAGCTGCCTTCCATAAGTACAATTATCATTGAGTTGATGGTTGATGGAAGAACAGTATTTCAACCTTTCTTGGAGCCCATGTTTGTAAAACATCGAAAAATGATTGAACAATACGTTAATCATGGCGGTTATGAATACAGACATATAATTAAAAACCGCCCATGTTGGCTAAATAAAATCCCTTTTGACCTGTCCGATGAGAAGCTTGATCTTGAGTTACACAAACTGAATCGAAACTATGAAATTGAGTTAAAAGAAAAAGCGTTGAGCCTTAAAGATGAAATAAAGCACAGTAAGATAAAAGACTATTCGGCCTATAAGGATTCTTTGAAAAAATATACTGCTGATTTAAACGAGATAGGTAAGTCAAACCTTGCTAAATATATCGTTCATCGCAAAGCCGTAATAGATGCGCTTGAATTTAGCTTAGAGTTTCAAGATGATGATAAATATGCTTTAGAGGATACTGTTCATGACATCATTATGGCTATTCGCTCTACTAGCGATGATGTACAGGAGCATAATTTATGGCTAATTGACGAGCGTATGGCTTATCATAAACACCTTGCATCGGATAAGTCTTTTAAATCAGTAACGGATATCGATTCCAAGGATCGACCAGACTTATTAGTTTTCAATAATCCTGTTGTTTATGGAGATGATAAACGTGAAACGTCTACTGCTATTATTGTAGAATTTAAACGCCCAATGCGTAACAACTATAAAGATTCTGATAATCCAATTGATCAAGTTACTGGTTATGTACTTAAACTAAGAAAGCCTAATCAAATTAAAGATGATAAAGGTCGAGAAATTTATTTAGATAAGCAAATACCAATTTACTGTTATGTTATTTGTGATTTAACTTCTTCAATTCGTGATATTCTTGAGGTTAGAAATTTTAAGCCACTTTTGGATAATCAGGGCTATATTTTTTATAACGATAACCTTAATACTGTAATCGAAGTGATTTCGTTTGATAAGCTCTTAATCGATGCGAAGAAGAGGAATAAAATTTTATTCAAAAAACTGAATTTAGAATAATTTAGAGAGGTAGTTATAGCCATATAAGCTGTCATTACCTTTGTTCTCTTGTATTCATAACATCAATCCGCTATATCATAACTGCGACCTGTTAAAAAATTAAGGGCGTCTATTTTAAGCTTCTGATATTGTTCTTTGGTTGGAGATTTATCAAGGTCAACATCCAAACGTAGACGAATCAAATCCTTACTATTTAGTATTTCTTCAGCATTTTCATTACTCGTATTTAATAATAGTTGGTAGCGCTCATCTAGTTTTATAAACCAATCTTTTACGTTATTTTTATTATGATTCGCTCGAATTTTAAATAATTCTAAGTTTTTATCTAAATCATTATTAAGCTTATTAACCGTTATATCTAAGGCATCTTTACTCCGGCCTTCATCAAACATAAAGTTAAAATTAAAAAGTATCTCTTGAGTTATTCCACTTATATATGGATGAACGTAGCCCAACATTGAAGCGTCTCTTTTGTACCTTTGATTACAACGCCCACCTGCTGGAATTAAATTTGATAGTGTTAGCGCTAGAAATGGAAACTTCGATTTTGGAAAGAAATGGTCCAAATCTGGTCTTGTTTCTGCTCCTTTCTCATTTATCGTTTCTATATCCTCATTGTTGCAATATGGGCATATATCCAGACTCAAACCATTAGTAATTTCATGCCCAAAAAATTTTGATATAGCTTCATAATTAAAAACTTTCACAAATTCATTTACCCAATCAGGATATAGCGCCTTAATTTTATCGCTCAAAGTATGATTACCAATTTTCATTGAGTTTAATGATGTTAACTGCGCTTTAATATCTGAAGCTAATACTGCACTTTCCATTTTACGAATAATTAATGGTAGGTATATTGACTGTCGCTCATTTGATAGCAATCGAAGTTTGATAAGAACTTTTTTGTTGATAGCTTTTATTATTTCTTTTTCTGTTTTTTTACGAATTGGCATCGATGTAACTGACGGATCTAAATCAATATCTTTTAAGTAATACTCTAAACAGTACCTCTCTGAGAGTTCATGTAACTTGTCGTAAATGATAAATATTTTTTCATATAGTTCATTGGCATCACATAAGACCAAATCTTTGATAAATTGGTCAGTAAATAATGCTGATATGCGCTGTTTATCTATTTTTGATGCTTTCAAGGACATAGCAGAAAATGCAGGAATTAACCCTTCAGTAACTACTTTCTGTTCATAGCGGTTAAGAAAGTTTTCGCTAGGGTAATAATTAACTTTTATCATCGTGACCTAATATCATTTGCTGTATATTTTTGCTTTTTATTATTTTGATTAGATTGATATCTTGTAAAGACAGCGCATTTTTATTAGAACGATTTAGTAATAGATTGATTGCTTTTTTTGAATGTTCACCGAAAGTGGAGTTTAGGTGCATACCCTCTAAATAGAGATCAGTAATATTGGAGGCAAAGCCATAGGACTCTACTACTTTAGTTTTGTTTTCTTTTCTTTCAAGAGAAACGATGTCTTCCGGTAGAAAGTCACTTATTATTATAGGTGAATGTGTGCTTAAAATTAATTGAACGGTATTATCTGGAAACTCAATTTTAATAAATTCAAGTAATTCAGAAAAAAAGCTTCTCTGCCAGTCTGGATGAAGATACAAATCCACTTCATCCATCACGATTAGATGATTAGACGTAGAGTGATTTTTTTGGTCATGTATATAATTATATAGCTCAGAAAAAATATTTAGTTTTGCAAATTCACCAGTAGTAAACCCATTCCAACCATACAGAAAGTTATTTAAAAAAAGTGGAGGTAGTGTTGAAATACAATTAGTTAATTCAATTATAAGGTCTGTATT
>NZ_PJBK01000030.1:0-39340 GCF_002836155.1 Pseudoalteromonas sp. GutCa3 | reverse complement strand
TGAAATGTGTTCAATCTAGGGGCGATTTAATTGCGGCGCGAGGTTTGTAACCTAGCGGGCTCGATAACTGCTCCTGCGTTATTCTACTGGCTTACATCCATGTAAGAATAAGTAAAAACCGAGCAACAAAGAGTTAATCGTCCCTAGAAAGAACCCAAAGGGCAGCGCATGTTTGGCATTTATGCTGCGTTATCGCCTATTTATGGGGAATAACCACACTACATAGGCTCTGCCTTGCTTAAATACCAAACAGTCTGCTGCAAAATTAATCACGAAAGGTCAGCACGCCCTAGTGTTAAACCCTATGTGAAATAGGGCTTAACAGATTTTTAAGGTAATAAACTTAGTAGTAATTTGTTTATTGCATTACTAGTGCAAGGTGGTGATATAAACCAATACCAACAATCACATTAAACGGAAAAGTTACACCGAGAGAGCTCAGCATAGCAAGACCAATATCGGCTTTAGGTATTGCCGCTTTTATTGCAGCGGGCGCGGCTATGTAAGAGGCGCTGGCCACTAAACTGCCCAATATAACTACCGAGCCTAACTCTAAATTTAAAAGTGTGCCTACTGCTGTGCCAATCGTGCCTAGAAATAGAGGGGTGACAATAGCAAATACCGCTAGTTTCCAATGTTTCCAAGGGATAGGACGAAGAGTTTGCGCGGCGACTAAACCCATTTCTAGTAAAAATAATGCCAGTACAACTTTAAAGCTACTTGTTAAAAGGCTCGTTACTTGGCTACCTTGCACCGTGCCGTACATCATACCGATAACCACGCCGCCAACGAGTAAAATCACACTTTTGTTCGTGAGAGTTTCGTGCCAAAGCGCCTTTAACGACAGCTCATTGTTTTGGCTGTTTTCTTTATCAAGCTTTCGGTAAAGCAATAAACCAACAATGATTGCAGGAAGTTCTAGCATCACTAAATACAAGGTGACTTCTGCGCCTACTACCAACTTAGCTGACTCGGCATAGGCGAGTGCAACAGCAAATGTACCTGCACTCACTGAGCCGTAATGTGCGGCAATACTGGCGCTATTAGCAACAGAGAGTTTAATCACGTATTTTAAAATAGGGTAAAGCATGAGGGGTATAAGTGCGCCAAGTAGCATTACCGATCCCATTTCGGGCAGTAGTTGCCAGCTTAAGTTCCCATGGAGCACCATACCGCCTTTTAAGCCGATGGTTAACATGAGCAATAAGCTTAATGTGTCGTAGGTGGCTTTTGGAATGGCCAAGTCCGAGCGTAAAATACCCGCGACTAATCCTAAAATAAAAAACATAACAACAATATCTGGCACTGGCTTTCCTTACTAGGTGGTAAATTAAGTGGCGCTATTGTAGATAAAACTTTGTATAGTAAATAATAAAATAAATACGCGTTACATATAGGTATTTATCTATGGATCGTTTGCTATGTAGCTATTATTAGATAAAGATTATGAGGTTGGTATGGATTTACGACATATATCGTTTAGGTTGCTAGAAGTATTTATGAGCGTAGTTAAAACGGGTTCAATAAGCGAAACCGCAAGGCGCTTACACCTAACGCAGCCAACGGTATCGCTACAAATAAAGCGGCTGCAAGAAGCAGTAGGCGAGCCATTACTCCTTATACAACAGCAAAAGTTACACGTGACCGATGCAGGGCTTGAGCTATTTAAAACATGCCAACAGGTATTTGGGCATTTTGACGATTACCAAGATTTTTTAACCGAGCTTAATGGCGGAGCACGCGGCCGTTGTAAAATTGCCATGGTTAATACCGCGCAATATATTTTACCAAAACTGCTTGGCCCTTATAGTAATTTACATCCCCATGTTGAGCTTCCGCTTGAGATTGGTAACAGGGCAGAGGTGCTTGATAGGTTTGAGCGAGGGGAGGACGATATTTATGTATTTAGCCACCCGCCGTCGCTTGAACACGCACAAGCTGCGCGCTTTTTGCATAATCCACTGGAATTTATAGTGCCGCTAAATCATCCGTTAGCTCACGTAAAAGCCGTTAAATTAACTGATTTAATGCAGTATCGCTTTTTACTACGAGAAAATGGCTCAGCAACACGTATGTTATTTGAAAGCGAGTTGCAAAGCCGAGGCTTAGTGCTGAGCGATAGCGTACAAATGGCGAGTAATGAAGCAATACGTGTCGCGGTTGCATCGGGGATGGGCATTGCGGTTTTATCACGCCATGTACTTGCAACAGACGATACAAGTTTTAAAATTTTAAACGTAACCGATACTCATTTAGCGAGTCATTGGTATTTTGTAATGCGAACAGATAGGCACATATCGCATGCTGCACGTAACTTTTTAAAGTTTGCGCAGCAGCACGTAGAGCAATATTTAGGTACGCAGTGGGTGCGTAATGAGTTACATAACTTAGATTTAAACTAGGTTTAAATTAGGTTTAAAGTTAATTAATGTCGGGTGTTGAGTCTCTTAAAATAAGCTTTGGCTGAAACACGTGCTTTACTGTTATGCCGCTTTTTTTGTAAATGTCTTTAAGCACTAAGTTAGCCGCAGCTCGGCCCATTTCGGGAACTGGGTTATCTATTGTAGTCAGTGTTGGGTAGAGATAATTGGTAAAAATTACGTTATCGAACCCAATAATGGCTAAATCTTTTGGCAGGTTAAAACCGTGTTCGCGGGCGTATTTCATAGCACCCGATGCCATTTCGTCATTGGCGCATACAAGCGCGGTTATTTGCGCTTTATTTTGAATAAAATGCCTTAAGCCGTCGCTTCCGCCGGTTTCTTTAAAGTCGCCTATGTAAAATAGCTTTTCGTCAAAGGTTAGGTTGTACTCTGCTAGGGCTTGTTTGTGACCTTTTAAACGATTTGACGCGTCTTCTTTAAACTGCGGGCCTGCTATGTACGCAATGTTTTTATGACCTTTGTTGATCATGGCTTTAGTGGCTAAGTAGCCGCCCATTACGTTGTCGAGGCTAATGCAGTTTTCTTCAATTTCTTTAACGTAGCGGCTCATTAAATAAATAGGGGTTTTGCCTTTACTTAACTCAATTAGGTACTCGTTTGATACCGCTTCTACGTGGGCAATAATAGCGTCGCAATTACGGCCTATTAAAAATTCAAAGCCGCTTTTTTCTTTTTTCTCGTCACTGTGCCCAGGCGTAATAATAACGTGTTTACCCGCAATACGAAGGTGCTCTTCAATGGCTGACATCATTTGACCAAAAAACGGACCATCCAACTCAGAAACTAAAATACCGACGCTGTTTGTAGTGCTAGACGCCAAAGAGCGAGCAATAGAACTTGGCTGATAGCCTAGCTCTTTCATTGCTTCTAATACCTTTTTTTTAGTTTTTTTGCTTACGTAGTCGTTGTCGTTAAGCACCCTTGAAACAGTTGATAAAGACACACCTGCCATTTCTGATACTTGATAAATTGTCGCCATTGATGTCCTAGCTTATATGTGTTTTTACTCGCGCTTTATAAAAATATAAAGCGCGAAGAATCATTAAAAGTTAATTTACACATTACTGCGTCTAATTGCTAAGTCTTCTGTTATTTTTTGCGTCATCGCTGAGGTTAGTGGATAAATAAGCATCAATGCGGCGCCTAAAAAAGCAAATGCGGCAGGTATCCAGCTCATAAGTAACTGCATACCAGGTAGGGCTTGCGTAATTGTTAGCTCATCCATACCGTTATAGCCGTAGCCTGCAAGTACCACTAATACTAATGCACCTGCAAAACCACCACCGGTTTTTTGCACAAATGTACCCGCAGAATAAATAAGGCCTGTAGCGCGGCGTTTGTTTTTCCACTCTGAATAATCGGCTGAATCACCAAGCATACTAAAAAATAATGTTGGCATCATCGCGGCAAAAAATTCAGCAGCGCAACCAAAGGTAAATACAGCAACCAGGTTATCGCTAGGCACCCAGTAAAATGCAGTAGTGAGTATGCCGCTTAGCATTAATGATGCAATAAATAGGTTTCGTTTACCCATAATTTCGGCCAGTTTACCTGTGGCAAGTGCGCCTAATATAGATACAACCAACAAGGCAATGAAGTATTGCCCAGCCATGAGTTCATTGGCTACGTGGTACTTAAAGTAGTACGCAATTACACCGTATTTTATGCCATTAAACATCATGGTTAAAAAACCAATGCCGAGTAACACCAACCAAGGTTTATTGGTCAGAAGATCAACCATGTCGCGCTGTGATCCCGTTAAGCTTTGCTTATCTTTATTGAGTAATTTTTTAATAACGAATGTCATTGCAGCCATAACAAGGGCAAAAAATACGCCGCTGTATAAATCGCGGTAATAAAAAAACAGGGTAGTAGCAAGCAAAGGTAGGATTACAAATGGCAGGCTTTTGGTTAAATCAAATAACTCTGATTTTAAATTGCCTTCATTTGAGGCGTGCGGTGTTACACGCTCTTTGGTGGTCGCAAACGTTATAATCATTAAAATAATAAGTAAGCTGGCAAATAAGTACATAGTAAGCTGATAGCCTTTGGCATCGTCGCCGCCACCAAAAAAAGCTACTAGCTCAGGTAAAAAACCCATAACCAATAAGCCACCAGTAAACGCACCTGCAAACCTAAAACCAGAGAGCTTTGTGCGCTCTGTATCGTCTGGTGTCATTACGCCCATAAGTGCCGAGTAGGGCACGTTACTTACGGTGTAAGCAAGCGTTAAACCAATGTAGGTTACGTAGGCATAAATAAGTTTGTTGGTGGTGCTAAAGTCGGGTGTAGTAAAACACAACACCATAAACAAGCCCAAAAACGGTGCCGAGTAGAGTATCCACGGGCGAAATTTACCAAAGCGCGACTGCGTTCTGTCGGCAATCATACCCATAATAATGTCGGTTACGCCATCAGATAGCCTTACCACCAAAAACAACATGGCAGCGGCGGCTGCCGATATGCCAAATGTATCGGTGTAAAACACCGCTAAATAAGCAAGCGCGCCGCGCCATACTAAGTTAGCGCCGGCATCGCCCATGGCGTAACCGACTTTTTCGTATAAAGGGAGTTTGTTCACAGTGTGTGTTCTTATTGTTATAAGCCGATAAATTACCGGCTTGTTATTAGTTTACTGTACGCTTTACCGCTGGCTTTAACAGTTCGTTTTTGTGTGTTGTAGTCTACGTGTACTATTCCAAAACGTTTTAAATATCCTTCAGCCCATTCAAAGTTATCCATTAGGCTCCACGCAAAGTAACCATCTACTTTAACGCCTTGCTCGGTTGCGTTATGTAGGGCATTTAAATGTTCGTGGTAATATTCAATACGGTCGTTGTCTTTTACTTCACCGTTTTTAAATTCGTCAGCCATGGCTGCACCGTTTTCGGTAATATAAATAGGTGGTAGGGTGTATTTTTCGTTTAACGATACAAGTAATTCTGTAAGCGCTTTAGGATAAATTTCCCAGCCAATATCGGTCATTGGCGCTTTATGTGGCAGCTCATGGTAAAAGTCGGTTTCGCTTGCTTGATAATGCATGCGGGTATAAAAGTTAACCCCTAGGTAATCTAGCGGTTGAGCAATTATTTCCATATCGCCATCTAAAATATCAGGGCGGTGGGCTTTAGGTAATTGCTTAATAATATCAGGGTATTTACCTTGCATTACAGGCTGCATGTACCATTGGTTTATATAGTCATCAGCAAATGCAGTGGCTTTTAAATCGTCTTCACTTTGGGTAACGGAGTAACAAGGCGTAAAGTTAAGTACAATACCGTTTAGCGTATTTGGGCTATTTTTAGCAAGTACTTGCATAGCTAAACCGTGACCTAGTAATAAGTGGTGCGCGGCTTTACGACCAAATTCACGACCTACAATGCCAGGCGCATGTACGCCAATTTCGTAACCTAAGTAAGAGCTACAAAACGGTTCGTTTAAGGTGGCGTAAGAGTGCACACGTTCCCCAAATGCTTTGGTAATTAAATCTGTGTAATGGGCAAATTCGTAAGCGGTGTTACGGTTTAGCCAACCACCTTCGTCTTCAATGTGTTGTGGTAAATCCCAGTGGTACAGCGTTACAAAAGCTTTAATGTTACGACGTTTTAATTCATCTAAAATGTCGGTATAAAACTTAACGCCTGTCGGGTTTAAGTGACCGCTTTTAGTCATTACGCGTGGCCATGAAATAGAAAGTCTGTAAGCATCTACACCTAATGACTCAATTAAGTTTATATCGTCTTTCCAGCGAGTGTAGTGCTCGCAGGCTACGTCGCCATTTGAATTATCGACTATTTTGCCTTCTTTACTGCAAAAGGTATCCCAAATACATGGCAAGCGATCAGCTGCGCCGCCTTCAATTTGAAATGAGGCCGTAGCTACACCATAAGTAAAATTTTTGGCTAAAAGTGGTGAGCCACTAGGTAAAGATAATTGTTTCATTAAGAGAAAACCTCTGCTTCTTTGTAGTAAATTTTGCTTTTATTTATAGTTTATAAATTGCATTGATGGAAGCGCTTCCATATTTAATTTGATTAATCACTAAAGATGGTATTTAATAACTTTAAGGAAGCGCTTCCATATTTAGGTTAGTGGCTATTGTTAAGCAGGTCAATAGTTAAATTTAAATAACAAATAGGCGCTCACAAAAACACACTGACACAACACAGGGCTATAAAAATGAAAAAAAGCTTAAACACTAACAGGTTACGCATGCTCCCCATTTTAATAGGAGGATTATGCGTTTTAAGTGCGTGTAATAAACAAGAGGTTACCGCTAATAATAGCCAAGGCGCCTTAGCCAAAAAGGCTGAGCATGAGCAAGGTGATTTATCACTTTGGCCAACGCTTAAAAGTAAGGTAGTGAAAACGTCTGAAATTGAAAATACGATTGCACAGTATTTAAAAACAATGACGCTTGAGCAAAAAGTAGCGCAGATGATCCAACCTGAAATTCGCGATATAACTGCTGCAGACATGCGCAAATATGGTTTTGGTTCGTATTTAAATGGCGGTGGCTCGTTCCCGAATGCTAATAAGCATGCAACGCCTGCAGATTGGATAACGCTTGCTGAAAGCATGTATCAGGCCTCGGTTGATGACTCAATTGATGGCAGTAAAATTCCGACCATGTGGGGCACTGATGCAGTACATGGCCATAATAATGTGATTGGGGCGACGTTATTTCCGCACAATATTGGTTTAGGTGCTGCTAATAACCCCGCATTAATTGAGCGCATTGCAGCAGCTACTGCAATAGAGGTAATGGCAACAGGCATAGACTGGGTGTTTGCACCGACTGTTGCGGTTGTGCGCGATGACCGATGGGGCAGAACGTACGAAGGCTACTCAGAAGACCCTGCAATTGTACGTGAGTATTCAGCCGCAATTGTAAACGGATTGCAAGGCAGAGCCGATGAGGACTTTTTAAGTGACAAACGCGTAATTAGTACTGTTAAGCACTTTTTAGGCGATGGCGGCACCGTAGATGGTGACGATCAAGGCGATAACATTGATAGCGAAGAGGTGTTATATAACATTCATGCGCAAGGTTATATAGGTGGCTTAACCGCAGGTAGTCAGTCGGTTATGGCATCGTTTAATAGCTGGAATGGTAAAAAAAATCACGGCAATAAATACTTACTTACCGATGTATTAAAAACAAAAATGGGTTTTGATGGCTTTGTTGTAGGAGATTGGAACGGACACGGACAAGTTGCAGGCTGTACAAATGAAAGTTGCCCGCAGGCTGTTAATGCGGGGCTTGATATTTTTATGGTGCCAACGGGTGCTTGGAAACCACTTTATGAAAATACAATTAAACAAGTAAAAGCGGGCACAATAACAATGGCGCGAATAGATGACGCCGTAGCACGTATTTTACGCGTTAAATTACGTGCAGGTTTATTTGATAAACCAAGCCCTGCAAATCGAAAATATTCAGGTAAATTAAAACTAATAGGTGCGCCAGCACATCGCGATATTGCCCGCCAAGCGGTACAAGAGTCGTTAGTACTGCTTAAAAACAACAACCATTTATTACCGCTTAACCCATCAAGCAACATACTTATAGCAGGCGATGCGGCCGATAACATAGGCAAGCAATCGGGCGGTTGGAGTATTACGTGGCAGGGAACTAATAATCAAAATGCAGACTTTCCTGGGGCAACGTCTATTTATGCGGGGCTAAAAGCGCAAATAGGGGCTGCTGGCGGTAACGCTATTTTAAGCCCAACGGGTGAATTTAATACCAAACCCGATGTAGCCATTGTTGTATTTGGTGAAGAACCGTACGCAGAAGGACATGGCGATAAGGACAACCTTGAGTTTGAACGTAACAATAAACGCTCTCTTAAAATATTAAAAACATTAAAGCAGCAAGGTATTGCGGTGGTATCGGTGTTTATATCGGGCAGACCAATGTGGGTTAACAGCGAGCTAAACGCGTCAGATGCATTTGTAGCAGCATGGCTTCCTGGCACTGAAGGGCAAGGCATTGCAGATGTTTTACTAGCGGATGCAAGTGGGCAGGTACAATACGACTTTAAAGGTAAATTGTCTTTCTCGTGGCCTAAATTACCACTTCAAACCGCAGTAAATAAGGGCGATGCTGATTACTCACCATTATTACCCTATGGCTTTGGCTTAACGTATAAAGATGAAAGTACGCTTGGCAATAATCTAAATGAAGGCTCAGGTGTTGATATTAGTAACCTTGCGCCGTTATCTATATTTAATGGCAGCTTTAAAACACCGTGGCGTTTGTTTTTAAATTCAAACAGCGAGCAGCACCAAGTAGCAAGTAATAGTGTAAAGCTTGGCGGTATTACTTATCGCACTGAAGACAAAGCGATTCAAGAAGATGCGATGCAATTTAATTTTGATGGCACTGCAGCCAGCTATATCGAAATTAATAGTAACTTTACCGAAGACAAAGTGGCCTACATTGAAGCAAATTCGGCCCTTAGCTTTAGCTATAAAGTAAACCAAATACCTAGCTCACAAACATACCTTGCAATGAAGTGCGAACAAGGCTGTGGCGGCGAGCTTGATATTACCAATGAGCTTAAAAATGCTGATTTAAATACATGGCAAACCATGAGTATAGATTTAACGTGTTTTGCTAAAAAGGGCGTTGATTTTGCCAGAGTAACCAGCCCTTTTATTATTAAAACGGCAGGAGAGCTTAGCGTTTCAGTTGCAGATATTAGCTTTGAACCACAAGGCGCTGAAACAGCAAAAATAAAGTGTGAGTAGTAGAGTGCTTATAAGTTAAGTTTATTGTGTGTTGTCTCAAAGCCCTTTTTTAAGGGCTTTTTTAAGGTTTTTTTATGCTGGGCAATACTGCTTTAAAAACTCATGATGAGGCGGTAATTGGCTTACGCGTTGCTCTATTTGTTGCTTAATACCGTGTAAAAAACGGGTGAGTTCTTCATCGCTCATCATGCTGGCTATTAAGTGATGTTGATTAGGCTCAATACCCTGACCAAGCATAACTTGCACCCACGAATCGACTCTAAAAATGTCGCCATCGTCTAAAAATACACGGCCGGTTTGTTTAAACAAATCAATTTTATGCTGAAGTGTTTTTGGCACTTCCATCGCACTACAATGCTGCCAAAACTCACTGTCATCACGATTAGTTACTTTGTAGTGCAGCACAATAAAGTCGCGAATATTTTCAATTTCGCTTTTAAGTTGTTTGTTGTATTCGTCAATGGCGTGATTGGTAATGCCATTAAACGGAAATAAACGCATAAAGCGAATAATACCCGACATAATTAAGTGAATGCTGGTGGACTCAAGTGGCTCTACAAAACCGCTAGCAAGGCCAAGCGCTAGGCAGTTTTTGTTCCACCCTTTTAAGCGACGCCCTGTTTTAAATTTAATAATACGGGGCTCTGTAAGCGGCTCACCTTCAATATTATTTAATAATAGCGCTTTGGCTTGTTCGTCATCCATATATTGGCTGCAATAAACTAATCCGTTGCCTACACGGTTTTGCAGCGGTATACGCCATTGCCAGCCGTTTTTATGGGCAATAGAGCGGGTAAGTGGCAATACGGTCTCGCTGGTTGATTTTGTTTGCACCGCAATGGCGCTGTTACACGGTAGTAAATGCGACCAGTCTTCGTAGCCAGTATGCAATGCTTGCTCTATTAATAAACCTCTAAAGCCGGTGCAATCAATAAAAAAGTCGCCGTTAATGTGCTCGCCATTATTTAAAATCAATGATTCTATATGGCCCGTTTTAGTGTTTTTTACTACTTTTTGTATTTTACCTTCAATGCGTTTTACACCCAATGGCTCTGAAAATTCACGTAAAAACTGCGCGTAACGTGTGGCATCCATATGGTAGGCATAGTTAATGGGATTTTGCTGATTAAACGCAAATTTACCGCCTTTAGCCGCTTGCAGCTCGTAGCAGTAATCGCCAAATGGGTTGTTTATTCCAAGTGTTTTACCTTGCAGCCAAAAGTGATGAAATTCACCCGCCCAACATTCTTTGCCCGTTGCGCCAAATGAGTGAATATAATGCGTGTTTTCATCGCCCCAGTTTTCAAAGCTAATACCTAATTTAAAACTGGCTTGAGTGGCTTTCATAAATGCTTGCTCGTTTATACCCAGCAATTTATGAAATGTACGAATAGGCGGAATTGTTGCTTCGCCAACACCTACAGTGCCAATATCGTCAGATTCAACAAGGGTTATGTTTATATTGTTACCAACTAGTTTAGCAAGTGCCGCTGCTGCCATCCAACCTGCAGTGCCGCCTCCAGCAATTACTACGTTTTTAACAGCGTTTGTTTTAGTCATTATGTGGCTGCCCATTATTTAATAAAAGATGATTTAAAAGCGCGCGATTACTTGGCAGTCCATTTAAACACTGCGCTATTTTTTCGCGATTTTGCTGATAATAGTAATCCCCAGCACGTGGGTCGTTAAATGTATTTTGTGCAGATACTGTTTGTGTATTAAAGCCCATGCCATATAAAACGTATTGATAACTGCTTGATGAAAACACTTCTTCGTTTTCAATGAAATCAAAGCGGCTAGGGGGTTGAAATTGCCAAAGTTTAAGTAAGTTTTGCAGGCGCTCGGGCGCGGTATTTAAATTACTAATATCTTGCCAATAAGGAGTATCGTCGCGCTCGCTTAGCACATAATGAAGTTTTAAAAACTCAATAACGCGCTGCCAACGAGTGCTAAAACGGTCATTAAAACGCGTTCCAAGCTGGCTCATGTGGGGGCGGTTTTGCGGTAGTTGCTCGCTTATCATGCTAATTGAAAGCTCAACCATAGCAAGAGCTGACGCTTCAAGCGGCTCTAAAAACCCAGCTGACATACCCACGGCAACACAGTTTTTAATCCAAAATTTTTGCCTGTAACCAGGGCTGAATTTTAATACACGGTAGGTAAGTTGCTCAGCTTGTTGCTCACTGGTACTTTTAGCTATGTAGCTTTTTAGAGTATTTGTTGCGCTTTCATCGCTTTGATATTTACTACTAAATACATAACCTGTACCACGGCGCGTTGGCAGGGCTATATCCCAAATCCAACCGTTACTTTGCGCTGTAGATAGTGTAGCAGAGGCAATTGGCTGATTGATGTGTGCATTAGGTATTTGCGCCGCAACAGCGCTGTTATTAAATAAAATATGATCTTGCGCTATAAACTCACTATTAAAATGCTCACCAATTAAACGAGCACGAGAGCCTGAGCAATCTATAAATAAATCACCTGTTATATCGCCATTATTATTTGTTTTTAATGAAGTAATATAGCCATGTTCGTCGTTAATAACCTCGGTTACATCGTCAATAATATGTGTAACGTTTAGATTTTTAACACAGTGATTTTTTAAAAACTCAGCAAATTTACCCGCATCTAAATGATAGCCATAGTTGGTGACTGCTGCGTATTCGGGTGTTTGTAATTGCTTTGGTGCAAGTGCTGCTTGGCATACAAAGCTTTGCATATTAACAACGTCGGCAAATTTTTGATCAGGTGCAATACGTTGCCAACTGGCGTGTAAATTAGTGTGCTCGTAGCCTTGTGGATTCATAAAAGGGTGGTAGTAGTTTTCTCCCTCGCTGAGGTTTCGCCAATTTATAAATTTAGAACCTTGCTTAAATGACGCGTCGCACTGGGTTATAAAATCACTTTCTTTAGTGCCAATGCGCTGTAGGGTGTTGCGCATTGACGGCCACGTGCCTTCGCCCACACCCAATATAGGCACATTTGCCGACTCCACTAACGTTACATTAAGGTGCGGGTGTTCGGCGGCTAATAAGCCTGCGCTTAGCCAGCCGGCAGTACCACCACCTAAAACGACTATTTTTGTTATTGGTTTGGTCATGAGTTAACACCCTAAAGTTGATAACAATTAAACTAGCATTAATACTGTTTTAAATACAAAAAAGCCGCTAGTAAAAACTAACGGCTTTACTTTGTATTACCTTTAGAAGTTGTAACGCATACCAATATTGTAACGTGCACCTAGCTGTTGTAGGTTCCACAATTGAACTGACGTACGGCCATGTTCGCGGCTGTTTTGTTCAGTAATATTAAGGCCTTCAACAAAAAACGATAGTTGCTCGCTGTAGTTGTACGCAACATTAAAGTCGATTTGATAATATTCTTCAGTAAAGCCTGGCTCATTTACGTATCGAGCTGCGCTATTTAAAAACTTATCACGCCAGTTGTAAGCAATACGTGCTTGAAAATCGTCGTTTTCGTACATTGCAATAAAGTTAGCTGTATCGCTTAAACCCACTAGTGCAAATTGTGTAGTAGTAGGGTCAGCGTTTACATCAAAGTCTATGTCGCCATTAACAGTGGTGTAGTTTGCTTGCACCCCAAAACCGCTTTCACCAAAAAAGTGCTGAAAGGCAATTTCGAAACCATCAATTGTGGCATTTTTATTGTTGGTAGGTACTTGCGCTGTAAATTCTAGTAATGGGTCGTCGCTGTTAGCAATTACATCGTAGGCGGCTTCAAACTCTTCGTAGGTCATAGAGTCAAAATCAACGTTGTTTTCTGTTGCGGCAACCATTTGAAATAAGTTTGAATCGGTTAGAGCAAGTCCGCGAGATTCTAGCTCAGCAATGGCAGCTTGAGCGCGAGGGCCCGCTGTTGCATCACGTAATCCGTAGTAGTTTTGTGTCATTGGTGTTAAACCAATAAAGTTTTCGATGTCTTTAGTGTAATAACCTACCGACACATAACTTGTTTCTGCAAAGTACCACTCAGCCGATACATCAATATTATCTGATTCGAGCGGCACTAAACCAGGGTTACCTGTTGACGCTGTAGCTGGTGAAGAACCCGCTAAAAGAGTAGGGGCACCTGGTACACCAACAGTCGCTGCTGAACTTAAGTTATCGTAAGTTGGGCGAGCAATTGTTGTGCTATAAGAAAAACGCGCTTTTACGTTTTCGATTACTTCTATGTCAAAGTCAAAGCTTGGTAAAAAGTGATCGTAGCTAGATTTAAGCGTGAAATCTTCTTTATCTGAGCCAAAGCGAACGTTAAAGTCGTTATTACCTTCCCATGCTACTGCGTTAGGTAAATCGATATTAGCCGTTGAGGTAATGTCGGTAGACTCTTGGCGTGCGCCAATAACAATGTTGTATGGCATATCGCCAATGTAACCGTTGTAAGTAAATTGCACAAACGCTGCGGTTATATCTTCTTCAATGGTGCGGTTAGTTGCAAATGCGCCATCGGCTGCAAAGTTAAAGCCGTACTCTTCACCTGCCCAGTAACCAATTTGCGATGCGCTGCCGGTATAACCTTGGTTGAACGAGCCCGATGTATCGTAGTCGTCAAACTCAGCTAAAAAGTTTGTAGGATTTAGGTAGCCATCAGGTAGTTCGCCTGGGTTTTCGATACCCCAGTTACCCATTGTATTACGTGTAAGTGATTGCAGTGAATGGCTTTCCATAGAGCGAGACTCTATACCAAAGTCAATTGCACCGTTTTCAATTTCGTATTTACCATGGATTCTAAATTCTGTTATTTCAGACTCTTGGCGAGCAAAGTTAGAATCTAAAATAGACGTACCCACATCAGAGGCATCTAATGTGTTATTACAATTTAAGTTGTCTCGGCGGCAATCATCAAAATCGATACTCATTGATGGCAGTTCGCGGCTAAAATCAACTTCTTGTGCGTTAACTACGTTTGCGCCCAAGCCTGCGTTTACCCAGCTGCCGTAAGGTGCATCTGGTTTGCTAGTGGCTTTTGAATTGTGCGCATCAAACATAAAGCTCAATTCTGAATTGAAATAGTATTCAACGTTTAAACCAATAGAGTCGTTTTGGTTAACTTGGTTTAGCTCTTGAAATGCTAAACCTAAATCGCGTGTTTGCTGATCGCGACGTTCTTCTCGGTAATAAATAGGGGTTTTTACCGTGTTATCGTCAAACGTTAGCGCGCTTTTGTAGTTATCCATCCATATTGATTGCTCAGCACGGGCTTCGAACAAATCTTGCTTAGAATACGTGTAATCAAGCGTGGCTGTTAAATCGTCAATTGGGCTGTACTGCAGTGTTAATTGCGCGTTTGTACGAGTACGTTCTCTGTCGGCAATGGTGTAGCGCAAATCTGATGGCATTGAATAAAGCTGACCAACAGCGGGTGCATTAGTTAAAACAATATCGTCTGCAGCTTGTGGGATTGTGCCGTCAAAAGCAGATGTATTCCATTGATTTACAAACGCACCTGTTGATGAGCTATCGCGCTGTTGCATGCTTGCAGTTAACGAGGCACCAAATTTAGCTTCACTGTCGGTCCAGCTAATTAAGCCCGAAAGCTCAGGTGTTATGTCATCACCAACACGGTTTGTTGAGTCATGTAATGCTTTTACGCCAATGCTTGAAACAAAGCCTGGATTGTCGAGTGGGCGAGCCGTATTAATATTAATTGTTGCGCCAATACCACCTGATGCAATACTTGCTTTACCTGTTTTATATACTTCAACCGATTTAACGCTATCAGATGCTAAGTTTGCAAAGTCAAAAGCACGAGAGCTGGGTGTACCACCGCCTGAAGGCAATGAAGCTGCCGGCATAGTTCGACCGTTTAGGGTTACCATATTGTAGTCGGGACCAAAACCACGAACCGTTACTTTAGAGCCTTCACCATTTGAGCGATCAATCGACACACCCGTAATACGCTGTAGCGACTCGGCTAAGTTGGTATCGGGGAATTTACCAATATCTTCAGCTGATATAGCATCTACAACACCTGCGGCGTCGCGTTTTAATCGAGTTGACTCTTTAATACTGCTTTTAAAACCAGTAACTTGAATTACTTCAACATCTGTATTTGCTTCTTGTGCATATACAGGTAAAGAGATTGATGCGCCTAAAATCAGAGATAGGCTGGTCGCTATCTTTGTTTTTCTTACAATATGGTTGGACATTCGGTTTCCCTCGCACTTTTATCATTATTATTAACAGCTGTATGGGGCTGTTATTGTGTAATTATAAACATTGTCAAATGTATGGAAGCGCTTCCATAAAAGTTTATTTAACTGAGCTTTGTGGAAGCGCTTCCAGAAATGCTAGTTTAAATTTTAAATAGGGTCAACTATTGTTTTAATAAAATGAGACTAAATTGTTTTTAAAATGTATGTTTTTTAGATTTAACTTTATTTAAATTATAAATTACAGGTGGTTATAAAAAACCGTTTTAAATAGTTGTGTAACAACATTTTATTATAAGAAAACCGATTATTGATTCATTTAGTTATTTGAACACTTTTATAAGGTGTTTAAATCAGCTTTTAGTAAGGGCTAAAATTAATAAGTAGGCCGTTGGTCACTCAACTAGGACAAAACTTAAATTAGTTATTACACTCAGCCATAGACTCAACTGAAAACACTATTTATAGGTATTAATAATTATGAGCAATGTAAAACAAGGGTTAGCTGCAACCGCTTTAATTATGGCGTCGTTTAGTAGTATTGGCGCGCAGCAATGTAGTGATGTAAGTTTGCAAATTTTAGGCTCGGGCGGCCCTGAGCTTGACGATGGTCGCGCAGCAACAAGTTACCTTATTTTGCACGAAAATAAAGCCAGAGTGTTAGTTGACGTAGGCTCTGGTGCCAGTGTTGGGTTTGATAAAGCAGGTGCAAAATTTAGTGATGTTGATGCCATTTTATTAAGCCATTTACACACTGATCATGCTGGCGATTTACCTAGTTTTATAAAAGGCAGTTACTTTACATCACGCGATAAAATACTTGCGATATTTGGCCCCCAGGGCAACCGTGTAATGGCTTCTACTAACGAATATGCACAAGCGTTACTAGGTAAGCAGGGCGCATTTAGATACTTAAGTGATTACGTAGAAGGTAATGAAAACTACAAATTAGATATTCGCTCAATAGCACCAACAAAACAAAATGAATTTAAACAATCACTACAAAGTGATTTGGCTGTTAATGCAATGACAGTTAACCATGGACCTATTCCGGCTTTAGCGTGGAAAGTGAGTATAGCAGGATGCGAACTTGTGTTTGCAGGCGACATGACCAACAAGTTAGGCACATTTACTGACTTTGCTAAAAATGCCGATGTAGTGGTTATGCACAACGCAATTGATGAAAACGCATCAGGCGGGGCTAAAAATTTACACATTACCCCAAGTCAAATCACTAAGGTATTAATTGAGGCTGCACCTAAAACGGCGGTTCTATCTCACTTTATGAATCGGTCATTAAAAAATCAGATATTGTTTAAAAAATCGTTAATTAAATCACTAAAAAGTAACGTAGTTTTTGCAGAAGATGGTTTAAAAATAAACTTATAAAGTATTACGCATAAGAGTGTTGCGGGTCTCTAGTTTTATCGCTATTTTAAAGGCTCTCTCATAGATGGATTTTATTATGCGCATTAAATTTTTAGCGAGCTTTTATTCTTTCTTCTTGTTTGCACTGTTTGGTTGTGACGACCAAAGTATGGCAATGCAAGACAGCCCTCAGCTAAATAATAATGCAAGTAACTTACCCACTAGTAACAAAGTAAACACACCTCCTGTAGCTCAAAAAAACGAACCCGCTTTAGTCGTCGGTATGCTAGCTACGCACTGTAAAAGTAATGAAGCAGCCTACATTAACGCAAAAATGCATAAAGTTGTGCGCAACCCAGATGAAAATACAGCTTACAAGTTAGAGCCTACCGAGAAGGTACTTTCTGTTTGTGTTGCAAAAGATGACTCATCGCTTAGTTATCGATTTGGTCGTATTAACGACATAGGGCTTGAAAAAGAAGCTTCACCAGATGCACCATTTGGTAGTTACTACAGGCAAGTAGGACGTATTGGCGAGAGTATTTTATTTTTTAGTAACGGCGAATATCATTACTATATTATTAACTCAGGCGGCATGGGAAGTGGTGTAACCGTTAATGTTTATAAAAACGATACATTAATTTCGGAGCTGTTTTCGGGTAATGATCCTTACGATGATTTTGTTATAGCAACCGATTTAAATTTCCCTAAAAAATTGGTTATCGAAAAACAGCCATTTAATAAGCAAATGCAGTAAATAATGACTCCTCAGCAGCAAAACGTTATAGAGCAAGGGCATTGGTTTAAAAGCCGCAGCGCTTATTTAAAAAGCTTTTTATTAACGCAGGGCAAAACGCTCTCGCTTAAAGCTCAGCAGTCATTATTTTTGCGAGGTGATAAGCACGATGGAATTTATGCAGTGCTTAGCGGCGTGGTGCGTATTAGTGGCGTAAGTAACGAAGGCAAAGAAGCCGTACTCAGTTTTATTGATTCATCACTGTGGTTTGGCGAAGTTACCTTGTTTGATGGTGGCCTGCGCACTCATGATGTATATGCTCAAACTGATGTTGTGCTTTTTTACGTGCCCCAACGCGCGCTTGAACAGCTATTAAACGAACAGCCACAATATTGGCAAGAGTTTGGTTTATTGCTGGCACAAAAGTTACGCCTAATGTTTACCTCAATGGAAGATCACGCATTACTAAGCGCTGAGCAAAAAGTATGCAATCGACTTTTAATGCTTAGCGAACATACAGAGCACTTAACACCGCTTGTTTTATCTCAGCAGCAACTTGCTGATATGACCTACCTAACGCGCCAAACTATTAATCAAATACTGCAACAGCTTGTTAGCCTACAAGCCATTAGTTTGGGGTATCAACGCATAACTGTTTTAGATAAACAAAAGCTACAAGCGCGTGCTACACAAGCTTAAATAGAGACCGCTTTATTTAGTTGGAACCAAAATTGCTACAGATAATGTAACGCAACAATGGATTTGAGCTAATGACTACAATAACCTTTAAAAATCAATATAGTAATTATAACTCTCCTACAGTAAATAAAGCGGCAGGTCCAAGCGAAGTTGCGGCAACTAATACCCTCCCTAATGAAAAAACAAGTGATGCTAAAGGCATTACCTCAGCCCCTAAAGAACCAACGTTTTTAGAAAGTGCTCAAGAAGCGTTGGTTTATCAGCGCTTAGGTGTAAACAAAAACAAAATAGACGAGCTAAAAGCGACAATAGAAGAGCTCATTAAAGAACAGCAAAGTGAGGGCGCAGACCCTAGCGCAATTGCTGATAAAATAGAGGAACTTCAAAAAATGCTTGAGCAAGAGTATCAAAAAGGGCGTGAGCGAACGGATATGAAAGGTGAGCATGAGCCGGGTAAAATAATTTCTGCATTTGTTTAATTTACAAAATGTCGGATACCTGACATTGTTGCTGTGCTTACTTTTGCTAAAGTAAGTTTTATATATAAAAATAAAGGCAAAACAATGAAAACACTTCAACAGCAACTTGGTAAATATGGTTTGTATCATCGTTCTAAGCGTAATGTACTAACGCACTTTATTGGTATTCCGCTCATTGTATTTGCAGCGTTGTGTTTACTAGCGCGCATTCAAATACCCCTTGGTAGTGTAGTAATTGATGGTGCACAACTTTTTGTATTAGCGTCGGTTGTTTATTATTTTATGCTGAGCTTTTCGCTTGGCTTTATTATGGCCGTGATATTCACTTTACTCCTTGTTGGTGCTCAGCCTATTGCGGCAATGGCGTTTTGGCCTTGGTTGAGTATTGGCGTAGGTGTGTTTGTATTTGGCTGGGTATTACAGTTTATTGGGCACTATTACGAAGGTAAAAAACCGGCGTTTGTAGATGACCTAATTGGTTTAATTATTGGCCCTTTGTACGTAACTGTTGAACTACTATTTTTAATGGGTTTTTACAAAACATTAGAAGATGAAGTAAACGCAATAGCTGGCCCTACAAAGGCGTAAAATACTTTACTAAGTATCCTTATAAAACCTAATAAATAACAATAAAAGGGCAGATAACGCATGCAATATAATAATAAAACCGTGTGGATCACCGGCGCATCGTCAGGTATTGGTAAAGAGCTTGCTATACAATTTGCCGAGCTTGGAGCGCGTGTTATTTTATCGGCGCGCAATGTAGATAAACTAAACGATTTAAAAGCAACGCTTAAAGGCGAAGGGCACTTAGTTGTGCCGCTGGACTTAGCCCAGCCAGAACACGTACTGAGCACAATAACAGCAAAAATGAACGAGCTTCCTACAATAGATATTTTAATTAATAACGGCGGCGTATCGCAACGCAGTTTATTTTTAGAAAACGACTTTAACGTGTATCGCCAATTAATGGAGGTTAATTACTTTGGCTTAATTGCACTTACTAAAGCTATATTGCCTACTATGGTGGCAAGGCGCAGTGGCTCAATTGTGTCTATTAGTAGTGTGGCGGGTAAAGTTGGGTCAAAATTTAGAACAGGTTATTCGGGTTCTAAATATGCGGTGGTTGGTTTTATGGATTGCCTACGAGCAGAAGTAGCACAACATAACATTCATTGTTTAACAATTTGCCCAGGCTCTATTAAAACAGCAATTGCGCATAACTCACTAAACGAGCAAGGCATAGCTCAAAATAAACCAGAAGAATCGATAGAAAATGGGATGGATGTAAGCGTAGCGGCTTCAAAAATGATTCGTGCCATAAGTAATAAAAAAGACGAAGTGATTATTGGCAAAGGTTTGAGTGGTTGGGCGCCTACAATTAAGCGCTTTTTTCCTACTTTGTTTAATCGCATTACTGCAAAAACAAACTATAGGTAGCGTCGTTTATTTCAAAGGCGTAAAATGCCGTAAATTTGATCAATTTAGAAAAGGATTCTAAATGAAGTATTTATGGTTGAGCCTGTTTTTTATTGTATTAATTTGGTCTGGTATTAACCCAAAAGATCAATTTACATGGCTGCTTGAAGTTATCCCCGCAATTATTGGTTTAGTGCTGCTAGCAAGTACCTATAGCCACTTTAAACTTACCCCTATTTTATATACATTTATTTTAGCGCATTGCATAGTGCTGATGATTGGCGGGCATTACACCTACGCCGAAGTCCCTTTTTTCGATAACCTATTTGGTAGCGAGCGTAATAACTACGACAAGGTAGGGCACTTTTTTCAAGGGTTTGTACCAGCACTACTAGCACGCGAAATTTTACTGCGCAAAAAAGTAGTAAACGGCAAAGGTTGGTTAATCACTTTTGTTATTTCGGTATGTTTAGCATTTAGTGCTTTTTATGAATTAATCGAGTGGTGGGTTGCAGTGTTAAGCGGCGAAAATGCAGAGGCATTTTTAGGCACTCAAGGTTACGTGTGGGATACCCAATCTGATATGGGACTGGCGTTATTTGGGGCTATTTGCTCATTGTTAGTGCTTTCAAAAGTACACGACAAACAGCTAAAAAGCGTTAAAGATTATTTATAGGCTATAGCAACGTTGAAGACTATTTATAGGAACGTTTTATAGAAATGTTTATAAAAACATTGGTAAAAAAGACTACTAACGTATGACAGTAAACATTAGTAACTACTCAATAAGCACAGACAAAAGCAAACTTAACTTTAACGTTATTTATAACTTTATTGCTAATAGCTATTGGGCCAAAGGCATTCCTAAAAGTGTGATGCAATCGGCTATTGATAACTCAATGTGCTTTGGTGTTTACAGCGCTCATAACGAACAAGTTGGCTTTGCCCGAGTAGTGACCGATAAAGCAACCTTTGCCTATTTAGCCGATGTATTTATTGCCCCGCACTCGCAAGGAAATGGGCTGAGTAAGTTACTTATTAAAACGATAGTAGAGCACCCTGAGCTGCAAGGGCTCAGGCGCTTTTTATTAGCGACTTCTGATGCGCATGGCCTTTATGCGCAATACGGGTTTAAACCAATAGATAACCCAGCACTGCTAATGCAAATAAATCCTGAGAATGTGTATGATGAAAATAATCATGAGACCTAATAAATGGGGGAAAGAGCAAATTCCGTTTAAAGTTCTTGTTATATTTCGTATTTACTCTTAATCAAATTGATAACATCTTGTGGTAAACCCTGCGAAGCTAATTTTTCTAACCCTCTATCCATATTAGTTTTTGAATCAGCCTTACAAAAGTTCAAATCTGAATTACCTTTTAAATCAAAGTTTGTTGCGCCAGCTACAGAGGCTAGCTCAAATATATCTTCCGTTGTGTGATAGTTTATTTTCTCATTCAGAATGTTTTTAGAAAACAAAATCCACTCCAATGAATCCACCACTATTGACTTTAAATACTTATAAAACTCTTCAGTATCTTCAGAATAAAACAAGTCGATTTCATGACCAAACTCTTTTTGAACGCCATCTTTATTAATATATGAGTTTATACAAGATTCAATTACTGCTCGGTGAGCATCAGCAAGCCTCAACTCCGTAGTATCTTTTTGTTCTTTTACGAACATCAATGGGTTCCATTGAACAGCTCTTTTTAGAAGTTCTGTATCAAGGTGACCTATACCTTTATTCCTAAAATGGTTTGCCAGTTCCAGTTTTTTTCTAAGTGATTTTGTTTTTGCTGTATGTTCAGGTAGGTTTTGAATCCTGAGCTTTGTCGTTAGATCTTTAATATTATATAAAGTGAGAAAAACGGCTCTAGTCGCACGAAGCTTTTCAATCCAGTCTCGCATTTCTTCTATTGGCTTAGAAAGGATAAAATCAAAATGTTTGAGCTCGTCTTCAAGTAACATAAGGCTAATGAAATTCGCTTTAATTCCTACCTGATATTTATCTTCGTCCATAATGATAATACTCAACCTTTTAAGAAATATAACGCCTAGTTAAGCGAAAAAATGTAGTTGGCTAAAATGTTGAACGGAGTGGAAACAGTTAACTGTATTTTTTTCCGTTTGAAGTTCTTATAGTTACTCCGTTCTATTAATCAATGTATTTACCTATCTCATTAATACATGGAATATGCTTCTGTTGATCACGAATATTTGAGCGGAAACAATCAATGTTTGTAACAAGACTTTCGGATCAACAGAAGTTATTTGTTTCAATACGCATACTCAGGGCGTGTTGTTAGCTAGCAAGCCACGCGAACATTTGATAAATATAATTAAATGTCCAAGCAAGTATCCCAGCCCCCATTTTTAATACATTACTCAAACCAAAAATAGCTTCTACGACAGTAATTACAGTTAACCCAAGGATTAAATTGTTAGTTCTAGTTTGGAGTAGTTGTTGCTGGCTTTGGCAATAATAGTCATGCCACCATTCATTTTCTTTATATTTTTCATCAACATCATGATCTCGATGATGCTGATAGGTCATTATTGTTTCTTTTTCACTGTCGGGAATTAGTGAGCAACTTGTCTCTATAGAGCCCTCGTGCCACAAAGTATACCTATCAAAGTAAAACTCGTATTCTTCTTCTGGGTTAAGTGGCTTAATTTTAGGGTGGTTCTGCGCATCTTGGCCTAACCGTGTTGGTTGATGTATCATTCTAAATTTAGAAATACTAGCGCCAGAAAATGCTGTACTTCCTATATTTTTAACTCTTAATCCATATTTAAAAGGTTCATTTTGAATCAAAAAAGGGTATTTACCTCTGAACCATTTTTGGTTGAGCGGTTTATGAATAAACTGAAGCCGAAGGCTAACTTCAACTTTTTCAATTTCTTTTTTTGTTGATTCCAAAATTTACTTCCTTGAAATAGTAATAGTCACAATGTAGTAATATACATTGTTAGCTAACGAGCCTGTAGATTAACTCGTTTTTTATTTATTTTTATTGATAAATAAACCATAGCTGAGTTCCTATTTTGGTTCAATCGATTACTGTATTTTTACGCAGAATATTGAAGTGTTTAATATTGTTTTAATTGGCGTTTTGGAAGGGATTATGGATGCTTTAGTCGCTTTATTTTAGGTTAAAAGGGCTTACCCTCATTAATGCATCGTGTTTTTCAGCTTTTCTATATTATGAACAAGGCAATACAGTTGCCGCAGCGTGAAGTAAGGTATTCACTTTCATTTGACCCCGTAAGGTCAATTTATTTATACCTTTGTTCACTGTAATGTTCCGCTTTTTATTTAAAGGAAGTCGGTTCAAGGTAATTAGGATGGGTGTCACTATAATTCTTTGATGCGTTTGTTAGTGTTCCGATAGCCATTTTTTAGATTTTTCTTGCATCAGAACACTTATTTCAACAACACCATCATTATCATTTACATCCAAATCATCTCTTGCGTAATACAACCCATAAAGATGTTCGATCCCTACATTATCTCCAGCATACTTAGCCACGTTTTCATATAGATCAAAATTATTAATATCATTTAGCAACTGCCGAAATTGAATGAATGGGTCTACTTTCTCACTAGCAATTAACTTTAAGTGATATTTAATTATTAAATTAATTGAATCCTCAAATGAAGGTAGTTGAGCAATAAGTCTTTCAAAAAGAGGTGAAACAATTCCCCAACACTTAGGTTCTGCATCAATAATATCCAGTAGCTCGTCAGAATAAACGCCATTGTTTAACTTATAATTTGCATAATTGATCAAATCATCAGTTTCACAAGCACCTGCTACATACTTTGCTATAAAGTAATTTTCATTCTCTTCATTCATCCTAAATTTGAAAACCCATTGTTAAGGACCACTAACGAGCCTGTAGATTAACTCGTTTTTAAATTTGTTTTTATTGATAAACAAACCATAGCTGAGTTCCTATTTTGGTTCAATTGATTACTGTATTTTTACGCAGAATATTGAAGTGTTTGATATTGTTTTAATTGACGTTTTGGAAGGGATTAAGGGTGGTTGAGTGGCTTTTATTTAGGGTAAAAGGGCTTACCCTTCTTAATGCATCGTGTTTTGCAGCTTTTCTATATTATGAACAAGGCAATACAGTTGCCGCAGCGTGAAGTAAGGCATTCACTTTCATTTGACCCCGTAAGGTCAATTTATTCATGCCTTTATTCACTGTAATGTTCCGCTTTTTATTTAAAGGAAAGTCGGTTCAAGGTAATTAGGATGGGTGTCATCCTAATTTTTCTTTAAGGCAAACATTTGTGGAATGGGCTGGATTATCTGTGCGTTATTCATTTTGGGCTAAAGCATATTATCGGCAGCAAGAAGCCAAAGGAAAACCTCATAATACCATCATCAGATCATTGGCATTTAAGTGGATACGAATCCTATTTAGGTGCTGGAAAACACATACGCCCTACGATGAATCAACTTACTTAACCGCATTGAAAAGTAAGGGATCACCGCTGTTAAAATTTGCGGTGGAAAGTGAGCTTTAGCGCTTGCTGTCCATCTCAGGGCGTGTTGTTATGTGACGTTGAATATACGTTATAAATTTAATTCACGCATATGTTGTATTACTTCCTCAACACCAGTTGAACCTGCAGAAATTAAGTACTCTTGAGCAATTGAAAATGGAGCATCTTGTCTACACTGCTTTGCAAACCGAATAAAATTCTTATCCGCGGACATTACTACATCGACATCTATTAAATGTGAACTTAGTTGCGAATCTCCGGGTGTGCCAGAGGTTATTTTATGAAAGCATTGTAGATACATGAATGCCCCACGTAACCACTCCCTAGGTAGTTCATTAATCGAAACCTCGTTGTACCATAGACCAGCCAACAAATCCGATTGACTTTCAATTTTTGAAACTTCAATGAAGTAATCAAGCCACTCCCGATATGGACTGGTATAAATTGCAAATTCAGCTTTAAAAAGATACAAACTTTGAGCTCGCCAGTATTCAACAAACTCCCTTTCAGGTTCTGAATTTTCAGCAGATAGAGGAAAATAGACCTTTTTAAGATCTAAAGATGCAGGCAATACAGATTTTTTCTCATTTATCCGTACGCGAATTTCTTTTGATTCTTGTTGTGCAAGCTCATGCTCCAATTCTCCTCGTTGGCTTTCATCTGTAACTGGAGGTGATATATCATTTGCTACATCTTCCCAATACCCGCCTTCGGATTTTGTCCAGTTATCTATTAATGAATTACATTCAGAACCGTCGGGATTTGGTATTAGCCACTCTCTACGGTACTTCTCCATTATTTTCTTAATATCTTCAGCTTCAAGATAAATTTCAGGCATTAAGCGAACTAAACGAGGACTTGCAATAATGTTAAGAATTTTTTTCCGTAGGGTATCATCCCTCAGCTGTCTAACTTCATGAACTAAAGCAGGCGCAACTACCAATTCAATCCCATTATTTGAAGCAGTTTCCACTAAAGTATTGAAAGCTCCAGTATCTGCTATATAGCGCCAAATATTTGTATCTAAAAATACCTTCATTAACCTACCATTTCATTAATAAATTCAATAATCAGGAATTGCTACAGACGATAGTCACATAACGAGCCTGTAGATTAACTCGTTTTTAAATTTGTTTTTATTGATAAACAAACCATAGCTGAGTTCCTATTTTGGTTCAATTGATTACTGTATTTTTACGCAGAATATAGAAGTGTTTGATATTGTTTTAATTGGCGTTTTGGAAGGGATTACGGGTGTTTGAGTGGCTTTTATTTAGAGTAAGAGGGCTTACCCTTCTTAATGCATCGTGTTTTGCAGCTTTTCTATATTATGAACAAGGCAATACAGTCGCCGCAGCGTGAAGTAAGGCATTCACTTTCATTTGACCCCTTAAGATCAATTTATTCATGCCTTTATTCACTGTAATGTTCCGCTTTTTATTTAAAGGAAAGTCGGTTCAAGGTAATTAGGATGGGTGTCACTATAATTCTTTGACCCGCATGATGGGTGGTGTGGGGCTGGAGGTTAGAGACCTCCGGCTACTCGATTAACTTTCATTACAGCCAAAATAAAAATTTTGTGCTATTTCAATTGAGCTTCGGTTAAGATCATTAACTTCGACATTATTAATTACTCGATGTTCTTCTTCACCCCCTTTAATCGCCATTAAATAATACTTGGGGGATATTGCCATCCCCATTGACTTTGCATAGCAATCAGCCGATATGAATTTTTTATCATTAGACTCTAATATTTGCCACTGATAACCCGAATAAACATCCTTATTATCGATGAGTAATTGTTTAATATCTAGAGTAGCAGTAAACCTTCCAGCAATTTTACCGCCAGTTCTAACAGGAACTTTACCTAATGACTCAATGAGTTCTTCAGTATTTTTATCTAGAGTTCCACAAGGAAAATTATTAAATAACTCTGAATCCTCTGCCTGATTTATGGAGTAGTGCCACCGAAAATACCACAACAAATGATAATCAGATATAGCCTTATGATCTGAAATACTTTCTCCACTTTCAATTCGATCAACTTCCCTTAAAAATTTATTCTCTATTGGATGGCTCACTAATGTTTCACATTCTTGTGACCATGCTCTATTGCCAAGAAAACAAGAACCTTTAACTCCAATAGATTTAGTCTCAGCTCCTTTAAAGCTGACCTGCAACATATTATTTAGAGAAAACCTTTTTAAAATAGCTTTCATATGGAAATGCTGATTTTTAGTTAATCTGTAATCGTTATTATCAGATGTAGGTTCGAATGACACGACTCTCTCCATGAAAGTTAACGCCGCCAGCAGAGGCCGAAAAACCAGAGCGAAGCGGCGGTTTTTGGTCCCTCTGGCTGGCCCTGTTAGCGGTCTTTTCCTGCGTTGTAGATTGCTTTAGCCATCATTTCAGTGGTGGTTGTTTCATTATCTCTAGTTCTACTTGTATCAGGGCTATAATCACCATTTTTGTACATTTCCCATTCAGCATTAAGTAGCTTCTCTTCAAAATGATTTAAGTTGAGATTCAACCACATGGAAAGCTGCTGAAAGTTATGTGCAATTTTTTCGCCCTGTTGCTCCTTTAGAAAGGATTCCAAGTCGATTGGGTAATTTCGCTCCTCAGCAGCCATTATTGCTGTTCGCGCTGTTGTTAGTAATTGTTGCCCTGTAAATTGCATTGAATAGTCTATTACATCGTGACGAAGACCATATTCAATTCTCACCCTTTTAGAGTGAGACCAATACCTATCTTCCAAAAGTACAAGGCGTTTATAGTAGGTTTTTAAAATCTCAGCCTCAATGATGCCCTTAGTGTCAGACTTCAGTTCATCGAAGGTCTTAAGTTTTACATTGGTGCTTTCAGCCGCTTCAAATGCACCGCTTTGAAACCCTGCTATAGATATAATAAATCCGCGATCTGCACCTATGTCGTCTACAATCGACCTAAGTGCTAACACTTGAGCCTTGGTCACTTTACTCTTCCAATGTTTAGCCTCAACAATCCAAGTAATGTTTTCACCCAAAAATTTGGTTTTGACGAATACATCAACGTCATGGCAAGTTCGTACACCTTGAACTCGGACGTTAGTCTCTGCATCAGCTCCTAGCGAATCAAAGTGATCTTTTATGTCTTCCTGAAAGATATACCAATCTGAATCTTTACTCATAACTACCTTTGACCGCTAACAGCTTTATCGAGGACACTTTCCTCTTTTTTATGAGCAATGTATGTCCTCTTAATTATTTTTAATATTAATAACAAATCCTGTAACACATTGCGAGTATTAAACTTTAAGTCGGGCTGTTCTTTTAATAATATGCAGAAAAGAGGAAAACGTCCTCATTTTTAGACTTAGGGGGAAACGCCAGCGCGGTATGTAAATGCAGCAATTAAATATTTAAAATGAAAACCAAACCCGATTTTAAATCATTTAATATTCACTAAAAACGGCTGCGATAACGTAAGATGCCGCTTTAAGCACACTTGTTTGTGTAAGCATATTATAAAAGGGGGTTTAGGGATGGTGGAAGCTGTAAAGCGAGGTCGTGAATATTTACTAAACGCGTCTTCCTACTTTTAAAACAGGGCAGACGCATTTAAATATTATTTACTTGGCTTTTTTAGCCTCTAGAGTTTCTATTTCACTCCAGATTTTTTCGGCTTCTGCACTTAACATGGCAAAGCTTTTAATGTCGCCTTTTCTTTGTGCCTGCATGCCTTGCTCTAGTTTTACGTCGTATTCTTTACGCAGTTTTTTTACGGGATCAGGCTTTAAAAATGAAAACATTAGTATTCTCTTAATTTATTAAATTATATGTAATTAGTGTACGCATTAATGGGCTTAATAGTTCTTTGTTTGGTGAAAATGTTTACTTTGCGCTTTAAAAGCGCAAAGTAAACACGGTGTAATTATTAACGTACTGTGTGCTAGTTCTAGTGTTTACGTTTCTGGCTCCAGGCGTTTAATACCTTGTCCATCAATACCTAAATAAATAAAACCATCACTGCCTTGGGCTAAGCTGCGTACTCTGCCAATTCCATCGAGTATTTTATATTGCTTAACAACCTTACCTTTTGATAGTTCCAGAGCGCTAATGAATGCAAATTTCATTGATGCTAGTAATAGCTTACCTTTAAGCTTTGGGTATTTATCACTCGTTACATACAACATATCGGAAGGGGCAATTGAAGGGGTCCAATGTAATACGGGCGATTGCATGCCGTCTTTTTCTTCAAGGTCTGTAAACTTGGTACCGCTGTAGTTAACGCCATAGCTTACTAAAGGCCACCCGTAGTTAGCGCCTTTTTTTATAATATTAAGCTCATCGCCGCCGCGCGGTCCGTGCTCGTGAGACCATAAAATATTATTTTGATTATCAAACCACATGCCTTGTGGATTACGATGCCCATAAGACCATACAGCATGTTTTGCATCTTTTTGTTTAACAAACGGATTGTCGCTTGGGATACTACCATCTTCGTGTAAGCGATAAATTTTACCGCCATCGCGAGTGAGATCTTGCGGGTTTATGTCGCGCGAGCCGCGATCGCCAATTGAAAAATAAACATAACCTTCATCATCAAACACAATACGGCTGCCGTAGTGCTGGCCTTTGGTAGTATTATGCTCGCCTTTGTATAGCAATTGCTGATCAGACAACTGCGTATGATCGCTACTTAGCTTGGCGCGCATTAAAGCGGTGTTACTTCCGCTTCCTTTGCCCTCACTACTTGAGTAACTAAAGTATAGCCATTGGTTTTGCTTACTATCGGTGTGTAGTGATAAATCAAGTAATCCACCTTGGCCATTAGCGTCAATGTCGGGAAGCCCTGAAACCTTAGTTAATTTAGTGGTATTTTTAGGTAATAAAAATAACGCTCCACTGCGCTCAGATATTAGTAAATCACCATTAGCTAAAGGCTCAATAGCCCAAGGTATAACTACACCTTCTGCCGCTGTTACTGCGTTAACGCTAAGCGATAAAGTATCGAGCTGCTTATAGTTTTTTACGTAATCGCTTTTTGCATGCGCGGGTGCGTTAGTAGCAAATATAGCAACGGCTAAGCCTGCACTTATTAGTTTAGGGTGAGTGTTATGTGACCTTAAATTTATCATTATGGCTTCCAAAATTAATCCAATCTTACATAACCTTATCATGGCGTAAATAAATTTGTTAAGTGTTGAGTTGAATGAAAAATGCACACTTATATGTTTTAAAATTACCTCATCACAGGAAATTGTTTTAGAAAATTGCGCTAATAAAAATTGAATAATTACTCTATTGGGGTTGAAAACTTAAAATTTGAGCGTACACTTGTGCGCTGAAGTTTGGGCGTACACGTGTAAGTTCAAAGTAATTAAGATTTGATAGAGATTTAACCATGATGACTCAAGTATTAAACCAATTTTCAAAATGGTTTTTACACCATCAAAGTTTTGCAGGCTACATAGAGCCCGTAATGCAGGTGTTTAAACCTGCGTGGCGTGCAGGGCAGTTTAGAGCGCAAGTAGTTAGTACCGCTGTGCTTGATGGCGGTTTTTTAAGTGTGCAACTTAAGCCAAGCAAACAATGGCGGGCGCATACGTCAGGGCAACATATAAGTTTAACGGTTGAAATTAATGGGCGATTATTAACACGCGTTTTTACCGTGGCCTCAAGCGCTCAGCAATTTAAAAATACTGGGTTAGTGCGTTTACTAATTAAAACAAATGCGCAAGGGCGCTTTACTGGCTTACTCAGCAGTGCATTAAAAGCGGGTTTGTGGTGCAATATTTCTGCGCCAAGCGGCGACTTTGTATTTAAAAACACACACACGCCAGCCACTTTTATTGCCGGTGGCTCGGGTATAACACCTATGCTAGCTATGCTTGATGATTACTTAGGCCAAACTACGCAAAAAGTGTCGTTAGTGTATTACGCAAAAGCCACTGAGCATCAATGTGTTGATGAGCTAAGTGAGTTGGCAGCGCAATTTGAGCATTTTTCGTTTTTATTATTAACGCGTGAGCAATCAAGCGATATAACCAGCAATATTAAGCCGTGGGAAAACCCAGACATTTACTGCTGTGGCCCTGCAGCATTTATGCAAACGGTGAGCGATTTTGCTAAAACTCATAAGCTAAATTATTACCAAGAAGCATTTGGTTTAGCGCTGCCTACCTTAAACGACGATAGCCAATTTAATGTAAAAATTAACGCCAGTGCCCATGTTGTATCGGGCAACGATGTTTTACTGACTCAGTTTGAAGAAAAAAAGCTCCCCGTTAAACGCGGTTGCGGTATTGGTATTTGCCATCAATGCCAATGTATTAAAAAGTCAGGCGTGGTACGTAATTTAAAAACAGGTGAATTGAGTGACAACGGCGAGCAATTAATCCAACTTTGCGTAAGCCAACCTGTTAGTGATTTGGAGTTACAATTATGAAAAACATTAACTATGACATGCTCGCAAGCGAGCTAGATGCCATTAAAATGGACACCCTTGGCAAAGTTGGCCAACAAGATGCTGACTATATTCGCTCTGTTGTGCGCAAACAGCGAGTGTGTGAATGGAGCGGGCGAATTTTGCTAATGCTTGGTTTTATTCAGCCACTATTGTGGGTTGCAGGCGTGTTGCTATTAGCGCTTGCTAAAATTTTAGACAATATGGAAATTGGCCACAATGTAATGCATGGTCAATACGATTGGATGAACGACAAGCAACTTAACTCACAACATTATGAGTGGGACATCGCGTGCGACGGGCAAAGTTGGCATCGCGTTCATAACTTTGAACACCATACGTATACTAATATTATTGGTAAAGACAGAGACTTTGGTTATGGCTTGTTGCGTTTAAGCGATGATTTTAAGTGGCGTTTTAAAAATGTATGGCAGTTTTTTACGTATATTAATTTAAGTGTGTTATTTCAGTGGGGCGTGTCGTATCACGAGTTAGCTGCAGAGCGTGTTTTTATTGGTAAAAAGAAAGAAAACCGTGAAGGGCTTGTATCACACTCTACATTAAAGCAGCGCTTTTTTAGTAAAGGCGCTCGCCAGTTAATTAAAGATTATGCGATATTTCCGTTACTTGCAGGCCCATTATTTTTATGGGTATTGGCGGGGAATTTACTGGCAAACTTAATCCGTAATTTATGGACGTCGACCATAATATTTTGTGGTCACTTTACAGAAGAAACACAAACTTTTAAACAAGAAGACTGCGTAAACGAAACGCAAGGGCAGTGGTATTATCGCCAAGTACTGGGCTCGTCTAATATTAAAGGGTCGCATTGGTTTCATGTTTTAACGGGGCATTTGAGCTGCCAAATAGAGCATCACTTATTTCCAGATATGCCGTCTTCGCGCTACCAAGAAGTTGCACCTCAAGTACAAGCCGTTTTGAAAAAACACGGTATTGATTACCATACAGGTAGCTTTTTTAAACAGTATACCTCGGTGCTAAAACGTATTATTAGATATTCGTTCAAGTAAATTATTTACCTTTAAAAAATCGGCTAGTGCAACTGTATTAGCCGATTTTTTTGTTTATAGCACCCAATGCGGTTGATTAGTAAACAGCACTTGCAAAAATTTCTCATAGTTAATTAAAAAAGCCTTACTTTAGCTATGGTTAAACAGCGTGTGATTGTCATACAATGGAGGAAAATAGACCACACAAGAGAGATTAAAATGGCCGCATTTGGTACCGTGTTTATGCCGCAGATGATTCAAGCTCGTTTTTCTGATAATAAATGGAGCGAAAGCTCAATTGTCCCTTCCGATAAACTTGAACTTCATGCTGGTGCGCACGTTCTTCATTATTCAAGTACATGTTTTGAAGGCTTAAAAGCCTTTCGCCATGAAGATGGTTCTGTTTATCTTTTTAGAATGGATGCAAACATTGCACGCATGCAACAAAGCTCAGCGCTATTAAGCTTACCGAGTTTTGACAGCGATATGCTAAAAACGATGATTATCGATATTATGCGCGAATACGCAGATGAAACGCCATTACCGCCGGGCTCTATGTATATTCGCCCAACCCATATTGGTACTGAGGCTGCAATTGGTAAAGCGGCAGCGCCATCAATGAGCTCGCTTTTATATACGTTACTATCGCCAGTAGGTGATTACTTTGCCGGTGGTGCAACTGCACTGCGTGTACTGCTTGAAGAAGATGGCATGCGCTGCGCCCCGCACATGGGAATGGTAAAAAGTGGTGGTAACTACGCCAGTGCTCTAGCACCTATTAGTGCTGCACGAACTAAGTATCAAGCAGATCAAATTTTATTTTGCCCAGGTGGCGACGTACAAGAAACCGGTGCTGCTAACTTTATACTTATTGATGGCAACGAAATTATTACTAAAGCGCTTGATAGCACGTTTTTACATGGCGTAACGCGTAATAGTATTTTAACCATAGCCAAAGATTTAGGTATGACGGTAAGCGAGCGTAACTTTAGCGTTACTGAGCTATTAGAGCGTGCTGCTAAACCAGGTACCGAAGCGGCGCTTTCGGGCACTGCAGCTGTACTAACTGCTGTGGGTACATTTATTCATAACGATAAAGAATACAAAGTAGGTACTGGCGAGCCAGGCCCAACTACTGCACGCCTTCGCCAAGCATTGAACGATATTCAATGGGGTAAAAGTGAAGACAAACACGGCTGGTTAACTAAAATCTAATTATAGATTTGATTCTAACTCGCATTAAAAAGCCACCTAATCGGTGGCTTTTGTGTGTTTGGTTACTTTAAGCTGTGCTTATTAAAACTTCATTTCTATTTTGCCGTACACGTAGCGTCCGTTAAATCCATACGGCGAGAAGCTAGAGTAAGCAAATAAACGAGAGAAGGTGGTTACATCGTCAACATTTTCACGGGTTGCATCTGGGTAAACATCAAAAATGTTATTAGCCCCTAAGCTCAGCGATAAGTTTTCACTAAGCGAGTAGGCGACATCTAAGTCGGTTATCCATTTAGGCTTAAGCACTTCGTTACGTTCTGGGATATCTGAAGGGTCTTGAGTTTCACCGTAACGCGTTGTTCTAAGCGTGGTACGTATGTCGTCGTTAGTCCACGTTGCGCTTAAGTTGTACTTATTACGCGGTGTGCTTACTTCAAAACGACGCAGTTCAGTGCCTGAGAACAAGTTGTCTTGATCAAACCCTGCACCTTGCAGCTCTGCTGGTGGGTCGATAATATTTGTTACTTCATTTTTACCGTAGTTGTAACCTAGGTTAAAGGCTAAATCGCCATAACCATCAGTTGCTACATTATAAGAGGCAACCACATCCACACCACGGGTTTTACTGTCAATTGCATTTAAGAAGAAACGACCTTGGTTAGCACCTGTGCCTTGAAGTAAATCGGCAATAGCATCGCCCGATAAGTTGTTTGATAACACAATGCGGTCATCAATTAATATTTGGTAGTAATCAACCGATAAGCTGAAATTAAAGTCGGTAGACCATGTAAAACCTACGCCGTAGTTTGTTGCTTCTTCAGCATCAAGACCTGGTGAGCCCAGTGCTTTTGCTACATCGCTGCTTGGTGCGAACGTACCTGTTTCGGTTGGTTCGCCATCAACAAATACAGTGGCCACTGAGGTAAAGTATTGTTGCTGCAAAGAGGGTGCTCTAAAACCAGTTGATACAGAGGCGCGCAGCGCTAAGTCTTCAGTTAATGAATAACGAGTCGCAACTTTACCGTTAAGTGTATCGCCAAAGTCCGAGTAATCTTCATAACGGGCGGCAACCGCTAAATTCCAATCGTCGGTTAGGTAGGTTTCAAGGTCTATATACAAGCTCACGTTATGGCGGCTATTATCGCCCTCAGACTCGGGTGTAAACCCTGGGAATACTTGTGCGCCCGCTGCGCCAAATGGGCCATCAACTGGGTCGGTTACTTCGCCGCCTGGGCCAAATGACCCTTGTGCATATGATGCTTCTTCCCCTGCATCTATTTGGTATCCTTCGCGGCGATACTCAGCACCTACAGCTACACTTACCGAGCTTTCTAAAAAGCTGACGTCTACTTCACGACTAAAATCAACGTTTAAAGTAAGTTGATCGTAGGTAAGTGTTCCTGCATCAAAGCTTGTTTGGCTAGTAGGGCCGTATGAGGTATTTAAGCTATTTATAACACCAAACTCAAATGCATCTTGACCATATACGGCCGATACATCGTAATTCCATTCACTTACAAAACCTTTAGCGCCAAGTGCCAGTGAAAAGTCATCTATGTCTGAGGTGATAACAGGTAAAAAGCCATCAGGATAAACTTCTTCTATATTACGGCTATCGCTTGCACGGCGATAAAAACCGCCGCCTTCGCCTTCACGTTTGCTGTAAGAGCCAAACGAATATAAATCTACTTCGTTTGTTAATTGATACCCTGCGTTATAAAACACAGAAAAGTCTTCAACATCGCCATTACCAAAGTTATGGTTATATCGATTTACGGTAAGTTCACGTGGGTCAAGCGCGCCATCTACTGAACCGTCATCTATGCGTGCGTAGTTTTCACGGTTATCGTAGTCTGAGCGGTTAGTTGAATGGCGGTCGCGGTATTCTGTTGAAATGTTTAAAAAGCCATTATCGCCAAGTTCAAAACCCATATTACCTTGCAGCGTTAGTGTTTGGCCGTCTGTTAAAGAGCGATCGCCTCCTTCAGTAAATGCTAAATTACCATCACTGCCTTCAGATACAGATTTTAGCTGTGGTACACCGTCCATTTCGGTTACGTTAGCACCATATATAGCCGCAACTGAACCACCGCTGCTGGCACTTTTAAGTACAATATTAATAACACCAGCTATCGCATCAGAGCCATATTGCGCTGCTGCACCATCGCGTAATACTTCAATACGGGCAATAGCATTTGCAGGTATCGCATTTAAGTCAACCGATGATGAACCACGACCCGTTGAGCCATTTAAGTTAAGTAATGCGTTGCTGTGGCGGCGCTTACCATTAACAAGCACTAAGGTGTGATCGGGTGCTAAGCCACGAAGCTGAGCGGGACGTACATGGTCGCTGCCATCAGTAAGTGATGCTTGTGGGAAGTTAAAGCTGGGTAATAAACTGCTAAGCAGGGCATTCGTTTCAGTAAAGCCTGAATTTTTAAGTGCATCTGCACCAATTATATCGATGGGTACTGCGCTGTCTTCTACTGTACGGCCTAATCGGCGAGAGCCAATTACGCTTATTTGTTCGATGTTTTCTTCTGCTTTAATGTCTTGCTCTGCAGCATTTACGCAGAGCGAACCAAGTAGTGCAGCAGACGCGCTCATTGCGAGTAATATTTGTGGTACCGATTGCTGTAATTTAAATAACGGTTTTCTATTCATGCTGTATTTCCCCATACCCATTGAATTATTTTAGTTTTGTACAAAAAGATTAATACCAACCCGCAATAATACTTAATCATTTTTAGGGGCTAAACGTGCCGTTACCTGCGTTAAAAAATTCTCATTTAGAGCAACTAAATAGCGAATTTTTTGCCTAGCTATCAACACGTTTTTCCATCCTCAAAATAGATCACTTAATTAAGCGGATTGGTATAAACCTCTTTGTTACCTTGAACATATACTTAATTAACAAAGTCAGTCAATTGAATAACATTCAATTAATTTAAGGGTTTTTATAATTACATTTGGTTGTTTTTTATAATGATCATTGTTTTAGTTATATAGCGAAGGTAATTGCTAAGTAATTGATGGATAATGAATTATATTAAAAAATTAAATTTAACGTTTAATTAACTGGTAAGACGAGATTGATGGGTTAAATTAATTATGGGTAGGGAACCATTTTTATTGGGCTGGCAATAAATAGCTGTTGAGCTTATAAATATTTTTTTAAATTTAAAATACAAATAAACCCATTAGATGTTAACCAAATTAACATTTAATGGGTGTACTATAAATTATGTACTACTTATTAGAACCTATACTTTAAAGCATGAAGCAATTTTGTTTTTATAAGTAATTGGTATAAAAAAGAGTGCTAAAAATAGTGTTAAAATTTAATTTTTCCAACAAGCATATCTTTAAACATTACCCAATCTCCCCACAAACTGTAAAAAGGGTGTTTAAAAGTAGCTGGGCGGTTTTTTTCAAAAAAGAAATGCCCGACCCACGCAAATCCATATCCAATAACAGGTAATAGCCATAATAAACTGTAGTGTTGTTTTAATAATGCTATTGCGATTACAGCAAGAACGAGGGTGCTTCCTATAAAATGTAAGCGGCGGCAAGTAACATTGCGATGCTCTTTTAAATAATAAGGGTAGAAGGCTTTAAAGCTTTTAAACGTGGGGTTTGTACTTTGCATAGTGTGCTCTTTTATTGTTTTTTATTTTAATGAGGGTCGTGCTATTAAAGCGTAAGTTTACATTTGTTTACAGCGATAAATGGCGCTTAACGCATCTAAATAGACAAAAGGGCTAAAAGTTAATAACTTAGGCGCACTATTAATAAATAAGAATGGAACTCAGGATGTTTAAACACACTCTAGCATGTGCTGTAATTGTAGCGCTTAGCGGCTGTTCAGAGCCAACTAATACGGTAACTCAAGAAGAAGTAAAAGCACCAATGAAGCAAGTTAACGCAGTTATATACCCAGAAACAAAAAAAGGCGATATCGTAGACACCTACTTTGAAGAAGCCGTTAGCGACCCATATCGTTGGCTTGAAGATGATATGAGCGACGAGACTGCCGATTGGGTTAAAACGCAAAACAATTTAACGTTTTCTTATTTAGAACAAATCCCTTATCGCGATAAGTTAAAGCAGCGCCTTGAAAAACTAATGAATTACGAAAAAATAGGCGCTCCTTTTACTGAAGGCGATTACACCTATTTTTATAAAAACGATGGCCTGCAAAATCAATATGTTTTGTACCGCAGTAAAGATGGCGGCGACGTTGAAGTATTTTTAGATCCAAACAAGTTTAGTGACGATGGTACGACGTCTATGTCGGGTTTATCGTTTTCAAAAGATGGGTCATTACTCGCGTATCAAATATCTGAAGGCGGCAGCGATTGGCGCAAAATTATAGTTATTGATGCACATACTAAAGAGCAAGTTGAAGAAGCGCTTGTTGACGTTAAATTTAGTGGCATTGATTGGTTAGGCAACGAAGGTTTTTATTATTCAAGTTACGAAAAACCTAAAGGCAGTGAGCTTTCGGCTAAAACAGATCAGCATAAAGCGTATTACCATAAGCTAGGTACTGCTCAGTCTGCTGACCGTGTTGTATTTGGTGAAACTGATGAGCAAAAACATCGCTATGTAGGCGCTGATGTAACCCATGACGGCCGCTACTTACTCATTTCAGCTAGTACGTCTACTTCAGGCAATAAGCTGTTTATAAAAGATTTAACAAAAGAAAACAGTGAGTTTGTAACGGTTGTTGGAAATACTGATTCAGATACATCGGTTATTGATAACGAAGGCAGCAAGCTGTTTTTAGTTACTAACCTTAATGCACCAAACAAGAAAGTAGTGACGGTTGATGCAAGTAACCCAAGCCCTGAAAATTGGGTTGATTTAATTCCAGAAACCAAAAACGTACTAAATCTTACAAAAGGTGGCGATACCTTTTTTGCCAACTACATGGTTGACGCGATTTCACAGGTAAAACAGTACAACAAAAAAGGTGAGTTAATTCGCGAAATTACATTACCAGGCGTGGGTACTGCACGTGGTTTTGGCGGTAAAAAAGATCAAACAACGCTTTATTATTCGTTCACTAACTACAAAACACCAGGTACTACTTATACGTTTGATGTAACTACGGGTGAATCGGGTGTTTATCGTAAGTCGGCTATTGATTTTAATAGTGATGATTACACGTCTGAGCAAGTGTTTTACACATCAAAAGACGGCACTAAAATACCGATGGTAATTACCTATAAAACAGGCATTAAGCTTGATGGTTCAAACCCTACTATTTTATACGGTTACGGTGGTTTTAATATTAGTTTAACGCCAAGCTTTAGCCCCGTTAATGCAGTATGGCTTGAGCAAGGTGGTGTGTACGCCGTTGCTAATATTCGCGGTGGTGGTGAGTACGGTAAAGACTGGCACAATGCCGGCACAAAATTGCAAAAGCAAAATGTGTTTGACGACTTTATTGCAGCGGCTGAGTACTTAAAAGATAAAAAGTACACGTCTAAAAAGCGCTTAGCACTTCGCGGTGGATCTAACGGTGGTTTGTTAGTTGGCGCAGTAATGACACAGCGCCCAGACTTATTTCAGGTGGCTCTACCTGCTGTAGGCGTACTTGATATGCTGCGCTACCATACATTCACTGCGGGCGCTGGTTGGGCATACGACTACGGTACCAGTGAGCAAAGCAAAGAAATGTTTGAATACATTAAAGGCTATTCACCACTTCATAATGTAAAAGCAGGTGTTGAGTATCCAGCCACTATGATTACAACTGGCGATCATGATGACCGCGTTGTCCCTTCGCATTCGTTTAAGTTTGCCGCTGAGCTTCAAGCAAAGCAAACGGGTAATAATCCAACGCTTATCCGCATAGAAACAAATGCGGGGCATGGTGCAGGTACACCAACGAGTAAAACAATTGAGCAGTATGCTGATATATTTGGTTTTACGCTATATAACATGGGCGTAGAGTCGTTATAAAAGCGCTTTAACAAAATAGTTAACTTTAATAGCTGAGCAAAAGGCCGAGTAAATTTAATTTACTCGGCCTTTTTAATGTTTGTTAGTAGTTAGTAGTTA